>CAMYKY010000015.1:80531-90391 GCA_947259165.1 uncultured Acidobacteriota bacterium | reverse complement strand
GCGATGGCATACCTGGGTATTTCGAGTATTCACAACGAAGCCAGCGCGCAAAAGGGCCAGAGATTTATGTACAGAACTTCTGGGACGGGACACTAGCGATGAAGACCACGCTCTTCGTCAACCACAAAAAGGCGCCCGTCCGGGAGGGCGCTAGCTTGTTCGACTGTGCCGAGGCCATCGGCGTCCGCGTCCCGACCTCGTGCGTCAAGCAGGGAAAGTGTCGTGAGTGCCTGCTCGAGATCGAGACGGGAATGGAGCATCTGAGCGCTCGCACCGCTGAGGAGGAACATCTCGGGGACGGGTTCCGGCTGGCATGCCGTACCCGAATCGAACGCGACGGGATCGTTCGCTGCCATACGATGCGCCGGAGCGCGATGCGCGTCGTGGACGAAGCGTTCGGTTTGGCCAAGATGGTCGTGGAGGCGAGAGCGGGGCACGGCGTCGCGCTCGATGTCGGCACGACCACCGTCGCGCTGCGTCTTTATGACCTCGAGTCGGGCCGCTTGTTGTCCACGCAATCGTTCGAGAACCCACAGCGCTTCGGTGGCTCGGACATCATGGCGCGTATCCACTACGACACGTCGCGCAAAGGTCGTCTGCTGCAGCGAACACTTCTCGGCTACTTGCGGCAATCGTTCGAGCGATTCAACGTGGCTCCGGAATCTATTGTCGAGATGGTCGTGGTCGCGAACACGACGATGCGCGATTTGTTCTTCGGACTCGACGTCTATTCAATCGGGCAAAGGCCTTACAAGTCGACGAACGAGAAGAGCTTGAACGCTCGCGCGAGCAAGCTCCGGCTTCCTTTTCATCCCGACGCGATAGTTCACGGTCTTCCGATCATTGGCAGCCACGTCGGCGCGGACGCGGCCGCCGCACTACTCGCGACCGGGCTTCATCGGAGCACAGGCTTGTCGTTGCTCATGGACATTGGTACGAACACCGAGCTGATCGTGGGGAATCGAGACCGCATCGTCGCGGCGTCTTGTCCCGCAGGCCCAGCGTTCGAAGGTGGCGGTGTCGTCTGCGGTATGCCGGCCCTCGATGGCGCGATCGAACGGGTTACCCTGAACGGAAGCGGCGCACCGAAAACCAGCGTCATCGGCGAAGGCGAGCCCGAAGGCATCTGCGGCTCCGGACTCGTGGACCTGTTGAGCGAGCTGCTGCGCACCGAGCGCATGAACGCCCAGGGTCGATTCGAGGACGAGCTCGATGCGTTCCAAGTCGCCGAGGGGATAGTGTTTACCGAAAGCGACATGAACGAGCTCGCTCAAGCGAAGGGCGCGAACGTGGCCGGCGCCCTAATCGTGCGCGACGTTTGCGGGTTCGAGTTCGACGACATCGATCGGTTCTATCTGGCCGGAGGCTTTGCGAAGCACCTCGACCTCCAGGCGGCCAAACGTATCGGTCTCATCCCGGATATCCCCGACGAGAAAATCGTGCGCGTTGGCAATGCCGCGCTGGAAGGCGCGTCGAAGGCATTGCTTGCGCCGTCGCTTCGTGCAGAGCTCAATGAGATCGTGACGACGGTCGAACACATTGAGCTCGAGACTCATCCCGAGTTTTTCGAATTCTTTGTCGAAGGCTGCCAGTTTCAGCGCGTGAGGGTGAGTTGATTGACACCGAGGAGTACGCGCGACTGCTCGGCTATCCACCAGGAAAGGCTCTCGAAGGTGCCGTGATCGAAAGAGCTGAACAAGCGAGCGTTTGGTACGAGCTCAATGGACGCCCTCGGGTGTTTGCCCGGCACAATGCCGTCGCGATCACCGCCGGTGCTGAAGTCGAAGTCGAGGTCGCTCGACTCTGGAAAGAGGATCGCGTCGACGAGGCGTACTTCCTCGACCGTTTTGCCGCGGGTGTCGTCGAACACCTCGTACGAGCCGTCGGCGCCAGCCCGGGCTCAAAAGGCTGGGACGTTGAACGCCATTTCGAGTTGATGAAGCTCCTCGGACCCGAGGCTCCGGTCGAGCTTCTCCCGTCGGGAATGCTGAAGCCGGTCAATTCGGTTCTGGCGGTCGTCACCGGGGACTCCACGACCTGCGCAGAGTGCAGTTGCCGATGCGACTTTCGGAGGACGGCATGAGCCTGTTGGACGCTTTGAAAGATCGCATTCTCCTGAGCGACGGAGCAATGGGAACCCAGCTTCAGCAAGCCGGTCTCGAGCCAGGCGCTTGCGGTGAAGCGTGGAATCTCGACGCACCGGAGAAAGTGCTCGCCATCCAACAACGCTACGTCGACGCCGGCTCGGATTGCATCATTACGAACACGTTTGGTGGCTCGCGCATCATGCTCGAGCGCCACGACGAGGCCAGCCGCGTAGCGGCCATCAACCGAGCTGCTGCGGAGATCGCTCGTGAAGCCTTCGGAAACAAGTCAGCTTTCGTCCTCGGTGACATTGGCCCCTTCGGCGGCCTTCTCGAGCCCTACGGCGAGATTGCCGAGAGTCGGGTCGAAGTCGCCTTCGCAGAGCAGGCGGACGCGCTCGTCTCCGGCGGTGTCGACGCCATCATTATCGAGACCCAAACCGCACTCGAGGAGCTCGGTATCGGAATCCGCGCGGCGAAGGCCGCGGGAGCGCCGTGCGTGATCGGGTCGATGGCCTTCGACAAAATGCTCGAGAGTGATGACGTGCGCACGATGATGGGCACGAGTCCCGAACAAGCGGCCGAGTTCATGGTCGAGCAAGGCGCCGACATCGTTGCCCTTAATTGTGGCACCGGCGTTGATATGAAGCTCGCTGCAGCGACGGTGAAGCTCTACCGGGACACGTGCGGCCTTCCGATCATGGCGCAGCCGAACGCCGGGCTGCCGGTCCTGGAGAACATGAAAGTCGTCTACAAAGAAACGCCGGACGAAATGGCGGAAGGCGTGACCGGGCTCGTTGATGCCGGCGCGCGTATCCTCGGGGGTTGTTGTGGCAGCACCCCGGATCACATCCGGAAATTCAGAGAGGTATTGGAGCATGCGCATCGAGCTCGGCCCTGAGAATGTCGACGCGGAGAAGCTGTTACCTGAGGTGAAAGACGACGGCTCTGGCATCGGCATCAACTACATCGACGCCTACCTCAAGCCGTTCAAGAAGATTCTCGAAGACGGACGCAAAATCTCGTGCAAACGCCGCGGGCTCGAGCTGACGCTCAAAGTCGGTGACAAAACGGGTAAAGGATTGATGCGCCGGCTCGAGAACGGGCCGGACGTCAAGACGATTCTCCGAGAAGCCCTGAACGAAGCTGCCTCGGACGCCGGCGTTGTCTTCGCGGTCGAAGACGGCACGATGATCCTCACCTAGCGCAGCGTCATCGCGGGCTCGCCGAAGAGGTGGTAGATCGCGAGAAGCTCTGGCGACGGTGCGCTCGCTGCGCTTCGCGGTGCCCGCTTCCAACTAGCGCAGAGGAGGCACGACAGATTCTAGGCGGGGAGGTGGCTTTCGACCACTTCGCTAGGGAAGCGCGAGCACCCAGTCGCCGCCTTCGAGCCACTCTTTCCGCAGCTCTTCGAGAACCCCGGTCGATTCGAACGCCTCGACATACGTTTCGATCAAATTCTGGAACCTGGGGTCGTTCGCGGGGATTGCGATACCGATGGGCTCGATGCTGAACGGCTCCGCTGGCGTTGCCAGATCTGCATGCGGGTTTTTGAGCACCGTGAGGACGCAAACGGGCATATCGGCAATCATGGCGTTTGCTTGTTTGGCCAAGATCATTTTTACCGCTTCGTCATAGTTTTGTGTGGTGACAAGAGTCGCTGAGGGTGCCACCCGCTCGACCCACTCGGCGCTCGTCGAGCCGGCGAGTGCGACCAGGATCAGCCCTGACCTGTCGAGGTCTCGCGGCGACTTCATGTTCACGAGGGTTTCGCTGTCCGTCAGGATGGATTTCCCCGAGAGCACATAGGGGCCGACAAAAGCGAACTCTCGGGCTCGCTCGGGAGTGATCGAAAGCCCCGACAGCACCATGTCAACCTTGCCGTCGCGGAGTGCGGGGAGGAGATTGGGAAAAGGCATGGACGTGAGGTTCAGGTCCACGTTCATGGCTTCGGCGAGGGCCCGGATCAAATCGATCTCGAGTCCCATGAGCTGGCCATCTTTGCTGATCGCGTTGAACGGCGGCTGGTCGCCGGATGTGGCGACCCGAATCTCGCCGTGTTGCAGAATCCGGTCCAAAACGGGGCTCTGAGCGGACGCGAGCCCAATCACCAGAACGTGGTTCGCAATGATAGAAACGAGGACGCGCTTCAACATGTGGCTAATTTTCCTCCCGTGAAGGGACGAGTTTAGAAGCTGTCTCACCGAAGGGCAAGTCGTGCGTGATTTTTGTTTGGCGAAAGACCCGACGAAACCGCATGATCCAGTGGAGATATGGCGCCGGACGCTCCGTTTGAAAACCGTCTTCTTCGGGCACGTGCGCGGGGAGAGGTGTCGGCGGACGCGGCGTTCGAAACGCTCTACCGGGAGTACGCCGGCAAGTGTGAGCACGATCGCCATCACATCGCCCAGCTGAAGAAGCGCCTCGCGACCTGGCGGGAGTCCTAGCTTTCGAAACCCAGCTTGGCCGAGATTTCCTCCGCGCCGGACTTCACGAGAGCGCCGAGCTCTTCGACGACACCAGTGCTCAAGCGAGCGCTCGGACCGCCGAGGCTCAAAGCGGCGTATGGCTCGTGCATGGGTGTGAGGATCACAGCCCCGGTCGCCGAGTAGCCTTCTTCAATCTCCTCGAGCGCGGTTGCGTAGCCTCGCTCGCGTACTTCGTCGAGCGCTTCATCGAGGCGGGCTCCACTGGTGATGGTGCTCGCGGTGAACCGCACCAACTTTCCAGGTAGCAGGTCCCTTGTGCGAGCAGCGGGAAGTGCGGCAAGAATCGCTTTGCCGGTCGACGTCGCGTGAAGAGCCCACGCGGTTCCCAGCGAGGGCGCGGCGCCGATGAGCCGAGCGCCGAGCACCTCATCGAGGATGAGCATCTTTCCGTCGGCGAGAACTTCGAGCGTCGCGGTCTCTCCAGACTTCTCGGCTAGTCGTTCGAGCACGGCGTGAGCGGTTTCTCGCAATTTGCTCGAGCGCAGTGCGCGAACGCCCAGCGCTGTCGCCGCGGGACCGAGACGGTAGGGACCGTGGCGACCCTCGGAACGATGGCGTGTCACCAAGGCTTCGCTCTCGAGAGCGGCCAAGAGTCGATGGACCGTCCCGCGACTGAGGCCCGTTTCTTCCGCGAGACTGGCAACGTCGCGTTCTGGCTTTTCGAGCGTGAATGCTTTGAGCACGGCGATGGCCCGAAGTACCGCTTGCGCGCCCGACGGCGCTTTCTTGCTCATTGAGGGTAGATATTAGCCTGTAATAAGCTCTTGTTCCTTCGTGACACTGGAGATCGGAGCGCCCCGTCCTCGGAGGTTCAGGCCGCGCGCCATATCGAGCAGGTCGTGCGCGTACTCGGAAGGCTTGGCGCCAGCGTTGAGCACGAGATCATCGCTCGCGCGCTCGCTTCTGTGGATGCCGGCTGCGTGTTGCGAGGGGGTGCCACCGCCTCAGCGCCGTCGAGCCCCGCAATCGGGATTGCGGCGTCCGCGGAATCGAGCACCGGGATACCGATCTGCCAGGTTGGACTCGTGGTTGAGAGATACGAGACGGCCGGGAGCGTGAGCAGAGCAGCGAATGCCATTGTCCATAAATAATGTTGGGCCGATGCGGAGGCTCGCCGCAGGACCAGGCTCGAGAGAAAGACGAGACCCAGGAGCAAGGTCGATTTCACCACCATGAGACCGCCGAACGAGTGAACCGAGAACGTCAGTGCCTCTATCATTGGGGTCCGTCTCCCTTCTGCTTCGCTTCTCCTATCAGCGTTTCGAGCCGTGCGAAGTCGTCTTTCGACAACTCAGACGCGGATTCATCGAGAAGCGTTGCCACCGCAAGCTCAGTCGAGCCGTCAAAGAAGGTTTGAACCAAGTGCCGGATCGCGGTGCGTTTCGCCTGTTCCCGTGCGATGGCGGGGCGAAAGACGTACCGAGGGCCGTCCTGCTCGTGGCAGACCTGGCCTTTCTCTTCGAGGATCCGAAGGGTGGCGCGTACTGCCGAGTAGCTCGGCGGGTCGGCGAGTTGCGCGTGGACCTCGGCCGCAGTGGCGCTGTCGGCGCGGTAGAGAATGTCCATGATCTGTCGTTCGCGGTTGCTCAATCTGAGGTAGGTCTTCTTGGCCATTGGACTCGTTTCGCTCCTGCTGAATATCCAGCAATATGCTAAAAATTGAGCATCACGTCAACAGGGAGTTTGAGATGGGGACAGAAAAAGTGAACGGCCGGAAAGCTCTCGGTGGTTCAACCCGGACGCGCGGTCGAGCTCCGCCACGAACTGTGGGAGCTCGACAGGAAACCGCCACTCGTCGGCCTGGCCGCCCTGAGCTGTGAAAACGTTGCTCCATTCTTCCCACCAACGGTTGGCGCGGCGGGCGATCGGCTCGATGATGAGCACCGAGGCACCTCGTTGTCTCGAGTCGACGAGTCGACGCAACAATCTCTCCCGCGCGTCTTCGGCGAGCTCGTTGACCGCGAACGCTGCCACCAGGGCTTCCTTGCGCCTCGGCACGGGCGCCTTGTCGATGCGCCCCTGAATGAGCTTGGCGCGCAGGCCCAAGGGCCCGAGGCTGCTGCGTGCCTCCGCTACCGCCCACGCCGAAAGGTCGACGCCCACGAGTTTCGATTCACGGTCGCAGGTGTGCGCCCAAGCGGCACTGGCAGCCATCAGACCGCAGCCCAGATCAACAATTCGACTCGGTGGTGGATTGTGGGCGCCGAGCTCCTCCACGATGTGGCGCACGAGCAGGTAGTGGAGCGGTGAGTAGAAGCAAGCAAACGCTGCCCGTTTGCCGGCCCCGTCGAAGACGTTGTTGCCAATACGGTTACGCTCCTCTACGTAAATTCTGGAAAGCGCCACCACACCTTTCCGGATTTCCGTGAACGTGAGCGCCTCCATGTGCCGCGCCCGGAGCGCCTCGACCCACGCTTCGAACGCCCCGGCGCGAGTCACTGGGACATCGTCCAGGGTCGGGTCCAAGCTCGGGCCCAAGGCAGGGCCGAGGCTCGCCGGGGAAATTCCGGGTAACGAGAGCCCTTGCGGAGATTCGCGGAACCGAGTATTCTCGAAACCGAGCGAGGTGAGCGGATATCGGAACGCAGCAGCGGATGATGCGGCTTGCCCTCGAGGAAGCGCGCCACGCGCTTCACTTGGGTGAGGTTCCGATCGGAGCCGTGTTGGCGCACGACCAGGAGGTTGTTGCGTCTGGCTTCAATCAGCCAATCCAAGCCGTCGATCCGACTGGGCACGCCGAGATCGTCGCCATGCGTAAGGCGGCTCGGGAGCTTGGGAATTACCGGCTCAGTGCCTTGACGCTTTACGTTACCGTTGAGCCTTGTATGATGTGTGTAGGCGCGATCGTGCAGGCGCGTGTTAGTAGGTTGGTTTATGGAGCGCCGGAGCCGAAATTCGGCGCTGTTGAATCCTTGTTCGACTTGAAGGAGCTTCGGATCCCGCATCGGCTGTCGATTGAGTCGGGTGTGCTGGCGCAGGATTGTAGGAAGATATTGCAGGATTTTTTTAAGTTTCGCCGCGAGAACGTCTAAAGCTCGCCTATTGGGTTTCGGAGAGGTACCGAAGTGGTCGTAACGGGGGCGCCTCGAAAGCGTCTTGTCCGGTGAGTAACCGGGCACGTGGGTTCGAATCCCACCCTCTCCGCCAATTCGAATTGGTTTTGATGGTTCCGCTGAGTTTCGCCTCATAGTTTCAAATCTCTTGAAAATCGAGCTCACTTGATCGTCGCACATGGGACCTGGCTCCCCAGGAAAGAGCGGTTCTTCGTCTGGGCCGAGGCCGAGCCGACCGAGCCGACCGCGTCGTCGAACGGGAACCATCCTTATCAGCTCGCGAGCGGGGATATCGAAAAAAATCTGCTCGAAGCACTCTCTGACGGAGAAACCCAGTTCGACGTGGGCGCCGACAGCATCGCCCTCATCCTTCCGTCGGAAAACGGATTTCCGTTGCCTTCGCCCGAGCATCATTTCCATCGCGACGAGCCGTCCGGTGCCGAGCGGCGCCTCCGGGAATGGAATATTCGGGGGGTATCGCTTTCGGCCGAATCTGCTCTCGCGTGGCTTGCGATGTTACCTGTTTCGGACGAGGCTTTGCCGCACCGTTTGGCCCTCGGCTCGGACTTGAAGTACTGGTCTGCAGTTGCGCGCTTTGCTCTTGAGCTCATCGCACGGCAGCGGTTTCTGCCGACGCTCGTGTCGAACGAATCCGTCACCGAAGCGCGGTGGGAGCCCTTGCTCGAGGAAGAGCTCGACCGCGTCGAAGCGCTGAGCGCCGCGATGCCTCCAGTGTGCCGTGCCGTCGCCAACGCGGGCGAGCCAACCCCGGACGCTCTGTTCTCAGATTTCGTGGTCGCTGTCGTCGACCGGTTCGTCCGCCGGGCGGCGTCCCGGCTCCGTCTGCGTCCGCGGTTCGTCGAAACGAGCGGTGAGCAGTTTGCGTCGTCCCTTCTGGAAAACGATGGGACGTTCGTAGGTTCAGACAGGACGCTCGATGAGCTGAGGGAGGACCTTCTCAGTTGGAGGGCCCAGTTCCGCGAAGAGCAGGAAGTGCCCTTCCGGATCGCGTTCCGGCTGGACCCTCCACCCGCTCCAGACCCAGAGTCTGATCCAGAGGTGGCTGATCCGTCGCGGGGGAGTCGCGATCCATGGGAGCTTCGGTTCTTTCTGCAGGCATTGGATGACGAAAGCTTGCTCGTTCCGCTCGCACGAGTTTGGGAGCACGGCGGCACGTCGTGGCGCTATCTCGAGCGGCGGCTCGAACGCCCGCATGAGTTCGTGCTCGAAGCCCTCGGCAGGGCTGCAGGCCTCTACCCTCCACTCGAAGAGAGCCTGAAACAGTCGCGGCCCGAATCGTGCGCGCTAAATCTGGATGACGCCTATTCATTCCTAATCGAAGGCGCCTTCTTGTTGCGTGAGAGCGGCTACGGTGTTCTCGTGCCCGCGTGGTGGGGCAAGCGCGAGCACGGCGTTGGCCTGAGCCTTCAGGTGTCTCCTCGTGGGCACGGACCGAAAGGTGTCGTCAGCCGCCTGGGCCTCGAGGCTTTAGTGGAGTTCGACTGGCAAGTCGCTCTCGGCTCCGAAAGTCTGACCCGGGAAGAATTTTTCGAGCTCGCGGACATGAAGCAACCGCTCGTACGGGTGCGCGGTCAGTGGGTTGAGCTGTCTCCCGCGAGAGTCCAAGAAGTTCTTAGCGCGATCGACTCGCGCCCCGCGGTTCCCGAAATGACCCTCGGCGACGTTCTTCAGCTCAAGCTGGGCCGCCTCGGCGACCGCAGGATCCCGGTGACGGATTTGCGCGCGACCGGATGGGTTGACTCGCTACTATCGATGCTGGCCGGGCAAAATGCCCTTCCGGACATTGAGCCGCCGAAGACGTTTCACGGAACCCTGAGACCCTATCAAGTTCAAGGTTTGTCCTGGCTATTGTTTCTTGGGCAGTTCCGGCTCGGCGCGTGTCTTGCCGACGATATGGGCCTTGGTAAAACCATTCAGGTCCTGGCACTGATGCTCCATCTCCAGGAAGCGGGCACGCTCGATAAACCGGTGTTGCTCATTTGCCCGACGTCGGTCGTCGGCAACTGGCGCAAAGAGGCCGAAAGGTTCGCGCCGAGCCTCGACGTGCTCATCCACCACGGACTCGACCGACACGAGGGCGACGAGTTCAAACGAGAGGCGAATCGTCATCATCTGGTCGTCTCGACATACAGCCTCGCGCACCGGGATTTGGAGCAGCTCGAAACCGTGGAGTGGGGCGCGCTCGTACTCGACGAGGCACAAAACATCAAGAA
>CAMYKY010000015.1:65000-80502 GCA_947259165.1 uncultured Acidobacteriota bacterium | reverse complement strand
ATCGCCCTCACCGGCACGCCCGTCGAAAACCGCCTGCAAGAGCTCTGGTCGATCATGGAGTTTCTCAACCCTGGCTATTTGGGGTCCGAAGCCTCGTTCCGCCGCAACTACGCGCTTCCGATCGAACGCTACCGGGACTCAGTGGCGACCGACGAGCTGCGTCGTCTCGTTGAGCCGTTCGTGCTCCGTCGCGTGAAAACCGACCCGACTGTGATCAAAGACCTGCCGTCCAAGAACGAGATGAAGGTCTACTGCACCCTGACCCAAGAGCAGGGCACGCTCTACCAGGCCGTTGTACAGGACAGTTTGGAGCGGATCGAAGCTTCGGACGGGATTGGACGGAAAGGGGAAGTTCTTGCGGCGCTGACGCGTCTAAAGCAGATTTGTAATCACCCCGCGCATTTTCTCGGCGACGGGAGCTCGCTCATTGAGCGATCGGGAAAACTCACCCGCTTGACGGAAATGTTGGAAGAAGTTCTGGCCGAAGGCGACCGAGCGCTCGTGTTCACGCAATACGCGAAGATGGGAAAGCTGATCGAGCGGCACGTGCGCGAAATGCTCGCCGTCGACGTGTCGTTTCTCCACGGTGCGGTGCCGTCCGCCGAGCGCGAGCGCATGATCACCGAGTTTCAAGAAGATCCTTCCGGCCCGCCCATCTTCGTGCTGTCGCTGAAAGCAGGCGGATTCGGTTTGAATCTCACTCAGGCCCGCCACGTGTTTCACTTCGACCGCTGGTGGAATCCGGCGGTAGAAGATCAGGCTACCGACCGCGCTTTCCGGATCGGACAAACCCGATCGGTGGCGGTCTACAAGTTCATCTGTGCGGGTACCATCGAGGAACGTGTCGACGAATTGGCCGAGCGCAAAAAAGAGCTCGCCGACGCGGTCATCCGGTCGGGAGAGGGCTGGCTGACCGAGCTCACGACGGACAGCTTGCGGGATCTATTCGAGCTTCGCACCGAGGCGATCGAGACCTGATATGACCACGACGAACGAGATCCAAGACGACCGGCGTTGGTGGTCCGAGCGTTGGTGGGCCGTCATGGAATCGATTGGCGTTGCCAGGCGCCTGGAGCGAGGCAAAAGCTACGCGCGGGCCGAGCGAGTCTTCTCTCTCGCGATCGATGCGGGCTTGGTGAGCGCTGACGTTCAAGGATCGCGCTACGAGCCCTACCACGTGGAGATCGGAATCGACGTGTTCGCCGACGACGAGTGGCACGAGGCGATCCGTGCACTGTCGTCGCAAGCGTCGTTCTCGGCGAAACTCCTTGCCGACGAAATGCCGGAGAACATCGAAGAAGCATTCTCGAGTGTCGGCTTGTCGCTGTTTCCGACCTCGCCCGGTGAGCTGACGATGAACTGCTCGTGTGCGGATGAGGTCGTGCCCTGCAAGCACATCGTTGCAATCCACTATGTGCTCGCCGAAAAACTCGACGCCGACCCGTTCTTGTTGTTCGAATGGCGCGGACGGGGCCGAGGGCGCATTTTGCGCGAGTTGCGCCAGCAGCGCGCTGCGGGAGCCACCGGACGCTCCGTCGATCTTACGTCGATCAAAAGCCTCGAGGACTCGGTCGCCGATTACTGGAAGATGGGTGAGAGTATCGATACGGTATCGTTTTCGGTCGGACCTCCCGCTGTTTCGGCGTCGCTTCTCAAACGCCTTGGTGTCCCATCGTTTTGGCAGCCGCACCCGGAGATTCGGGGCTCGCTCGAACGGCTCTACGCCAAAGTCACCGAACGCGCGATGGCGTTGGCTTATAGCGGCCGAGGGATTCAGGAACGCGATGACAATGAGCCATAAGTTTCAGTTGGGAATCGGAATCGCGAACGGGTTGCGGTCCTACTCGTAGGCAACGCGCTCGGCGGCGCGGAGTTTTTCTTTGTGCTTCAGGAAGTATGCGATCGCCATACCGACGCCGACGAGAAACCCAATGAGGTGCGTACGATAACTCACGGCAGGCTCGAACGCGGTGGGAACGAGCACAATTACACCGAAGCCCATGGCGCGGATGAGACGCTTGCCGATACTCGAACGCCGCTCCAACAGTAGGTAGAGCGCCAACCAGAAGCCGGCCATCAAGTAGACCATTCCAGACGCACCGACGAGCGAAGTCTGTGCGGGGTAGGTGCGCAGCGCGAATCCTGTGACCATCGCGCCGAAGACGAGCGTCCATCCTGGATAGACGGCCGTACCGTAGTATCCGTAGAGCAGAAACGCGAGGACACCGAGCACGACGCTGTTCGATAGAAAGTGCTGGAAGTCGGCATGGACGAGCATCGACGTGCCGAGTCGCCAGTACTCCCCGTGAAAGAAAACGCTTTCGCGACTCGCCGGTAGCAGTGAGGCGACCCCGAACGGGTCGCTCCAGTAGATGAGCGACGTCGTAAACAGGAACGCGACGCTCGCCAGTGCGACCCAGTGGCTCCGCGGCGCGGGCTTCCGGGTGAGATAGGTCTCTTTGATGACCTTGTCGCCGTCGAGTCCCCATCCTTCCAGTTCGCGCATTTTTTTTCACCACGGAGTCACGGGCTCCGTATCTCTGTGGTGAAAGAAGTCTAGCACCCGTGAGTCGGCTGGACTAGAATCCCGAGCTGATGCTGTCCCCCAATCTGAAACGGAGTTGACGCGGGTACATGACGAAAGACATTGCTCTTCTCATTTTGCGCCTTGCGGGTTTCGGTCTTGCCTTTGCGCACGGCTGGCAGAAGGTCTCGATGCTCAGCTCGGGAAACGGCGGAGGTTTCCTCGCGGGCGTCGAGGCGCTTGGCTTCCCCATGCCCCTGGCGTTCGCCTGGATTGCCGCGCTCACGGAGTTTGTCGGAGGTCTTTGCATCGCGCTCGGCATCGGCACCCGCATCGCGGCTAGCTTCGCGGCGTTTACGATGTTCGTGGCGGCTTTTTTTCGACACCGTTTGTTCCAACACATCCTCGTGTGGCTCGGTACGTTGACTCCGCCGGAGGACGTCGTCGAAAGCTGGGGAAATCCCGAGCGAGCTGCGACCTACATGCTGATCTTCGTCGCGTTGATTTTCCTGGGTGGAGGCAAGTTTTCGCTGGACCGGTTTGTGAAGCGTGGTGACTAAGACCTACGACTCGTCGTCGAGACCGTGTTTTTTTAGCAAGTGACGGAGTTGGTGGTAGCGAAGTCCCAGGCTGCGCGCGGCTTGGGCGCGGTTGCCGCCCGCTGTTCGGAGCGCGTCCGCGAGAAGTTGGCGCTCGAACGCGGTTACTTTGTCCTCGAAGCTTCCGCCCATCGCCTGGAAGCCGGGGTCGCCGAGCAGGCCAATATCCTCGGGTGTGAGCTCGTTGGTCGTGTCGCGATAAACGGCGCGCTCGATGATGTTTTTTAGCTCACGTACGTTTCCGGGAAAATCGTAGCTATAGAGAAGCTCGATGGCGGTTCGGGAGAGCTGCTTGCCCCCAAAAGCCGGGACTTCCTGCATGAATTGATTGAGGAAGAACTGCGCGAGGATCTCGATCTCCCCTTCTCGGTTGCGCAGCGGCGGCACGCGAATCTCCTCGAAGGCGAGGCGGTCGTGGAGATCGGGCAGAAAGTGTCCCTTGCGCATTCTCTCTTTTAAGTCAGCGTTCGTCGCAGCGACGATTCGAGTTTGGACTTGAATCTCGTCTTTCCCGCCGACGCGAGTGAAACGGCGGTACTCGACGACTCGGAGGATCTTCTGCTGGAACGGCAGCGACATGTTGCCGATCTCGTCGAGAAAGAGCGTGCCGCCGCTCGCTTGCTCGAACTTCCCTTCCGTAGCGTGCGCTGCTCCGGTGAACGCGCCCTTCTCGTGACCAAAGAGCTCGCTTTCGAGTAGCGTGTCGGGTAGGGCCGCGCAGTTGACGGCGACGAACGGGCCCCTTGCGAAGCTCCCTTCACGGTGGATGGCACGAGCGATGAGCTCTTTGCCGGTACCCCGTTCGCCGACAATGAGCACGGGTCGCGGGACTTTGGCCACCCGTCCGATGCGGCGCACGACTTCCTTCATCTGGGGTGACTCGCCGACGATGTGGTAGCGGATGTCTTCTTTCTCGTGGAATCTCGCCGCCTCCTGCTCGAGCGTCTCGGTCTGGTTGATCCAACGTCGAATCGCCCTGAGCTTCAGGAGCACTAGCTCGACGCGCTCATCGAGAGGTGGTTTTCGTACCAGGAATTCGCTCGCGCCTCTTTGAAGGGCTTCGGCGCCTGCGCGCGCGTTCTCGCCGTCGCTCACGGCCAGGATCGGAATGCGGTCGTGGCGCTTTCTCACCCGTTCGAGGATCGCGGCGCCGTCTTCATTCCCGTCGCCGATATCGACGTCGAGGACGACGAGCTCGGGCAGTGGCCGTTTCAGGCGGTTCGTGAGACTCCGTGCGCTCTCGACGATCGCGACCGTACCGCTATCGCCGAGCGCTCCGTGGAGCGCCGCTGCCAAGTCGCGGAGCTCTCCGGAAGGAGGGTTCAGGATGAGAACCGTTGCGCCCATGACGAGTGCGAAATTTTCTCATGTTTGAGAGATATTCGCAATATCTCATGAGGGGCTGAGGCTTGTAATTGTATGTTTCGCAACGAGTTGTTGGAATGTGACGATTTGGCACGGATCGTTCAATAGAAAAGGGTTGAAGCCAGCCGCCGGGGAGGTGGCCGGAACAGAAAGGAGGGACGCGAATCGTGATCCGGTTAACGGTTGTGGTCTTACTCATCAGCTTCGGTACCTACCTGGCGGTGAGCTGGCTTCTTTCGGTGTGGCCAACGGGCGGTCAACTGAAGTAACTTTCTCTTCGGAGAACGCGCATGCGGCGATCGGGATTTGGATTTGCTGTTGTGCATATTTATGCGTTATAAATGAATCATTATGAGTGACAAGAAAGTGGTGTTGGCTTATTCGGGTGGGCTCGATACGTCGGTGATCGTCCCCTGGCTCAAAGAGAACTATGACTGCGAGGTCATCGCGGTGCTCGCCGACGTGGGGCAGGGCGAGGATCTCGAAGCTGCCGCCAAGAAAGGCGCCTCGATTGGCGCCACCAAGACCTTTGTTGAGGACCTGCGTACCGAGTTCGTGCGCGACTACGTGTTTCCCTGTCTACGCGCCGGCGCCAAGTACGAAGGCCGCTACCTGCTCGGCACGTCGCTGGCTCGGCCGATCATCGCCAAGCGCCAGGTTGAGATCGCCCTCGACGAGGGTGCCGAGTACGTCGCTCACGGATGTACCGGCAAGGGCAATGATCAAGTTCGCTTCGAGCTAACCTTCCAAGCGCTCGCTCCCGAGCTCAAGGTCATTGCTCCTTGGCGCGAATGGAATATCCGCTCGCGCGAAGACGCTCTCGACTACGCGGAGAAGCACAACATTCCCGTGGCGCAGAGCAAAGAGAACATCTATAGCCGCGACCAGAATCTTCTTCACCTCAGTCACGAAGGCGGAGTTCTCGAAGACCCGTGGACTCCTCCACCCGAGAATCTCTATCAGTTGACGAAATCACCGACGGACGCACCCGACCAACCCGAGTTCGTCGAGATCGGCTTCGAGCGCGGAACACCGGTTTCGGTGAACGGCAAAAAACTCGAGCCCGTCGCGCTTCTCGAAAAGCTCAACGAGCTTGGCGGGGAGCACGGCGTCGGACGCGCCGATATCGTCGAGAATCGTCTCGTCGGGATGAAGTCGAGGGGCGTGTACGAAACACCGGGCGGAACGATCCTGTGGGAAGCCCATCAGTCTCTCGAAAGTGTCACGCTCGACCGCGAGATATCGCACTACAAGGCGAACGTGGCCAACAAGTACTCCGAGATTGTCTACGACGGTCAGTGGTTCTCGCCGCTGCGGGAAGCCATTGACGCTTTCGTTGAGTCGACTCAGGAGACGGTGACGGGCGACGTCCTCGTCCAGTTGTTCAAGGGTTCTGCTTCGGCGGTCGGACGCCGTTCACCGTACAGCCTGTACTCCGAGCAGTTCGCGACGTTTGGCGAAGACGATGTGTACCAGCAATCGGACGCGGAGGGATTCATTCGGCTCTTTGGTCTGTCGCAAAAGATCCGGAACCTGACTCACAAGCAAAGCAAGGGGACATCCCCGATGCTCGAAAAGTGGCAAACGAGCAGGCGCGGATGAAACTCTGGGGTGGACGATTCAAAAAACCCACGGCGCCAGAGCTCGAGCTTCTGGGTAGCTCTATCGATTTCGACCGGCGGCTCGCATTCGAGGACGTGCGGATCAATCGTGCCTACTCGCGTGAGCTGCAGGCCGTCGGGGTGCTCAGCGACGGTGAGCTTCAAACTATTCTGAGCGGGCTCGACCGCGTCGAGGAAAAGCTTCGCGAGAACCCGCCTCTCGAGGACGAGGATATCCACACCGCCGTTGAGCGTATGCTCGGCGAAGCCATCGAAGATCCGGAGGTCGCCGCGAAGGTCCCGACGGGGAGAAGCCGCAACGATCTCGCTGTCACCGAGATGCGGCTTTACCTGGCGAGTGCGATCGAAGCTCGCGTCGGCGACATCGAGAAGCTCCAGGCGAGCCTTCTCCAACAGGCGCGCGCCAGTCAGGATGCGATCCTCCCCGGCTACACGCACCTGCGCCGCGGCCAGCCGGTGGTGTATGCGCAGTACTTGCTCGCGTATTTCTGGGCCCTCGACCGCGATCGCGAGCGCCTGAAAGCGGCGCGCACGCGAGCACTTGGCCTCGCTCTCGGCGCCGGCGCCCTCGCGGGAAATCCGTTTGGGGTGAACCGCCAGCGACTTGCCGAAGAGCTCGGTTTCGATCACGTGCTGCCGAACAGCATCGACGCGATCTCATCGCGAGACTACATCCTCGAGTTTCTCTCCGCCGGCGCCATTTTAGGGACGAATCTCTCCCGCATGGCCGAAGACCTCATCCTCTGGTCGGGCGCCGAGTACGGCTTCGTCAGCATCGATGAAAGCTATGCGACCGGCTCGAGTCTCATGCCGCAAAAACGCAACCCGGACAGCCTCGAGCTCATCCGCGGCAAGTCGGGAAGACTCGTCGGCAATCTGATGGCGCTTTTGACGACCGTGAAAGGCATTGCCACTGGCTATCAACGGGACCTTCAAGAGGACAAAGAGCCCGCCTTCGACACCCTGGACACATTGGCGATGGTGCTTCCGGTGATGGACGGCGTCATCAAAACGCTCGTCGTGAACCGCGAGAATATGGCCGCCGCGCTGTCCCCGGACCTGCTCGCGACGGACCTCGCCGAGTATTTGGTCCGCAAAGGCATTCCCTTCCGAAATGCTCATGGGATCGTGGGTCAGGTGCTCGCCCGCGCCGCCGAGAAAGGGGTACCGCCGGCGGAGCTCGCGCTCGACGAGCTCCGCGAGTTCTCACCCGAGTTCGACGAAGCGGTTTCCGAAGTGTGGGACTACCGAGCGTCGGCCGCGCGCCGCGACACCGAAGGCGGCGTCTCCCCGCGCGCCATTGCTGAGCAAATCAAAAAAGCGGAAAAGCGTCTGTAGTTTGCTTTCACCCTAGGTGAAAGCTACGCTTTCGTTTCGGTACCCATGCGCATCCTCGTGGTTCGCCTGAGCTCCATCGGGGACCTGGTTCACACGCTGCCAGTACTCTCCGCGCTCAGGCGGCGCTTCCCCGACGCGACCATCGACTGGCTCGTGGAAACTCGTCATCGCGATGTGTTGTTGTCGAATCCCGACATCAACGAGCTTGTCGAAGTCGACACGTTCGCCTGGCGCAAGTGTTTGTTCGCGCCCGCCACGTGGAAGGCGATTGCGACCAGCGTCCGCGAGATTCGCAAACGAGACTACGACGTCGTTTTCGACTTTCAAGGCACGATCAAGTCGGCCGTCGCCGCCCGGCTGGCAAAAAGCGATCGCCATATCGGTTTCGCCACGAGCGCGATCAAAGAAAAAGCCGCGAGCGTTTTCTATTCGGAACAGATGAGCGTCAACGGTACGCCCCATCATGTCATCGATCGGCACCTGCGTCTTGTTACCGCCGTCGGGATCGAGACCGACGAGCGTAAGTTTCCTATCGTTGTTCCCGACGAGATGGACGAGTTGGCCAAAGAGAAACTCGAGTCCCTCGGATTGTCCGACTATGCGATCCTGAATCCCGGCGCGAGTTGGGTGACGAAGCGATGGGATCCTGAAAAGTTCGCAGCCATCGCGATCGCGATCGCGAAAGAATGGAATCTTCCCTCTCTCATTATCTGGGGACCTGGCGAAGAAGACGCCGCGCGGCGCATCGTGGAGATCGCGGGTGAGAGCGCGAAGCTCGCGCCGCCCACAGGTGTTCGCGACGTCATTCCCTACATCCGGCGCGCCCGTCTTTTCGTCAGCGGTGATACTGGCCCGATGCACCTGGCCTCTGCGTCCGGCGTTCCCGTCGTGGGGATCTTTGGACCCACTGACCCCGCGAGAAACGGCCCTTTCGGCGCGGGTGACGAAGTCGTGTGGAAGAACGTTCCTTGCGGCCCGTGCTACAAACACCGCTGCCCGGGTTACGACGAGGTATGCATGACGTCGATCGAAGTCGACGATGTGCTCGAAGCCATACGGCGGAGGCTGGCGTCTTGATCGAAGCTCAGGAGGATTTCTTCTGAAGCTCCCACAACTTGGCGTACTTGCTGAACGCATAGAACGCGCCGGTCACGGCCACGATGACGCCGTTCTTGCCGTCGAGGATCCCTAACTTGAGCACGAGGTCCCGAAAAATCGAAAGCGGCATCAGAAACAATAACTGCAGCATCGATGCTCGCTTCCCTTGCCGATGCAACTCTTCCGCCGCCGTGGTGGCGTACTCATCGTTTTTTTGTACGCGATGGGTGATGGACTCGGTCGTATAGTGATGTAGCTCGCCTCGGAGTCGCTCGACGGGACCGTCGACGATCACGTGCTCGTGAACGCGGTGGTCAGAAATGCTTCCCTTCTCTCGCTTGAACAGACGATCGACATAGTCGGGGCGGCCGTTTCCGAATCGCAGTCGGTCCCCGCAGAAGTAGTTCACCCGCAGCATGGAGTACCCGGCTGCGCCGCCATCGCTTTGGGTGGCCCGCTGTATTGCTTTCGCGAGCTCCTCGTCCACGACTTCATCCGCATCGAGGAAAAGAATCCAATCGCCCTCCGCTTTTGACAGCGCGTAGCGCTTCTGGAAGCCGTAGCCTTTCCAATCAGTCTGGAGCAGCACCTTCGCGCCCATCTCCGCGGCAAGCTCCCGGGTGCCGTCGGTCGAGCCGGAATCCACGACCAGGATCCGATCGGCCCACGAAACCGCCTCGAGCGTTTTCCTTAATAGATGTACCGCGTCCTGAGTAATGAGAACGACAGAGAGCATGGGCCTTATAATAGCTGACCGTGGACTACCGATCTGCAGGCGTCGATATCGACGCAGCTACCAAAGCCCTGGGCAAGGTGCGCGAAGAAGCTCGCTCGACGTACCAGCCCGGAACCCTCTCCGATATCGGAAGCTTCGGCGGGCTGTTCCGACTCGATACCGACCGCTACAAGCGGCCCGTTCTCGTCGCGAGCACGGACGGCGTGGGGACGAAGCTCAAGATCGCCTTCGCGACGGGTCGCCATCAAGGCGTCGGCTACGACCTCGTCTCGCACTGTATCAACGACATCCTCGTGCAGGGCGCGCGTCCCCTCTTCTTTCTCGACTATCTCGCGATGGGAAAACTCGATGGCGACGTCGCGGCTACGGTCGTGGCTGGGATCGCGGAGGCTTGCCGCGAGTTCAAGCTCTCTCTTTTGGGCGGTGAGACTGCCGAGATGCCGGGTTTCTACACTTCGGGCGAATACGACGTCGCCGGGACCATTATTGGGGTTGTCGAAGAAGACCGCATCATCGATGGTTCAGCGGCAAAGCCGGGCGACCGACTTTGGGCGCTTCCCTCTTGGGGGCTGCACACGAACGGGTACTCGCTGGCTCGGAAAATTTTCTTTGAACAGGAAGGCCTCGAGCCGACGAGCCATGTCGACGCCATCGGTGGAACCGTGGCCGACATCCTCCTCGCGCGACATCGTTGCTACCTCCCGGACCTCGAGCCCTTGCTCGACTCCGGCTCCATCCACGCGCTCGCACACATCACCGGTGGCGGCCTTACCGATAACATCCCCCGAGTCCTCCCCGCGGGTTGCGGCGTCCGTGTCGACCTCGGAGCGTTGCGCCCGCTTCCCGTCTTCCGGTACTTGATGGATAAAGGAAACGTCGCCGAGGCCGAGATGCTGCGCGCGTTCAACATGGGCGTCGGCATGGTGGTGATCTTGAAAGACGACCCCGAGCTAGACGACGCCTGGGAAATTGGTGAAGTCGTCGCCGGAAGTGACGTCACCTACGAGGGTTCTTTGTGAGCCGCACGCTCGGTGTCTTGATCTCGGGACGCGGCTCGAACCTGCAGGCGATCCTGAACGCGATCGCCGAGGGGAGTCTCGACGCGCGCGTCGGCGTGGTTGTCAGCAATAAGGCTGAGGCTCAGGGACTCGAGCGCGCCGCGAAGGCTGGTGTGCAAGCCGTTGTGCTTCCTCATAAAGACTACGACTCCCGCGAGGCGTTCGACGAGGCCGTTCTCGCCCGACTGAAAGAGTATGACGTCGATGTTGTCTGCCTCGCTGGCTTCATGCGACTCTTGTCCCCTGTCCTCGTGCGTGCGTTTCCGGGTCGTATCCTGAATATTCATCCGTCGCTCCTGCCGGCATTTGTCGGTCTTCACGCGCAACGGCAAGCACTCGAATACGGCGTCAAGGTGAGCGGGTGCACGGTCCACGTCGTCGACGAAGAGCTCGACCACGGCCCGATCCTGCTGCAGGCCCCGGTGCCGGTCGAAGAGGGAGACACGGAAGAATCGCTCTCGGCACGGATCCTCGAGCAGGAGCACAAGCTCTACCCACAAGCAATTCAGATGGTCCTCGACGGAGAAATGCGCGTCGACGAACGAAAAGTCGTTGCTATATGACGACCGACGAACAAGTCGCATACCTGACCAAGGGCGCCGTCGATGTCGTCCCTGCCGAAGGACTGAAGAAGAAACTCGAGTCCGGGAAAAAGCTGAAGGTCAAAGTCGGCTTTGACCCCTCCGCTCCCGACATCCATCTCGGCCACACGGTCCTGATGCGGAAGATGAAGCACTTCCAGGACCTCGGAGCGGATGTGGTGTTCTTGATCGGTGACTTCACCGGCCTCATCGGCGACCCGACCGGCAAGTCGAAAACCCGTCCCCAGCTGACGCGCGAAGAGATCAACAAGAACGCCGAGACCTACAAAGAGCAGGTCTTCAAGATTCTCGACCCGGACAAGACCATCATCGATTTCAATAGCCGATGGCTCGGCGAGCTCGGTAGCGAAGGCTTCATTCGTCTCGCCGCCCGCTACAACGTGGCCCGCATGCTCGAGCGCGACGATTTCAAGAAACGCTACGCGGCGGAGCAGCCGATCGCGATTCACGAGTTCCTCTACCCGCTCGCGCAAGCCTACGACTCGGTGTTTCTGAAAGCCGATTTCGAGCTCGGCGGCACCGACCAGCTCTTCAACCTCCTCGTCGGCCGCGACATCATGCGCGCCTACGACCTCGAGCCTCAGGTCGTGCTTACCACTCCCCTTCTCGAGGGCCTGGACGGCGTCGAAAAGATGTCGAAAAGCCTCGACAACTATGTCGGTATCACCGAAGCTCCGAACCAGATGTTCGGCAAGCTCATGTCGATCTCCGACGAGCTCATGTGGAAGTACTACGAGCTCCTAACGGACATGAGCGTGAAAGAGATCGAGGCGGTGAAGGTCGAAGGCAACCCGATGCGCGCCAAAATGGATCTCGCGAGGCGCATCATCGCTGACTTCCACTCGAAGGCCGACGCGGCCGCCGCCCAGCTGCACTTCGACTCGGTGATCCGCAACAAAGAAGTCCCAGACGAGATGCCACAGCACCGCGGCGGCGTCGAGCCGATCTTGCTGTCGCGATTGATGGCCGACGTGAGCCTGGCCGCGTCGAGGAACGAAGCCCGGCGCCTCATCCACCAAGGCGCGGTCTCGATCGACGGCGATAAAGTTGCTGAAGACCGCGAGATCTCGGGCCCGGGGGACTTCGTCCTCAAGGTCGGTAAACGCCGTTTTCTCAAGGTCTCTCTCAAGTAGCATGTCGCTACCCGCCGGATCGTGCCTCGGCCATTACGAGATCGTGGGCCCGCTCGGCGCCGGCGGCATGGGTGAGGTCTACAAAGCGCGGGATACGCGGCTCGAACGCTTGGTCGCCATCAAAGTTTTGCCCGAGCATCTCTCGGACGATCCGGCACGCCGCGAGCGGTTGGAGCGTGAAGCCAAAGCGGTCTCGCAACTGAACCACGCTCACATCTGCACACTCCACGATATCGGCAGCGAGAACGGGATCGACTTCCTCGTCATGGAGCATCTCGAGGGCGAGACGCTAGCGGATCGATTGGCGCGCGGCGCGTTGCCGTTGGACGAAGTGCTTCGCTACGCAGCGCAGATCGCGGAAGCACTCGATGCGGCGCATCGAGGCGGTATCGTCCATCGTGACCCAAAGCCCGGCAACATCATGATCACGAAAGCCGGCGTGAAGCTCACGGACTTTGGTCTCGCGAAACTGCAGAGCGTTCCCGTCGAAGTTGGCTCCGCGGCACCGACCGCGGCCAAGCCGCTCACGCAAGAAGGCGCGGTGATGGGAACGGTGCCGTACATGGCGCCCACGCGGGCTACGACGTTTCACTGGATGGTCGGAAGTCTCTAATGATCCGAAACGAAAGCACCGGCCGCGTCGAGCTTCGCGTCGTGCTCAATCTTGGCGCAGAGTTAGACGCCCGAGTCCCTCACTGAGCGCTTCGCACGATCTCGAAGAACTCTTCGACTGGCTCGAGATCGTCGAGTGCCTCGATAACGCGGTCTAGGTCGAGAGCTACGTACTCGTGCACGAGCACGTTTCGGAACCCGGGAAGGCGTTCGAGCTTGCGCACGAGTTCCGCCGAGAAACGATCGTCCACACCGAGAGCTCGGATCGCCTCGGTGTAATCGCTGAAGCGCTCGCTCCGCGCCGCTGACAATTCCCCTGCGATGTCGATGACGAGCTGGCAAACGGCTAGCAACGAGAACAAGACATCGTTTTTGAGAGAAAGATCCTTTTCGAGCGCTGAGCGGTCGGATACTTTGGGTCGAATCTCCTTTAGGTGAACGAGATGACGACGGAGCTCCGCGAGACGCTCGACGAGATAAGTCATCGCGTCATCGCTTCATGGCTTCGAGCTTGATGCGGCGCATCCGCTCGAGAAAGGGAGCGAGGTCGGCGGCGCGGAGCTGGATATCGCGTACGAACGCGTGGTCCGCATCTTCGTCTGAGCAAAAGATCCGGTTTCCCTCAGTGACGATGCGGGCTCCGAGCTCGGGCGGAGCGTCGTTCAGTACGACGAGGTCCACGTCATTGCGTCCGAGGATATTGCCAATTGCTCCGATCAGGTCCAATCGAGCGTCGAAACGCTCCCGAGCCGTAGAGTATTGTTCGTGATGCAGAAGAACACCGATATCGACGTCACTTTCTCGGTGGGCGCGCCCCTCTGCATGGCTGCCGAAGAGGTAAGCGGACACGACCCCCTTTGTCGGCTCGCCGGCGAGAAAATCGGTCACGGGCCCCAGGTTTAGATCCTCCACACAACAAGGATACGGCACGACAGGACCGCACCGCCACAACACATCACGCGATTTCAGATCGCCCGAACTCGACAAGGTCGAAACTCCCAGTGGGGGTCCGGTTGTTCTGTGAGCAATTTGCGGATAGCCTCCAACCCCTTGAAGCTTGCTCTGCTTCTACTCGCTGCCCAGAACGTGCTTTGGGAAGACGTCACCGATCGCGTGCTCTTTGAAACGGCAGAGTGGACCAACTACGTCGAGCTCGCCGATGTCGACGGTGACGGGCGCGTGGATTTGTTGTTCGCGAACGGTGGTGACTACTCGGAGCCGGGAGAGCCCGAGCGCAATCGCATGTTTTTGAATCGGGGCGGGCGGTTCGAAGAGATGCAGCTCCCGGGAGAACCGGACATTGCACGCGTTATCCGGGTGCGCGATGTCACCGGTGACGGGCATACTGACATCCTCGTCGGAACCACGTATCAGACGCAGAGCCGTTTGTTTGTCGGGCCGAGTTTCGATGAGGTCACGGAAACGCACCTCCCGCAGCGCCCGGCCAGCGTTGGGGATCTCGAGGTTGGTGATATGGACGGTGACGGTGATCTCGACCTCGTTCTCGCTGATTGGGGGCCCGGCAACAACATGACGAATAGCGGGGGGATTCGGCGCCGCCGGTCGTCGACCTGGTCGACGAAGACTCGGGCGCCGTTCGGGCACGGGTGCACGATTGGAAGACGCCGGTCATGCCGCACGATTTTCGGGAGATCGTCGGCGTATGGAGATCTGGTGGTCGAGAGCGGGAGACACCGATGGCGTGGTACGGAGGAGCCTTGTTCCGGGCCGAACTACCAGTGACCGCCGAGCGATACCGCGTCTGCGCTACGGACGCCGCTGGAAACCGTGGATGCTCGGCGAATTAGGATGATTCTCGCCAGCATCGAAACCCCGCTCGGTCGACTGGGACTCGTCGAGCAGAACGAGAAAATTGCGCGCCTTCTTTGGAACGCCTTCTCCACGGGAGCCCTCGACGCCGCTGTTAGCGGGACGCGGTGAACCGAATACTTCGCGGGAAAACGACGGGTCTTCGAGCTTCCCCTATAGCCTCTCGGCGTGCCGTTCCAGCAGCGTGTCTGTGCCGCGATGAGCGCGATTCCCTTTGGCGAGACTCGTACCTACGGCGAGCTGACGCGAGAGCTCGGGACGTCACACTAGGGAATGCCTGCGGCGCCAACTCGATCCCGATCATCATCCCCTGTCACCGCGTGAAGATTTGCGTCGTAACTATCGCTTTCGTCACACATTTCCCTTGACGACGAGTGACTCGATTGATAATATCGCAAATTGCCCCACGGGGGCATGTTCTTTGAAAACTAGGTAGAGCGAGTCCAAGTCTAGCGAAAGTATTCAATGAGCTTAAAGCTTCGAAGTCGTCAGGACTTTGAGGCCTTTCGAGATTCGGCGTCGCAGTAGCCCGTAAGGGTGAAGGCGGTGTCGGAAACGTTTTTAACTCGAGAGTTTGATCCTGGCTCAGAATCAACGCTGGCGGCGTGCCTAACACATGCAAGTCGAGCGAGAAAGGGGACTTCGGTTCCCAAGTAAAGCGGCGGACGGGTGAGTAACACGTGGGTAATCTGCCCTCGGGTGGGGAATAACTCAGGGAAACCTGGGCTAATTCCGCATGACATTCTCGATACATAAGTATTGGAAATCAAAGCTGGGGACCCTTCGGGGCCTGGCGCCTGAGGAGGAGCCCGCGGCCAATTAGCTTGATGGTGAGGTAACGGCTCACCATGGCTACGATTGGTAGCCGGCCTGAGAGGGCGGACGGTCACACTGGGACTGAGACACGGCCCAGACTCCTACGGGAGGCAGCAGTGGGGAATTTTTGTCAATGGGGGAAACCCTGAACAAGCAACGCCGCGTGAAG
>CAMYKY010000015.1:0-62500 GCA_947259165.1 uncultured Acidobacteriota bacterium | reverse complement strand
AACACCGGGCGGAGGCCCGAACCAGTATCGGTTGAAAACGGTTTGGATGAGCTGAGGGTAGGGGTGAAAGGCTAATCAAACTCCGTGATAGCCCGTTCTCCTCGAAATAGCTTTAGGGCTAGCCTCGAAGGGTTGGTCGTGGTTGTAGAGTACTCGATGGACTAGGGGCCCTACCAGGTTACTGAATCCAACGAAACTCCGAATGCCACGAACCATACTTCGGGAGTCAGACTGTGGGGGCTAAGCTCCATGGTCAAAAGGGAAACAGCCCAGACCGCCAGCTAAGGTCCCAAAATTCATGCTAAGTGGGAAAGGATCTGGAGACGCTCTGACAGCCAGGAGGTTGGCTTAGAAGCAGCCATCCTTTAAAGAAAGCGTAATAGCTCACTGGTCAAGTGGCTCTGGGCCGATAATGTATCGGGGCTCAAGCATGATACCGAAGCTGCGGACTTTGAAACCTCTTCGGAGGTTTTTGAGTGGTAGAGGAGCGTTCCATACTGGTTGAAGCTAGACCGACGAGGACTAGTGGACGGTATGGAAGTGACCCTGCCGGCATAAGTAGCGATAATCCAGGTGAGAACCCTGGACGCCGAAAGCCTAAGGTTTCCTGAGGAAGGTCAGTCCTCTCAGGGTTAGTCGGTGCCTAAGGTGAGGCCGAAAGGCGTAGCCGATGGACAGCAGGTCAATATTCCTGCACCACCGTTGAGGCGTTTGAGCAATGGGGTGACGCAGTAGGGTAGGTTTACGCACTGTTGGATTAGTGCGGCCGTGACCGTAGGTGGAGGCTTAGGCAAATCCGGGCCTCATATACACCGAGAGTTGCGGGGAAGTGCGCCTTCGGGCAAACCAACTAATCGAGCCCACACTGCCGAGAAAAACCTCTAGCGAGCCGATAGGTGACCGTACCGTAAACCGACACAGGTAGGCAAGGAGAGAATCCAAAGGCGCAAGTGAGAACTCTCGTTTAGGAACTCGGCAAATTAACCCCGTAACTTCGGGAGAAGGGGTGCCTCATTAGGGTGAAGAGACTTGCTCTCGGAGCCTGAAGAGGTCGCAGAGAATTGGCCCAGGCGACTGTTTACTAAAAACACAGGACTCTGCAAAGTCGAAAACGACGTATAGGGTCTGACGCCTGCCCGGTGCCGGAAGGTTAAAAGGAGCGGTTAGCGGAGATTCGTCAAAGCGAAGCTGTGAATTGAAGCCCCGGTAAACGGCGGCCGTAACTATGAACCCGTTGTAGTTACGAGACCAAAATCTGGCTGTATGCTGGAACATCCGAGTATCTTCCACTACTTACGGTCGTGAGACCGAGAGTGACAACGTGTGAAGTGCGGACAATCAGCAGGAAACCCGGACTTAGTTCTGTTTGGGGATCCTCAGAGACTGTACGCCAGACCGCTTCCCCTGGATTCCGTGGGGAATAGCGGATGAGACAGTCCGAGCTCTATGGCGACATAGAGAGCATGGCGGAAACGACCGTGCCACGTGAAACAAACCTTCAAGTAACACATCAAGGTTTCACGGAGTAACAACAATGAACGGTCCTAAGGTTAGGAATCGCTAGCCTTAGTAAAACTGAACCATATGCGGGAAACTCCTCGCACAGCCGTTCGGTACTCGTTATCTCAGCTCGAGATAGCAGTAAAAATCCGGCGGACATGGGGACAATCCGCAGGGAAGGCCCGAGACTGCTTCGGGAACCCTCAGAGACTTTACGTTTGGGACCAGCCGATGAAACTTCACGCACAATGGATTACAGGTTTCGTGGATGGTGAAGGCTGCTTTCATGTTGGCATCAACACACATGTAGACATGACAGTTGGCTATCAGGTTCTTCCTGAATTCACCGTCGTGCAGCACGAACGCGATGTGCAAGTGCTCCATGCATTCAAAGCGTATTTCGGATGCGGCGTGGTTCGAAAGAATCATGGCGACCGGATGGCGTATCGAGTGCGCGGTCAAACTCATCTTTGGGAGCGCATCGTTCCATTTTTCGTCAAGCACCCGCTGAAGACGAAGAAGCGACTGGACTTTCAAAAGTTCAAGCGTGTACTTCGGATGATGCAGGCGGGCGAACATCTCACGCCACAAGGTCTCGAGAAAATTAGAGATATTGCGGCAGAGATGAATCGAGGTTGGTCAAGATAAAGTCCGGCCCTTCTGGAAACAGTTGGGGATATCCGAGCGAAATTCCTTGTCGGGTAAGTTCCGACCTGCACGAATGGCGCAACGATCTGGGCGCTGTCTCGACGAGAGGCACTGCGAATTTGTAGTACCGGTGAAGATGCCGGTTACCCGCGACAAGACGGAAAGACCCCGTGCACCTTTACTATACCCTATCAGTGAATTTTGGTGCGTTGTGCGCAGGATAGGTGGGAGGCTTTGAACCTAGAGCTCTGGCTTTGGGGGAGTCACTGGTGAGATACCACCCTCATCGTTCTGAAATTCTAACCTAGGTCCGTTATCCGGATCAGGGACACTGTTAGGCGGGTAGTTTGACTGGGGCGGTCGCCTCCCAAAATGTAACGGAGGCGCTCGAAGGTTCGCTCAGGCTGATTGGAAACCAGCCGTAGAGTGTAAAGGCACAAGCGAGCTTGACTGCGAGACCTACAAGTCGAGCAGGTTGGAAACAAGGACTTAGTGATCCGGCGGTTCCGCATGGAAGGGCCGTCGCTCAACGGATAAAAGGTACGCCGGGGATAACAGGCTTATCGCGCCCAAGAGTTCGGTTTGGCACCTCGATGTCGGCTCATCGCATCCTGGAGCTGTAGCAGGTTCCAAGGGTTGGGCTGTTCGCCCATTAAAGCGGTACGTGAGCTGGGTTTAGAACGTCGTGAGACAGTTCGGTCCCTATCTGTCGTGGGCGCAGGAGATTTGAGGAGAGCTGGCCTTAGTACGAGAGGACCGGGCTGGACGAACCTCTGGTTTACGAGTTGTTCCGCCAGGAGCACCGCTCGGTAGTTACGTTCGGAAGGGATAAGCGCTGAAAGCATATAAGCGCGAAGCCCACTCCAAGATGAGATCTCCCGGACCATAAGGTCCCTAAAGGCCCCTGGAAGACTACCAGGTTGATAGGCCCGGTGTGTAAGGCGAGTAATCGCTTCAGCTAACGGGTACTAATCGGCCGTGAGGCTTGACCATAAAATTTACCCAGGGCGAAGTTCGTCCAGAATTTAATGTTCGCAAGCACTCCGCCTACGCTCTACGAGCTACGGCGGACAAGCGCATTTGTATCTCTAATCAATGAGTTGCCCTCGCCGCTTAAACGCGGCGAAGTCCGCCATAGCCCCCTTTGGGGCGAAGGCGGAAGGTATTCTAACGAGCTTCCCGGTGACTGTAGCGGAGGGGCCACACCCGTTCCCATTCCGAACACGGAAGTTAAGCCCTCCAGCGCCGATGGTACTGCAAGGGCGACTTTGTGGGAGAGTAGGACGTCGCCGGGAATATACATTTGAAAGCCCGACCTTCCTCGATGGGAGGTCGGGCTTTTTGGATTTACCCGCGGGGCGGGCCGGCTTTACGTCCGCCGGACTTCACGCCGGACTCGCCGCACCAGCCTCACTGTCCACCACAGCATGTAGCTCATGTAGACCGCGAGCAGCCAAATGAACCCGCTGTTGAGGCGACCGGTCTGGAGATTCGCCTCGAGGACCCAATGGGTGCTCGTTGCGGATAGCGCGAGCGAGGCGACCAGAAACCACCCCACGCTATCGCGGAGCCACAGGCGTGTTGCTTCGTCGAACCTCTGTCGCGCATTCGATGCGAGAAGAGGAGCCGACAGCAGCGCCCCGAACCAAAACGCCATCGACACCGCCCAGATGGTCATAAAACTCTTCTTGGAAGACCACCCACCCGGTGTGCCGTCGCCCCCGAAATTGCTCGCCATCGGGTCGGGAAGACGTGGATACGCTAGGAAGCACTCGACTAGACTGAGCCCAAGGATAGCGACCGCAATCGCCAACTGCAGACGATACGCTTTCACCGCCGCCACCTGGAGAGCGCGAGGCTCATGATGCGCTCCATCAGAGCCTCATACGAAACGCCGCCTTTCTCCGCCGACTCCGCGAAATCCTCACCGTAGGCCAGCTGCGGATTCGGATTCGCCTCGAGAAAGTACACGGTGCCGTCGGGCGCCATCCGAAAGTCGATGCGACCGTAACCGGATAGCTCCAGTAAGCTGTAGATTCGGCGAGCGAGAGACTCGACCTCCTCCCGTTTGGCTGTGGACAGCCTCGCGAGCCCGCTCTGGACCCCCACCTTGCGTTGGTACTTTTGACTCCACTTCACCCGCTCGGTAGCGATGAGTCGCGTAGAAGCAGGGCGGTGCTTGAACCGAAGCTCCCACACGGGAAGTGTCTCGAGGCGGTCGTTTCCCAACACTCCAACATAGAGCTCCCGGCCCTCGATAAACTCCTCCACGATCGCGTCGGTCCCGATATCATCGTGGATGAACCGCACGCGCTCCAATAACTTCTTTTCGGAGGCGACGACGGACGCCTGCGATATCCCGACCGAGCCATCGAAGATAAGGGATTTCACGATAAGAGGAAAGCGGAGCTCCCCTGTGCAGGCGCTCCGCTCGCCCTTTCGGTAAACCGCAAAACCCGGCGCCGTGATCCGGTCGTACGCAAGTATTTTCTTCGAGATCGCCTTGTCGCGGGCCAACAAAAGTCCCCGCGGGTTACAACCCGTGTACGGAACCCCCAGCAACTCGAGATGGGATACCCAATGTTGGTCGTTGACGGCCACACCGTGAAAATCCTCGAGCAGGTTGAAGAGCACTTGGGGCCGAACGCGCTCGACCACCGCCCCAAGAATGGAGAGGTCATCGTCGAGTCCGAGCACTTCGACTTCGTGACCCAAGTGGCGAAGAGTGTCGATGACATCGAACTCCATCTTCCACTCGACGCCAGTGTTGTATCGTGCCGGGTCGTCCGGCGGCTTCAGCTCGAGGTGCACGAGCGCCAGCACCCTTGACTTCTTCATACCGAAATCTTGTGGCGAGCAGCTCCGTAGAGGAGCGCCGCGTTTATCATGAGCGGAACGACTCATTCTATCGCACGGTGTTACAATCTCGCTCCCGTGCACGTTCGAGACTACCTGGACCGCATCCACGCGGAAGCCTCTCCTGAGTCGACGCTCGAGCCAACGCTCGAACTATTATCCAATCTTCACGAACGCCATCTATGCGCCGCCCCGTTCGAGAATCTCGACATCTGCTTCGGCGTGCCGATCGTGCTCGACCCGACAAAAATCCTGGACAAGATCGTGGTCCGTCGCCGCGGAGGGTTTTGCTACGAGCTCAACAGTGCGTTCGCCTGGCTCCTCACACAGCTCGGCTACCATGTCACCCTGCTCAGCGCTGAAGTCGCGCTCCCCGATGGCCGCTTCGGGATTCCTTTTGACCACATGGTGCTACGCGTCGATATCGACGAAGCTCCGTGGCTCGTTGACGTAGGGTTCGGTGAGTCCTTCTTGCATCCGATCCCGCTAGTCGACAATGCGGCCGGCGAGTACCGGCTCGACCGACAAGGTGAGCAGTGGTTCCTTCTTCAAGGATCGACCCCGAAGTACCGTTTTACGTTAGCGCCCCGACAGCTTGCGGACTTCGAGGAAGCATGCCACTACCAACAGAACTCGCCGGAATCGACTTTCACACAACGCGTGGTAACGACGCGCTTTACCCCTGGCGGACGGGTGACGCTCACCCGTGAGCGTCTCGTCGTCCACCGCGGAGCCGAGCGGATCGAAACCAAAATCGAGAACGAGACCGAGTGGTCCCAAGCCCTCGATGAGCATTTCGACATCGTACTGGAGAACGCTTGATGACAAGAGTGCCCCGCGTCTGCCGGCACCGACCCACAGCTCGTAGCCATCGGGTTTGGACCCTCCTATTCCTTGCCTTGATGCTCGGTCCCTGCACCCTCTCGGCACAAACCGAGCTTCGCATTGAGGCGCCCAGTCTGGTCTTGACTGGCATCCCTTTCGAGCTGTCGGTCACGGCGGTCGACGCGGACGGCAATCCGGTTTCTGACTACGATGGCTCGCTTTCCATTACCGGACTTTCCTCGGGGTCTTTTGATGGACATCGGATCGACCATGCCGTGATCGGCGCCGCCGGCGACCATTCGTTGCAGGTTCGCGATGGAACGCTGAGCGGTAACGTGGAAATTCGAGCCATTCCCGCGGTGCTGAGTATTCTTCCGCCGCTTTTCGCGATCACGCTAGCCCTGATGTTCCGTCAAGTCGTTTTCTCGTTGTTCGCCGGCATCTGGCTTGCGGCGACGTTCATTCACGACTACAACATCGTGTCTGGTTTCTTCGCCGTCCTCACCCACTTCGTGATCAACTCGATTACGACCAAGAGCCAGGCTCAAATCCTAGTCTTCAGTTTTCTCTTCGGCGGGATGGTCGGCGTTATCACTCGGAATGGCGGTGCTCGAGGTATAGCGGAGCTGATCACTCGCTTCGCAAAGGGAGCCAAGGGCGGGCAGGTCTCCACGATGCTTATGGCGTTGGTGATGTTCTTCGACGACTACGCCAACGTTCTCATCCGCGGCAATCTGATGCGACCCATCACCGACAAGCTGTGCATCTCGCGCGAGAAGCTGTCGTTCCTGGTGGACACCGGGGCGGCGTCGGTTGCGAGCACCGCGTTGATTTCGACTTGGATTGGATACGAAGTGGGTCTGATCGACCAGGGTCTCCAGATTATCGGCTCGTCCGAAGATGGCTACTCGATGTTCATTCGCACGATCCCCTATCGTTTCTACCCGCTGCTGGCCTTGGTCTTTGCGTTCTTGGTCAGCGCGACCGATCGCGACTTTGGCCCGATGCTCAAAGCCGAACGGCGGGCCCGATTCGAGGGTAAGGTCCTCCGCGACGGCGCAGAGCCCGCGACCGAAACCCTGGAAGACGAGGCTGACGGCCACGGGCGTTCGAGCTGGCTCAACGGCCTCGCCCCCATCGTCACTATTCTCGTGGTTGGCCTGACAGGTATCTACCTTACAGGTCGCGACGCGCTCGGTCCCGACGATGTGGCGACTCTCGGAAGCATCGTCGGCAACTCGGACTCTTACGTCGCTTTGCTGTGGGCGTCGCTCGCGGGTTGCACGGTGGCGATCTTCCTCGCCGTGGCTCGACGAGTGCTCACGATGTCAGAGGCCTTTTCGGCCTGGGTTCAAGGATTGAAGTCCATGATGATGGCGATCGTCATCCTGGTTCTCGCGTGGTCGATCGGCGCCGCGACGACGGAGCTGCAAGCCGCGGGCTACCTCGTTCAAATACTCGAAGGTGCGCTCGACCCCGCGTGGTTGCCGGCGCTGACGTTCGTGATCGCGGCTGCCATGGCCTTCGCCACGGGTACCAGCTGGGCGACGATGGCGATCATGATGCCTCTGGTCATACCTTTGGCGAACGCGTTGAGTCTGAGCGCCGGCCTTGCACCGGAGCGCGTCGACGACATCCTCGTTGGCGTCATCGCTTCCGTTCTAGCGGGCGCCGTGTTCGGAGACCACTGCTCGCCCATCTCGGACACGACCATCCTGAGCTCGATGGCCTCGGCCTCGGATCATATCGACCACGTGCGCACCCAACTCCCGTATGCGTTGCTCGTTGCATTCGTCGGACTCGCGTTGGGGAGTATCCCAACGGCCTACGGCATGTCGCCTTGGATCTCGATCGTCCTCGGCATTGCCGTGCTGGTCGCGGTCTTGTTTCTGTATGCGAAGCCCGTCGGCTCCCCTCAATCCATGGAAGAAACCGTATGAAAACGACTCGTTTGGGAACCACCGGACTCGAAGTCTCTCGCCTTTGTCTGGGCTGTATGACCTATGGCGACCCCCAATGGCGGCCGTGGATCCTCGGCGAAGACGAGGCCCGCAAGCACTTCAAGCGAGCGTTCGAGCTTGGCTTCAATTTCTTCGACACCGCCGACATGTACTCAAAAGGCGTCAGCGAAGAGGTGACCGGCAAGATCCTCAAAGAGCTGGCCCACCGCGAAGACTACGTCCTCGCGACCAAGTGTTTCTTTCCGATCGTCGATGGGCCGAACCGAAAAGGACTTTCGCGCAAGCACATCATTGCCGCGTGCGATGACTCTCTGCGACGGCTCGGGCAGGACTATATCGATCTTTACCAAATTCACCGCCTCGATCACAAAACACCCATGGAAGAAACCTTGGAAGCGCTCGATTCCCTGGTCCGCGCGGGTAAAGTTCGCTATCTGGGTGCGAGCAGTATGGCCGCGTGGGAGTTCGCGACCATGCTGTTTCTCGCCGACGTCAACGGCTTCCACCGGTTTGCGACGATGCAGAATCATCTAAACCTCGTCTACCGCGAGGAAGAACGGGAGATGATCCCTCTGTGTCTCGAACAAGGTGTCGGTTTGATCCCGTGGAGCCCGCTCGCGCGCGGATTTCTTGCCGGCAACCGACGCCGCGAGGGTAAGGGCGAAACGATTCGTGGGAAAGACGATCCGTTTGCCGAGGACATGTACTACCGCGACGAAGATTTCGACGTCGTCGACGCCGTCGTCGCGTTGGCGAACGAGCTCGGCAAGAAACCCGCGCAAGTCGCGCTGGCTTGGACGCTGTCCGTTCCTGGCGTCGACGCGCCGATCATCGGCAGCACGAAGATCGAGCAGCTCGAAGAGCTTGCTGCGGCCGTCGATATTGAGCTGAACGAAGAGATGATCGCTCGGCTCGAGAAGCCTTACGAGCCCCATCCGATTCTCGGCCACAAGCAACGAGCGCCGAGGGAGCTTTGAGACCCGCTTTCAGCGCTGGGTGGCGTCCCGCGCTCATGGGCTGGCTTGCCTGCCTTGCCTTCAGCTGTGCTGGGTCTTCCGATGTGGATTGGCCAGCTTATCTCGGCGACGTGGGGTCAAGTCAGTCTTCGGTGCTTGCGCAGATTAACGTCGAGAACGTCGGGGAGCTCGAGCTTGCTTGGATCTATCACAGCGGGGATGCGGATCCGGAAAATCGGAGCCAGATCCAATGCAATCCTCTCGTAATCGACGGGGTTGTCTACGGAACGTCCCCTCAGCTAAAGCTCCTTGCTCTCGATGCGGCGAGAGGAGAAGAGCTCTGGCGCTTCGACCCCTTCGATGGCGATTTCCGACTGTTTGGTCTCGGCGTGAACCGCGGCGTCAATCACTGGCAAGACCGTATCGTGTACGCGGCAGGAGAGAAGCTCTACGCTGTTTCGAAAGACACCGGTCAGCAAATCTTCGCCGTCGACCTTCACGCCGGATTTGGCGAGCGCGCCGAGGGGCTCTACGTCAGCTCCAACACGCCCGGAGTCGTTTTCGAGAACTTGTTGATCCTCGGCCATCGAGCGTCCGAGAACTTGCCTGCCGTTCCGGGAGATATTCGCGCCTTCGACCTGCGGAGTGGCGAGTTGGTGTGGAGCTTCCACACGATCCCGCAGCCGGGAGAATTCGGCTACGACACTTGGCCCGAGGACGCGTGGGAGCGTACCGGAGGTGCGAACGCGTGGGCCGGGCTCAGTTTGGACGAGGCTCGCGGTGTCGTCTACGTTCCGACCGGATCGGCAGCCTACGATTTCTACGGTGGCGATAGGATTGGGCAAAATCTTTTCGCCAACTCGCTTCTCGCTCTCGACGCCCGCACCGGCGAGCGGATCTGGCACTATCAGTTTGTCCACCACGATATCTGGGATCGCGATCTGCCCGCCCCGCCGAATCTCATCACCCTGAACGGCGTCGATGCGGTCGCACAAATCACGAAGTCGGGCCACGTGTTTGTCTTTAACCGAGACACCGGTGAGCCTTTGTTCCCCATCGAGGAGCAGCCGGTGGAGAGAACGGACGTTCCAGGAGAGAGCACGTGGCCGACGCAGCCGGTTCCGACGAAGCCGCCTCCGTTTGCCCGGCAACGTCTGACAACTGAGAACATCCGTAGCTTCGCTCTCGAGCGTTTCGAGCGATTGCGCCCGAGCGTTCCGTTCACGCCGCCGAGCCGCGAAGGCACGGTCATTCTCCCGGGATATGACGGCGGCGGCGAATGGGGTGGCGCGGCTTTCGATTCCGAGACGGCTACGATGTACGTGAATGCGAGCGAGATGCCGTGGGTTCTGACGATGATCGATGTGATGGACGGCGTCCCCCACACCGGACGCCTCGCGTATGCGACGCATTGCCTCTATTGTCACGGAGTAAATCGTGAGGGAGATCCGATTGGCGTCTATCCTCCGCTCACGGAGCTCGACGACGAGAGCTACGTTAGGGATGTCGTTCGCGAGGGCAGAGGCGTCATGCCGACGTTTGCGCATTTGGAGCCGGAGGTTACCGACTCCCTCGTCGCCTACTTGTTCGATCGGGAGGACCCGTTTCCCGACAACGCGCCGCATGCGCCGCTGCCATTCATGAGCACTGGCTACCACCGCTTCGTTGACGAGGACGGGAACCCGGCCATCGAGCCCCCGTGGGGGACGTTGAGTGCGATCGATCTCGAGCGCGGGGAAATCAGTTGGCAAGTACCGCTCGGCGGAGAGACCGGGACCGAGAATTACGGAGGTCCGACGGTGACCGCAGGAGGGCTCGTTTTTATCGCGGCGAGCAAGGACGAGAAATTTCGAGCGTTCGACAAAAAGACAGGCGAGCTCCTGTGGGAGGTCGACCTTCCAGCGGGAGGCTACGCTACGCCGGCAACGTATTCTGTCGATGGCCGTCAGTACGTGGTCATCGCCGCGGGAGGCGGAAAGATAGGGACCCCTTCTGGAGACGCCTACTTGGCGTTCGCGCTTCCTGAATAAGCTGCTTCTTCCCTATCCCCCCTCTCCCGCTTGCGGGAGAGGGTACCGAGCGAAGCGAGGGGGGTGAGGGAGCGGCTGCGGCCGCAAAACTCGCAGCCGCTCGAAGTCTGTGGGGTGATCTCATTTGTCGCGATGGTGCCGCGTCATGTACATCCCTCTCACCTGGACATCCCCCTCACCCAATCCCTCTCCCCCCATTCGGGGGGAGAGGGTTAACTTGTTCGATGCGAGCGGAGCTCGCATCGGTCCATCGTTACTCGGGCTCTCCCATGAACTTCCAGTCCGAGTCGACGAGTTTTACCGCCCATAGGCCGGAAGTGAAATCGGCGAGGAAGATGTGGCCTTTGTAAGGCTGTGCCCCCCACACGTTGGGCGCGTTGGGCGTGAAGCTCTCAGGGTCGTTCGGATGAAACAACGCGATCTCCCTGCCTTGCCGGTAGAGGTCCCCTCTGAGCTCTCCGGAAATATCGACGACGCGCAGCCCCCCACCGTAGTAGCCGATGTAGAGGACGTCGTCTTCGATCCAAAGATTATGGGAGCCGGCTTCCGGAACCTGGTAGCGCGCGACCTCCTTGGGCTCGTTCCACTCGCCCCATTCGATGACGTGGATCCACCCTGCTGCACGCTCCGGCGGAGCTCCGGGCCGATCATCCTTCGGGTATGGAAACGCCTCGTCTCCTGCGAAAGCGTAGAATTTTCCAGTGGACTGGCTCTTGTACGGGAATGCCGCGTGGTTCCACCCGCTCGGGTAAGCGTAGCTCCCGAGCATGACCGGATTGTTGGGCGCTCCGCCTTTGTTGCCACCGCCGACGTCGACGGCAACCACTCCGTCGTGCCAGTTGGATGAATACGCGATGCCGTCAGTGACCCAAATGTCGTGGATCCCGTGACCGGGCGTGTCCAATTCGAAGCGGCCGACGCGATAAGGGGTCGTCGGGTCCTCGATGTTCACGACGTCGTAGCGGCGACCGTTCGATAGTGCGTAGACGTGTTGGTCGGCGATGAACACGTTGTGAACGCCACCGTTCAACTGGTCGTCGTAGCGTGCGACCACGCGCACGCCATCGGTCGGGCTGCTGACGTCCAGAATCACGAGGCCATTCTTTCGATTCGATGCGCCTTCGCGGCTAATGACGGCCGTTGCTCCGTCTTCGGAAACTTTGACGTCATTCACCGTGCGCGCATCAACGCGCACGGTATCGACGAGGTGAATATTGGCGGGATCGGTGACGTCCCAAAAATAAGCGTGGCCGTCTGCGCCCCAGGAGCCGGTGATCGCGTAGTCGCGACCGTCAGGTGCTTCCCACACCCAAAGATCCGAAGTATGACGGTCGCGTACCGGCCCTTGCCCGACGACCTCGACACCTTTGCGAACATTGCGAGGGCGTACGTCAATGGTCTTGACCGCGGTGTGGGGTCCTCCCATTGCGATGATGGTATGCAGACCGGGTCGCTCGGCAACGAAGGCGCCTTCTTCGTCGACATGGCCGATGGCGCCGGCGGCGACGATACCGGCCGCGGGGCGTGCGCTCGTCGCGAATCGCACGGGGAAATCGGGTACGGGATTCCCCGCCGCGTCCAACGCGCTAACCTCGAAAAAAACGACGTCACCGGTTCGGGCGCTTTTCCGGCTCGCGGAAAGCTCGAAGTTCGCCACGGGATTTGGAGAAACCTCGATGTCGATGGCACTGTCGACCGACTCTGCGTGGGCGGTGATCCGTGCTCGTCCCGCGCTACCGAACGAAACAGCGCCAATCTCATCCAAGCTCGCGACCTCTGGATCGCTCGTCTCGAGCCGTACCGGAACGTCGCGTCGAGTCGCACCCGAGGTGTCGACCACGCGCGTCTTCACCGCGACGACGGTGCCCGCGTAGAATGCGGAGGGAAGCTCGAGGAACTCTACCGAGGCTGCTGGAGGGTTCGGGATCGTTACCGGGATCTCGACCGTGAGAAGGGCGTCAGCCCTGCGATCGAGATCTTCTGGATCTTTCGGCAACATGGCTACGAGCACGTGCTCACCCGGGCGATAGGCCTCGACTTGTCCGGCGGGATTCACTCCCGCGCTCCGCCGCCGCCTCGAGTAGAAAACAACACGACGATCCACGATGTTGCCGTCCGCGTCCTTGACCGTGGCCGTAAGTGTCGCCTTCTCACCCACTTCCAGGTTTAGCTCGCTCGGCTCGACGATGAGCTCGGCAGGCTCTTGCGCCGCTGCGCTGGTTGCGATGAGCGCCAAGAAAACAATCGCAAAATATTTCATGGTTCTCCCTTCCAAAAAATAATTCCGCCCGCCTGCTTGCCAACGTCCGCCGCGTCGACTCGTTCTCTCGTTGCGAGGTCGTAGACTTCAACGGTGCCGGGCTCGCCACCGACGCCCTCGAGGGTCACGAACGCGTAACGATCGTCGTCTGAGATCGCGACGCCGTGGGGGATGCGTCGCGTCGTCTTCACGCGGGCTAGCTCCTGGCCGGTAGCCAAATCCCAAAAGCCGACATGCGCGCCCGATTTGTAAGTGGCGACGAGAAGCTTTCCGGTGGAAGTGACGTCGAGATTGTAGGGCCCCATGCCGTCGCCGGCATCGAGTTTGTTCGTGATCTTCCAGGAGTCGACGTCGACCTCGTAGATGATGTTGTCGCCGTTGCCGGCAACGTACACCTTGCCCTCCGCTGTCGGCGGTGTCGCCCAAGTTGGCTTGGCTTTTGCCGACATCCGCGTCAAAAGCGCATCGCCTTCGGTGTCGTCGACGAGCGACAGGGTTCGCGCGACTTCGAACGTGAACGTGTCGAGCTCGATGAGACTGTCGCTCATCATGTTGACTGAGTACAGCCGAGTTCCGTTTGCGTTGATCCGTGAGCCGTGCGGCATGATGCCGACGTCGATTCGTTCGACTTCGATCATCGTGGCTGTCTCGACAACCGAAATGCTGCTCGGCTTCATATCGCCGTGAAGGTCGAAATTCACGACGTAGAGAAGCCCGGTCGCCGGCGAAATTGACATCGTCGCGGGGAACATCCCCACGGTAACGTCAGCGAGCCATTCATCGTTTACGGTATCGAACTTGTTGACGGTTCCAAACGGCGTCCCGTGCGCCATCGACAAGAACCAGTACTTTCCATCGGGCGAAACGTTGACGCCGTGCGGACCTTCGATGTCTGCGGGGAACGCACCCACTGCGATCGTTTTGACCACTTCGAAGCCGCTGGGTCCGAAGCGAAGTTTGTGCACGGTATCGTCGGACTCGGCGCACACGTACACGTAGTACCCGCGTTGCGGCCGCTCAGCCGCGCCTATAGCGCTTGCGATGAGGCCCGCGAGCACGAGCAGCAGTGTTCGTTTCAATCGGCGTCCCCTTTGTCACGGAGGCTCGCGCCGCGAGCCGGAATCGACTTCGGTTGGGACTATTAGTGCCACAGGTGCGCTGTCATCGCAATTGGCCTAAAATTTGGCCGAATGCGGGCTCTTCCCGACTACCTTGCCTCGGGCCTCGACGTCGTGCTCGTGGGTATCAATCCCGGGATACGCTCAGCCGAGAAAGGGCATCACTTCGCCGGCCCTGGGAACCGATTCTGGGGACTGCTGGCCGATGCTGGATTGACCCCGAGAAAGCTCGAATATGCGGAGGATGCCACGCTGCTAGGATACGGGATCGGGCTCACGAACATCGTCGCGCGCGCGTCGCGATCGAGCTCGGAGTTGGGCCGCGCCGACTACATCGAAGGGCGAAGAATCCTGGCCGACAAAGTCTTGCGCTTCCGACCGAAAGCGGTGGCGTTCGTCGGCGTCACGGTGTTCCGTGAGTTCTGGCCCGAGCTTTCGAGCGAACGCGCTCCCAAAAGAATCGACTGCGGCCAGCGCCCTGAGACAATAGGCCGCACCTCATTGTTTGTGCTACCAAACCCAAGCGGAAGAAACGTCCACTACACTTACGATGCCATGCTGACCCACTGGCAAGACCTAGCGAAATGGCTAGAACGAAACCGGTTGCAGCCGACAACTTTCGACTGAGGACGACCGCATGCCTGAGTTACCTGAAGTCGAAATCTGGCGTGAGAATCTGGAGCGATGGCTGAAAGGTCAACGGATCCACAAAGCTCATGTGCCGGATGCGCTCTTGCGTGGGGATCAGTCTCGCCGCAAGGTCGAAGCTGCGCTGACGGGCGCCACGATTCGCGGCGTCGCGAGGCGCGGTAAATTTCTCGTGGTAGACCTTGGACGAACGCGTTCGCGCGTGCTCGTGCACCTGGGAATGACAGGAACTTTCGAGCGCGTACCGGAACACACGAAGCTGCCGAAATTCACGCGTGTCTATCTCGGATTGTCGCACGGTGAACGCCTCGCGTTTTTGGATGCTCGGCGACTGGGCGAATTCCGTCTGGTGACCGACAAAGAACAACGGCGCCTCCAGGCGCTCGGCGTCGAGCCGCTGAGCCGTGAGTTCACCGTGGCGCGACTCTACGCGCTGACTCGCAAATCGACGCGACCGATCAAGATCTTTCTCATGGACCAAAAGCGCATCGCAGGGATAGGCAACATCCATGCCGCGGAGATTCTTTTTCTTGCCGGCATCCATCCGGAGCGAAGCTCTTCCGGATTATCTCGAGGCGATTGCGGACGCCTCGCGCGCGCCATCCGCCGTGAGCTTCGGGGCGAGCTCGCTCGTTCGCGCTCGGAGGAGCTTCGGTATTTGCAACAGGGTGGGGAAAATCGATTCCGTGTTTACGGCCACGCCGGCGAGCCATGTCCCCGCTGTGCAACGTCGCTCGCGAAGCTCGTCCAAGGGGGTCGATCCAGCTACTATTGCCCGCTTTGCCAACCGAAGAGGGCCGAAGGGGAAGTGACATGAAACGCGATGCCATGAGTTTGTCCACTCGCGCGATCCATTCAGGCGCCCCAGGGCCGCGCAGGAATCAGCCCGTTGCGACACCCATCTACCTGTCGGCGACGTTCGAGTCGAAAGACGTCGATGAGCAGATCGCGACCGAGGAAGCCAAAGCCGACACGTTCTACATGCGCTACGGCAACCCGACGCTGACGGTCGCGGAGCGGGCCGTCGCGGAGCTCGAAGGGGCCGAATCGGCAGCGGTGTTCGGCTCGGGAATGGCTGCCATCACGACATCGCTGCTGGCACACCTCGGGCAAGGCGACCACGCCATCTTTCAGCGCGAAGTTTACGGCGGCGTTCATCGATTCGCCTACGAGCTGCTTCCCCGCTACGGTGTCGACGTCAGTTGGTTCGAAGCCACGGATACGGCGGGATTCGAAAACGCTATCCGGGATACGACGAAGCTCGTGTACCTCGAATCACCAACGAACCCGACGCTGAAACTCGTCGATATCGAGCGGGTCGCCTCGATCGCCAAGGCCCGCGGTATCGTTTCTCTCATCGATTCGACGTTCGCGACCCCTCTCAACACGCGTCCTCATGAGCTGGGTATCGACGGCGTTCTCCACTCCGCCACGAAGTACCTGGGTGGCCACTCCGACCTGCTCGGGGGTGTCGTTGCGGGATCGTCCGAGCTCGTCGATCGCGTTAAGTCGTACATGCGCGTGCTTGGTGGTATCCTCGACCCGCACGCGGCGTATCTTCTCGTCCGCGGTATCAAGTCGCTGGGGCTGCGGGTAGAGCGTCATAACGCCAACGGTTTGGCGGTGAGCCGCTTTCTCGCGCAGCACGACAGGGTCCGAGCCGTCTTTTACCCGATGCTCGAATCGTTCTCTCAGGTTGAGCTCGCGCGCCGACAGATGCGCGGTGGGGGAGGGGTCGTGAGCTTCGAAGTGGACGGCGGTCTGGAAGGAGCGAAGCGGGTGTCGAATGCGCTCACTCTCATCCGGATAGCGCCGAGTTTAGGGGGGGTGGAATCGCTCTCATCGATCCCGTGCGTCACCTCACATGCCATGCTGCCTCGCGATGAACGCGAGAAGGCTGGTATCGGAGACGGACTCATTCGGCTAGCGTTGGGTATCGAGGATACGGAGGATCTGATCGCCGACCTGGATGGGGCGCTGTCCGCCTGACGATGGAATTCCCTTGACAGAACATGGTATGTTGAGATTGACTTCAATACCGTAGTGAAAGCCTTGGGGTCGCGCGCCAGGCTCTCCCCCCTGAAAGAAGTCAATCTCTCTATTCCTACCGTCTCAAAAGGCGAGGGTCTTTACGGTTGGAGGAGGAAAACCTAGATGAAATATCGTCAACGCGGTTACCGGGACGACGAGCACGACGAGGATCGCCGTGATCGTCAAGAGGTGGAACGTCCGCCAGACCTGGGTAATCGGGAACAAACCCGTTCGCTGCGACATGCCATCGATCGGGAAACCACCGTTGTCACCCGTTGCTCCAATTGCGGCCATCAGGTGCCGACGAGCCAGCTCGAAGTGGATCACTCGACGGCCTGTTCGAGTTGCGGGACGCCACTACACTCGTGCCGGCACTGCAAGCACTTCGATCCCGGTGCGCGGTTTCAATGCCGTGAGAAGCTCGAAGTGCGGATCACGGATAAAGGGGCTGCGAACGAGTGCGTGCTCTTCAAGCCCGTGCAGTCGCTCGACGCGACGGGCCGCCGGGCGAGCACCACGACAGACGCGCGCAGCGCATTCCACGACCTGTTCAAGAGCTGAGCACTTTCGTGCTCGACCTCGATCGGGTACTCGTCCCCGAGGGTTCGTTTCTCATGGGATCGACGGGACGTGGTGACAACGAACAGCCGGTACATGAGGTTGATGTCCGCGCGTTCGAGATGGCGGTGACGCCGGTCACCAATTCAGCTTATTGCCGCTACCTTGCGGACACCCAGGACGACGCGCCGCCGTGGCTCGACGCGCCCGGATTCGACAACGACGAGCAGCCTGTCGTCGGTGTCAATTGGAACCAAGCGCGCGCCTATTGTTCTTGGCTCTCCGAGCGCAGCGGTGTCCTCATCCGATTGCCGACGGAAGCGGAACGGGAGAAAGCGGCACGGGGCGGAGTAGAAGGTCGACTTTTTCCCTGGGGTGACGATGCGGACGGTGGCGGACACACTCGGCTACGAGGCCCGCTGCCGGGCCCGGACCCGGTCGCCTCGACGCCACCGAATGGCTACGGCCTCCACAACGTCGCGGACACGGTGCACGAGTGGTGCCTCGACGCGTATCACGAGAATTTCTACTCGGTATCGCCCGATCGTGAGCCGTGTGCGTTCGGGGGAGCTCGGCGTGCAGCGCGAGGAGGCTCCTGGCGGCATCAGATCGTCGTGACTCCATGCCCAGCCCGGAGCAGCTTGCCACCGACGTTTCACTATTCCGACTTCGGCTTTCGCTGGATTGCTGAGCTGCCGTGATCTACGCGGGCTGCTCGGGATACAGTTTCAAGGAGTGGGTGGGAGAGTTCTACCCGCCGAAGACGCCGGCGAGAGAATTTCTTGCTTACTATGCGACGCAACTAAACAGCGTCGAGATCAACCACACCTTCCGTCGGTTCCCGCGACATGAGCTCATGCAAACCTGGGCGGAGAAAACCCCCGAGAGCTTTAGGCTCTCGTTCAAGATGAACCAGAGCGTTACCCATCGTTACCGGTTGAAAGATGTGTCGCGCCCGGTCTCGGATTTTCTCGAGAACCTCGTGCCTCTCGGTCCGCGTCTAGGCGTCGTCCTCTTCCAGCTCCCACCGTTTTTCAAATTGGATCTCGAGCGCCTCGACGTCTTTCTCGCCGAGCTTCCCTCGGGCCAGCGATTCGCGATGGAGTTTCGCCACGAGTCGTGGAGCGACCCCGCCGTTTTCGATCGTCTCAAAGAAGCCGAGGTGGCGCTTTGCTCTGCCGAGCTCGACGTCGATGCAACGAAGTCGACTGCGCTGATCCAAACCGCGCCATTTCTCTATGTGCGGCTTCGAAAGCCTCCGCCGTACACGGACGACGAGATAGAGACCGTGAGGGCGCTGCTGAATCGCGCGTCGGGCGAAGCCGAAGACATCTATCTCTACGCCAAGCACGACGATGAAGGCGTCGCTCCGGCCCAAGTGAAGCGCATGGCCGGCTAGTGTCTCGTCTCAGAAGTTCTGTGCATAAAGCTCTAGGTCATTTTGTGCGCTGGCGAGACGTGAATTCGATGGCATATCTGGATATTTCTCGCCTTCCGCAGCGAGCCTGTCGAGCGGAGAGATAGGCCAAAGGCCGAACTGCGACAACGCCTCACAACGAAGCCAGCGCGCAAAAGGGCCCGAGATTTATGTACAGAACTTCTGGGACGGGACACTAGTCCGCCGAAATCGCCTTTGGGTTAGACTACGTTCGCGACGCACCCATCGGTCGAACGCGAAGGAGGCCTGAAATGTACCCCGAACAAACGATGAGCATGCCGGTGTCGGCTCTCGACACCGACCGCCGTGCGACTTTTCTCACGCGAACGTATACCCATCTTTTGGGGGCGATCTTGGGTTTCACCGCAATCGAGGTGGCCTTGTTCTCGAGCGGACTCGCCGAGCCGATGGCGCGTGCAATGCTTGGCGTAAATTGGCTTTTGGTGCTCGGTGGCTTCATGCTCGTCAGCTGGCTTGCTTCCCGTGCAGCGACGAGCGTGAGCTCGCTTGGCACGCAGTATCTCGGACTCGCGGCGTTCGTCGCCGCCCAAGCGCTTATCTTTGTCCCGATGCTCTACATCGCGAACGCTTACGCTCCCGGCGCCATACAAAGCGCCGCCCTGGTGACGGTGATGGGCTTCGTGGGTTTGACCGCGGTTGCGTTTTCGACGCGCAAGGACTTCAGCTTTCTCGGCGCCGGACTCCGCTGGATGGGGATCATGGCGATCGTCCTTATCGTCTCCGCGGTCATTTTTGGCTTCGAGCTCGGAACGTGGTTCTCGGTAGCGATGGTCGCGTTCGCCGGTGCCGCCGTGTTGTACGACACGTCGAACGTGCTGCACCATTTCCCCGAAGACCGCTACGTCGGCGCCGCGATGCAGTTGTTCGCGTCCATAGCGTTGATGTTCTGGTATGTGCTGAGAATCTTCATCGGCCGCCGAAGCTAGCGTTAGCGAATAGGGACGCCACGGAGACAGGGAGCGACCCCGACAAGGACGGAGCCGCCGGATTCTAGAAACCGAAGAACAACCCTAGGGTCGCGTTTCCCTGCACGATGAAATCTGACGTGATCGACACCAGGCAGCCACCGGGCAATGAGCAAAAGAATCCTCCGCTCGTGTTCACGAATGTCGGCCAGATGCGACCGTCGACGCGAATGCCGAAGCGCTCGGAAACGTAGGCTTTGAAACCTCCGCCGACTCCGATCGAGAACCGCCACTCGTCACGAACGTCTGCTCGCGCGAGATCGAATCGCGTGGCCCCCATCGTCACCGCGAAGTAGGGCCGAAGACGCTCGGTTGGGAATTCGACCGTGCCGCCCAGGTGGTAGTAGTCCACGGCAAGGTCTTCTTCGAAGCGGATCGTTTCGAAAACGTCATTGACGCGGATACCGACTTTCGTCTCTTGGCGGTTGTAGAGCAACTGCAACGTGGTATCGGGGGTCCAACGGATGTCCACGGCGAACCCGTAGTTGACGTCCGGACGGATGGCCAAGCTGCCGTCGATGGAAGATGCGGAGCCACCGAATTGGTAGCCCGCGAACGGCGTGATTTCGACGGGTCGTGTTTGCGCGACCGCGCTGGCGCACGACGCTACCGCGAGGAGGAACGTTGCAAGCTTCGTCGCTACTTGATCTTGATCTGGTCGAGAAGCTCTTTGTTGCTCTTCGTCTTCTTCATCTTGTCGAGAAGAAGCGACATCGCTTCCGTCGGTTTCAGCCCCGCGAGGGCGCGCCTCAGCAGGTGCACTCTGGGAAGCTCTTCCGCGTCGAGAAGCAATTCTTCGCGTCTCGTACCCGAGGCCGAGATGTCGATGGCTGGGAAAATCCGCGATTCGGCGAGCTTGCGGTCGAGCACGAGCTCCATGTTCCCAGTGCCTTTGAACTCCTGAAAGATCACTTCGTCCATCTGGCTGCCAGTGTCGACGAGCGCCGTTCCGAGAATGGTCAGACTTCCGCCGTCCTCGACATTGCGAGCAGCGCCGAAGAGTTGACGGGGGAACTCGAGAGCGCGGGAGTCGATGCCGCCACTCATGGTTTTCCCGCGTCCCTTTTGTTCGCGGTTTGCCGCCCGGCCCAATCGGGTGATGGAGTCGAGCAGGATGACGACGTCCTCGCCCATCTCGACCTGCCGTCGCGAGCGCTCGAGGACGAGGCGGGCGACGCGCAGATGGTTGGCGCTCGTGCTGTCCGATGTCGAGGAGATAACTTGCCCCTTGACCGAGCGGCGCATATGAGTGACCTCTTCGGGCCGCTCGTCGATCAGAAGGACGTACAGATGGCTTTCGGGGTAGTACTCTCCGATGGCTTGCCCGATCTGTTCCAGCAAGATGGTTTTGCCGGTTTTGGGGGAGGCCACGATGAGCCCGCGTTGACCCCGGCCGATAGGAGTCACGAGATCGATGACCCGCATCGAGATGGGGTCCTCAGGCTTTTGTGAGAGACGCAGCCGATCGTCGGGATGCTCACTGACGAGCTCGGAGTACGGGCGGAATTCGGGGAGCTGTTGCGGGGTGAAGCCGTTGACGCTGTCGACTGCCTGAAGCTCTGGATGGGGAGACCCGCCACGTCGGTTATTACGGCGCCGGGCCATACCCGAGGGCCCCTGGATAAACTGGCCCTCTTTTAGGAAGTACTTATTGATCAACCGGTTAGGGACGCGAACGTCCTTGGGATCCGGGAGGAAATTCTTGCTCATTTGCCGGAGGTGACCGTTGCCATGGGATTCGAGTTCGAGGACACCTTCAGCTAGAGTAGGAGACGCAGTTTGACTTTGACGAGTCATAGACCTTTTTTCTTGCATGGGTTGTTGCGTGCTATCAGCGTCTATCATTGGGAAGCTGTTGCGTCGCAACTTGCGTCCCGCCAGAACAGCCGGGACTTAGAGTTTCTTGTGGAAACTCTCAACGAGCATTTTAGCAGATTCTGAACACTTGTGAAACAACGAATACTTGAATCCAATGGAGGTTCCCCCTTATGAGTCGCGCTCGACCGACCAAGTCGAAAACTGTTCAAAATCTCGAGTCGGACAAACGACTTCGTGCCTACGTCCTTATCCAGACTGTGCCGGGCCGCGTGGAAGCGATCCTTCGATCCCTTCGACGCATGCCCACCGTTTATTCGGTGGACCCCGTTACCGGTCCGTACGACATCGTCGCGCTGCTCGCCGTAGACGAAATGCGAGACATCTCGCACACCGTTGCCGGCACCATCGGCGGCATGCGTGGCGTGACCCGCACGACAACGCTCCTCTGCGCCGCCTGACGTTGCTAAGCCTGAATCCCGTTGGGGCCCAGGCGGCTATCGACCAAATACGTCTTCGTCAAGCGCGGCCGCCGCCCTGGCCATAAGCGTCGAGCTGAATGACCGAGTGCAGCACGCCCCATCTTACTCGATCGAGCCAGAAAACCCATCTCCGAAACGGGTTTTTCCAAAAGTCCCATTCTCTCGAGCCGAAGCTCGGTTGAGCCTCGAACGTGGCGCAAGAATGCTGGGAACTGCTCGAGGAGCGGATGACCTTCCGACGAGCGCCGCCGAACAGCGCGAGCGAGAACGTCGATCCCGAGAAGCGACCACAGAGAGAGGCCGAGCAATCGAGACTTGACTGCAGGGTTTTGCCGTACCGCTTTGATCGTTTCCGACTCGCCGAACGCCACGTGTCGTTCTTCCTGCCGGGTCGCCTTGCTCAGAATCGATCGAATCTTCTCGTGGTCGAGGGTATTGATGAGAGCATAGAGCACGTTCAGCACATAGCCTTCTCCCAAGGCCATCTCCAGACAAACGTGCTCTGCCCAGTCGTCTCCCATCATTCCCGACGAGAGGAACCGGACCGCGGCGTGAGACTCTCCCGGACGCGCCGAAAGGAGCCCGAGGATTTCGTTGAACCGATCGACGTGTTGCAACTCTTCCACCGCCTGGCGCGCTAGAAAGTTGGCGGCGTCGAGAGTGGGCGCGCGATAGAGCCAGTGCCCCACCTGGATTCCGGTGACTTCCCCGTAGAGAAACTGATTGAAGATCCAAACCAGAAGCTCCCGGTCACGCTCGGGGTCGAGCCGAGCTCCGCCGAAATCAAAGCTCATCTCTTCCTGGCTCAGGAGCATGCCTGATTCTCCCGGGAACCGAGGCCGCAATCAAGTCGCCATCGTCCCTGAATGCTGGAAGCTGGATGCTGCTTCCTGATACCATCCCCAAACTATGAGCGAGCTGAACGGCACCATGATTGAATTTCCCGCCAACGGCGGCACGGCCAAAGGTTACCTGACGAAGCCCGAAAACGGAACGGGTCCGGGTGTCATCGTCATTCAGGAATGGTGGGGCCTCGTGGGGCACATCCAACAGGTGGCAGACCGCTTCGCAAGTGCAGGCTACGTGGCGCTCGCGCCCGACCTGTATCACGGTGAGTCCGCGAATTCGCCCGATGAGGCGGGCAAGCTAATGATGGCCCTCAATATCGAGCGAACCGAGAAGGACCTCCGTGGCGCGGTGGACTATCTGGCCGCGAACGCGAGCGGTGAAAAGGTTGGCATCGTCGGTTTTTGCATGGGAGGCCAGCTCGCTCTTTTTGCGGCGAGCAAGAACGCACGCATCGGTGCGTGCGTGGATTTCTACGGCGTCCACCCGAGCGTCAAGCCGGACTATTCGCAGTTGAAGGCGCCGGTACTGGGTTTGTTTGCTGAAAAAGATGCCTTCGTGAATCCTGAAGTCGTGAAGGAGCTCGAGGGGGCGCTACAGGGTGCGGGGGCGACGACGGATTTCCACATCTACCCCGAAGTGGATCACGCATTTTTCAACGACGAGCGCGACGTCTACGACCTCGCTGCGGCGACGGATGCATGGAACCGGGTCCAGGATTTTTTCGGCAAGCACATCAGGTCTTCGTAGCTTCCCGGCCGATCCGCCCGACGTTCTTGATCTTGCGCGCGAGCGCCATCACGAGGTGCACTTCGAGCGGCGTCAACCCCGCGCGTCCGAACAGCTCGCGCCACGTCGCGAACCGCGGACCGGCGTTGTCGGGCGTCAAGAAGTTGACTTCGAGAAACGCTTCTTTCAGGTTTCCGAGAGCCCGCTCAACGTCTTTGTTCGGAGCACGCTCCGGTGGGGTCTCCGCGGGCGACTCGGCGAGAAAAACCTCATACCCCGCGACCATCACGGCTTGCGCGAGGTTCAGCGACGGCTGGCGTTCATGTGTGGGAATGGAGACTCTCCGGTGACAGTGAGTCAGGTTGTGCTCGGTGAGCCCGGTGGACTCGCAGCCGAAAACGAGCGCGACGGGAGCGTCGTCAGCGAGCGCTGCCACTTCCGAGGCCATGGCCTTCGGCGTGATTGGCGCAACCCGCATTCCGGTGCGACCGGCGAAACCGGCGACATAGACCGCGTCCGCGAGCGCTTGCTCGAGCGTGTCGAACACGCGAGCCTGCTCCAAAATGTCCTCGGCGCGCCAAGCCATCCGCCACGCTTCGACCGTGCGCCAATCTCCAGGGGCGACGAGGTCGAGCCCTTCGAGCCCGGTATTCATGAGGACGCGAGCATGGTAGACGAAAGGCCGTTCGAGAACGTGATCCACGAGGGAGAATCCTTTCTGCTCCCACGACGCAAGTGGCGCGAGCTTTTGTTCATCGGAGCTCTAGTCCCGGAAGGTGAGCTCTATATCCGTGACCCATCCAGGCCGATGCCCGCGTTTCGCGACCCCGACTTGATCCCGGAAGGGGTGATGTTCCGAGTGCATCCCGCCGACAACGATCACGTTCGTCTCGAGCGAACGGCTTCTCACGACGAGGGCACGCAGCGCGGCTAGCCGCTCTCTCCGTGTCCCGCGTGACCCGGTAGCGGATCATTCGCTTGCCCTGATTTTGTCAGCGAGCTCGCCGACAGGCACCCGAGATTGCTCGCCGGTGCTCAAGTTCTTGAGGTTGAATTCCTGCGCCTCCCATTCGTCGGGGCCGACGATCACAGCGTAAGGGATCTTGTGCTGGGTGGCTGTTTTCAGGTCCTTGCCCACGCCTGCGGGCGAGTACGGGGTTTCGGCACGAACCTTGTCTCGTCTGAGATCGTAGGTCACTTGTCGGGCCGCGGCCGCGAGCTCGGCGCCCACGGGAATCACGACAACATCCGCGCGCGGTGGTGCTGCCGGCATCAAACCGCGGTCCCTAAGAATCAAGCTCAACACCACGTCGCCCATGCCGAAACCAAGCGCCGGCATCTCCGGGCCGCCGAGTGACGCGATGAGGTCGTCGTAACGACCGCCGCCGCAAATTGCCCGTTCCTTGCCTTTGCGGTCGTAGAGCTCGAAAACGATGCCCGTGTAGTAAGCGAGCCCGCGAACGATCGAAAAATCAACCTCGACCAGCTCACTGAGCCCTTGCTCTTTCATGAGCCCGAGGTATCGCTCGAGATCGGCCACAGCTTTCCGGGTCGTCTCGTCGATGCTAGCGAGATGGGGTGCGAACCAATCGAAGATGGCAACGCTGCCGTTGCAGAGTCGCGTCAGCTCCGGAACGGAATCGGTTGGGACGCCCGCGTCGTTCAACAACGCTGTGAATTTCTCTGTGGGAATTTTCCGAAACTTGTCGATCACGGCGTACACGGCGGCGACGTTTTCGTCGGGAACTTTCAGGATCCCGAGAGCGCCGGCCACGATGCGCCGGTCGTTGACGCGAGCGACGACGTCGTCCTGGCCGAGTCCGAGCTCGAGCTGGACCGACAGGGCGACCGCAAGCAGCTCAGCATCCGCTTCGACCTCGGCAGCGCCGACGATGTCGACATTCAGCTGGAAGTGCTCCCTGAGTCTGCCGCGCTGATTTCTCTCGTAGCGGAACAGCTGCGGGATCGAAAACCACTTGATCGGCTTTGGAAGGGTCGTCACCCGCGCCGCCATCATGCGGGCAAGCGTCGGTGTCATCTCGGGCCGAAGCGCGACCTCACGGCCTCCCTTGTCCGAGAACGTGTAGAGCTGCTCGACGATCTCCTGGCCCGATTTTCTTGTGTAGAGCTCGAGCAGCTCGAGCGGAGGGCCGTCGTATTCGACGAAACCAAAGCGTTGGGCCACCGTTCTCCATGCATCGAAAACGTGGGTTCGCGCGGACATGTCTTCCGGGAAAAAGTCGCGGAAGCCCTTCAAGTTCTGCAAGTTTTAGGCTCCATTGTGAAATAACGGTACGTTTGCTAGATTTGGCATCGACCAAGTTTTCCGAACGCATAACACAGGAGCGGATCTTCTTGAGTCCAGTTCTGGCGGTCGTTTGCTCCTTGGTCGTCTATTTTCTCGGCTACCGGTTCTATGCGAAGCATATCGCTACGAATCTCTTCGAGCTGACGGGAAACGTCGAAACCCCGGCTCACGCGCTCGAAGACGGCCATGACTACGTTCCCTGCAAACGTTACGTCTTGTTCGGGCACCATTATGCGTCGATTGCCGGCCTGGCGCCCATGCTGGGTCCCGCTATCGCCGTCATGTGGGGCTGGCTCCCGGCATTGATCTGGGTGGTTCTCGGGACGATCTTCATCGGCGGTGTCCACGATTTTAGCGCCTTGGCCGTGAGCCTGCGCGCGAAAGGCAAATCCATCGGAAAAGTTGCCGAAAGCATCATCGGACATCGCGCCAAGAGTCTTTTTCACGTCATCATCATCTTTCTGATCGGCCTCGCCATGGGGGTGTTCGTCCAGGTCGTTTCCCAGCTGTTCTCGTCCAACTTCTACCCCGAAGCGGTATTTCCTAGCCTATCTTTGATGGTGCTCGCGGTCGGGATTGGGGTTTTGTTCTACAAGAAAGGCGTACCCCTCGGGCGGCTGACGATCGTCGGGTTCGCGCTCACGCTCATCGCGGTGTATCTGGGGAACGTTTTGCCGACGCCCGATCTCGCCGCTCCGACGTGGAGCTATCTTCTTCTGGCCTACGCTTTCGCCGCTTCGGTTCTGCCCGTGTGGCTCTTGTTGCAGCCACGCGACTTTCTGAACAGTTTGCTGTTGTACCTCGGACTCATCGGGATCTTCGTCGGGTTCGCGATCTTGCGTCCGAGCTTCGTAGCGCCTGCGTTCGATGCGAATGCGCCCGGAGCCCCGCCGCTGTACCCGTTCGTGTTCATTGTCATCGCGTGCGGTGCCGTCTCGGGTTTCCACGCGCTGGTCTCCTCGGGAACGACCGCCAAGCAGCTCGACAAAGAGCAAGACGCCGTATTCGTCAGCTACGGAGCCATGATCGGCGAGAGCCTGCTGGGACTTGCCGCAGTTTTGGCGTGTACCGCTGGGTTCGCGAGCCCGGCCGCGTGGCGGGACCATTATTCGAGTTGGGAATCTGCCGACGGCCTCGCATCCAACCTCAACGCTTTCGTGACCGGTAGCGGCACATTCTTGGCGAGCCTCGGTATCGACCCCGACCTCGGTAGAGCTTTCGTGGCGCTCATCGCGGTGTCGTTCGCGCTCACGACGCTCGACTCGGCGACACGGCTACTCCGCTACAACATCGAGGAGGTCGCTGAAACTCTCAAAGTGCCCGTGCTCGCAAACCGCTACGTTGCGACTGCGTTCGCCGTGGCCGTCATCGGCTTCTTCGCGCTCCTGCAAGTCAACGGTCGGCCGGCCGGTATAGCACTTTGGGCCGTCTTCGGGACGACCAATCAGGTCATGGCTGGGCTCACGCTGTTGACCGTCACGCTCTATCTGTATCTTCGGAGAAAGAACTATCTCTACACTGCGATCCCGATGGTGTTCATGCTGGTAACGACGTTGATCGCGATGGTCTCGAACGTCCGCACCTTCTTCAACCAGGGAAGCTATTTGCTTCTCGCGGTTGGTGGAGTCGTTTTGCTCCTCGCGTTGTGGCTGGTCGTGGAGGGAGTCCTCCGGTTCACCCGCGGCCGGGAACAAGCCGTTGCCGCGGTCAGGGAGGTTCTTGGATAGGCGTCAGTCCTTCGCTAGCACCGAGAGCTCGAACTGGAAGCGAGCATACACTTCATAAAGATCGGCAGGCGTCGCGGCGGAGGCTCCGGCGCGATAGAAATCTCCGGTCCACAAGTAGGCGGCTCCGAAGTCCACCGCCATGGCGCTCGACAGCGACCAATGGGTCTCGCCTAGCAACTCGACCCCCATGTCGGTCGCGCGGCTTTCTGGGTTCTCCTCGGCTGAGGACAGCCACCCGAGCGCCACGTACGTCGATATGGATTGGCTCAAACGTTGCTCGAACGAGCCCTGCAGCGTGAACAACCCGAGCCCACGGTTTTGCAGGCCGACGCCGAGGTCGTTCACATCCGACGGGCCGCGCGGAGAGCTCAAGCCCAGAAGACTCCAGTAGCTTTGGCTACCGAAGTTGTCGCGCACGCTCTGAGCGATCGTCCGAAACTCACCCGAGTTGTCGCGTGATGTGTGGTCGTTACCCGTCGCGTAGAACGTCCGTAGCTGCAGCCGTGTGGGGCCCCACTGGTAGTCCAGGTCTCCTTTCACCGCCCACCCCGAATGTTCCCACTCGGGTCCTTCGGTCTTGCCCCGGTTCCAGATGACGAAGTAGGACGGGGTCAAGCTTCCGAACGCGTGGTGTCCACGTGCACCCAGCCAGAGATCCCAGGAACGATCGATGCCGTTCACGTTCGGTGGTCCCCCGAAATCACCGTAGGAGTAGCCACCGCGGTCGCGAAGGTAGTAGGCACTAGCTCCAAAAAGCGATGAGCCGACCTCACGGTCCAGATCTCCCGAGAACAGTAGAGCGCTTCCATCGCCGCCGACGGTGTCCCCCTGGCTCAACACCACCGTGCCGAGCGAGGTGTGCCATTGGTCCTCCGTATCGAAGTCGAAAACGACGCCGCCCACGTTGAAGTCCCACACCGAGTTGGCGAGAACCGCTTGCTCGGAGTCGTACGCGTCGACGGCCCACATAGGATCTTCGAAGGTTGGGCGCTCCCCGAAGCGGTCGTGCCAATCGACAATCCCCACGCGCAGCAGAGAGCGTTCACTCGGCTTGTACCATAGATAGCCTCGTCGCAGTTCGATGCCCACCTCCGCGCCGTTGGCTTCGTAGGTCTTGGGAAACTCGAGATCGTCACCCCAAGCGATGTGGCCGATCTCGAACTGAAAATAAACGCCGTGACTCGCCGCGGCACCGTCGTGGATATTGAGCCACGTCCGGAATCGCTGGTTTACGAAGCTTTGGGACGCCTGCTCGTCGTCGATGACGCGGGGGTGGAAGTCGAAATTCGAAGCGTCCGCCATGACGCGGTACTGCCCCCCAAACGAGATCGCGTAAGCCTTCGACTCTTCCGCGCTCTCGACCGCGGCGCCAAGAAGAAGCAGCTGAAGCAAGAGGGAGGTCATAGCGGCTCAGTTTCGTTGCCGGTTCACGGCATACGGCCCACGGCATACGGTTGCCGTACTCGTTCGGAGTAAACGCAAGTCCTGCACACCAGCGCCTCGATTCAGCATCTGTGTCTTCGGAAAGGAAGCCTCTTTCGTCGGGGCGCAGTCGCGAAAGAAGGAATTGCCTTTCAAACGAGCATCACCCGTATGCCGTATGCCGTACGCTGTATTCCGACACGCGACCGCGGATCGCTACCTCGCACACGTCAGGTGGCGGCCGCCGTCGATGTTGATGGTGTCGCCCGTGATCCAGCCGGCCTCGTCGGAAGCAACGAACGTGATCAGGGCGGCGAGCTCCTCTGCTTTGCCGACCCGTCCGATCGGATGGGTCGTCTTGCTTCTTTCGAGAAACGCGGCGTATTTCTCTTCATCGAGTCCAGCTTGACGGTGAAGCTCGGTGACGACGACGCCGGGATTCACGTTGTTCACACGCACGCCTTTTGGCGCGAGCTCGAGGGCGGAGCATCGAGTCAGCTGATCGAGTGCAGACTTGCTCGAGTTGTAGGCGAGAAGCCCCGGAAACGAGCGCATACCGTTCACGCTCGACACATTAACGATGTTGCCTTTGCGGGGAATGATGTGAGGAAGCGCGAGCTGCATGATGTGAAAGATCGACACCACGTTGATGTCGTACATCTTCTGCCAGTCCTCGAGAGACGTGTCCTCGATGGTGCCGTAGGCGATGATGCCTGCCGCGTTGACGAGAACGTCGAGACCACCAAATTGTCCGGCGGTTTCGTCGATGATACGCCTGCGATCGGCCTCGTCGGTGAGATCGGCGGCGATCGCGTGCGCGGTGCCGCCGGCGGAGCCGATCTCCGATACGAGCTCTTCGAGTCTGTCTTTGCGCCTGCCGGTTACCGCGACCTTGGCGCCCTCGCGTGCCAGGCGGGCCGCAGTGGCCTTGCCGATGCCGCTCGACGAACCTGTTACCAGTGCTATCTTTCCTTCGAAACGCTTGTCTGCCATCCGGAACCTCCTCGGGCCGACAAGCCTAACGCGTTCGGTGCTCGTGAGACAATACTTCCGTCATGCCCGAGCTTCCTGACATCGAGCTCTATCTCGAGGCGCTCGACAGCCGCATCCGCGGCGAGGTGCTCGAGAAGATCCTCCTCGGAAGTCCGTTCTTGCTGCGCTCGGTGACTCCCGCTCCCTCGGCGCTCGCAGGCAAGAAAGTGGTAGCGCTTCGGCGTATCGGCAAACGGGTCGTGATCGGCCTCGAAGACGAGCTGTTCATGGTGATCCATCTGATGGTTGCCGGGCGACTGCACTGGAAGGGGGGCGACGGCCGGCCCAAGCTCCAGAAGCGGCGAGGACTCGCCCGCTTCGACTTCGCCTCAGGAACTCTCACGTTGACCGAGGCCGGCACGAAGAAGCGCGCGTCGCTTCGGCTCGTCGAAGGCGAGGCCGAGCTCGCTCGTCTCGACCCCGGCGGGCTCGAAGTGATGGATGCCGATCTGGAGAGCTTCACACGGGTGCTTCGTCTCGAGAATCACACGCTCAAGCGCTCGCTTACCGATCCCCATCTGTTTAGCGGGATCGGCAACGCATACTCGGATGAGATCCTCCATCGCGCGAAGCTCTCTCCGATCAAGTGGACCTCGCGTCTGAGCGAAGAGGAGATCGAGCGTCTCTACGTCGTCACTCGAGAGACCTTGGAGATGTGGACCGAGCAATTGCGGGCAGAACAAAAAGGGGATTTTCCCGCGAAAGTCACGGCGTTTCGCCCGACGATGGCCGTCCACGGACGCTACGGGAAGGAGTGTCCCGATTGCGGCAGCCCGGTGCAGCGCATCCGCTACGCCGCCAACGAGACGAACTATTGCCCCGCTTGCCAAACCGAGGGAAAGCTCCTGGCGGATCGCGGGCTGTCACGCCTTCTCAAGGGCGATTGGCCCCGGAGTCTCGAGGAGTTGGAAGAGCGGAAGACCCAACGTCGTACTTCACCGAAGTCTTGACCCACATTGAACCTATTCCCGTCCCCGGCAGTATGTCTATGCTAAATTACAGAGGGAGATTGTCGAGAGGTCGTGATGTCAGCTGAGAACAACGGTGGTGGGGGCATGGCGTTCGTGGCCGGTCTTTTTTTCGGTACGCTCGTTGGCGTAACCACCGCAATTTTCATGGCGCCAGCGTCAGGGCGAGAGATGCGGGAGACACTCAGCCGCGGGGCGAAGCGATTTGTTGCGCAGACGTCCGAGCTCATTCCTGAAGAGTGGAGCGCGATAGCCGAGGAAGAGATTACCAAGGAGATCATCGAGAACGTTTCGAGTCTCCGCTCCGCCGGTCTCTGAAGGTTCAGGGCTTTCTGAACTCGACCTCACCGTTCGTCGCGTCGAACGCCCCGGCGATCTTGCCGCGCTTCGCGCGTACGCCGAGAAACGCGTTCGGGTTACCGATCGCGCCCTCGATTTCGACATCGATCCGACCGGTGACCGTGTCGTCATCACTTTCGATAATCTCGACACTTCCCTTGCCGGTCGAGCCGAACAACACCAGGCGATCCCGTTCCATCTCGTAGTAGAGAAGGGCGACCTCGCCGGGCTCGACGCTGAGCTTCTTGTAGCCCCCCATGCCCTTCGTCTCGGCGCGGATCGCGGTGTAGGTGCCCGCAGCGGGTCGCTCGACGCCGCTGAAGACAACATAGACCCCGCCTTCGAGCACCGGCGTCAGTAGATGCACGACGAAGACTTTCTCCCCGTCCATCTTCTTGTCGGAAGCGAATCGAGCCGCGCCAAACTCTTGCCCGGAAAGCTCGCCCTCGAAAGTGAGCGCGTAGGATCCTGTCTCAGGTTCCTGACTCGAGCTGATGGAGCCAAACACCAAACTGCTGATTAGGACGAACAGTGCCCGTAGCCTCATCTCCCGAGCTCGGTCTCCCAACTCGCAAGCGCTCTTTGAAGCTCCTCGAGCTTGTCCGGACGTCGATACGCAAGGTTGTCGCGCTCGCCGATGTCGGCCTCGAGGTCGAAGAGCATCTCGGTGGTGTCGTCGAGAAGATACTTCCACCGTCCTCGTCGCACGGCCCGCTGCTTGTAGGCCGGATAGTCGGTTCTCCAATAGAACGTTCGCTGGACAGGAAGGCCGGGTGAGCCCGTTCCTCGCAGGATCGGCAAGAGATCGATACCGTCGAGCTTCCGCGTCGGCGTCGTTTTCGCGGCGCTCAAGATCGTGGCACTCAGGTCCATGTGGATTGTGTGCTGCTCTGAGACAAAAAAGCTCACAATCAACGCGGCGCTGTGTCTCATGCGCCGCATCGTAGCATTCAAGTAGAATTCCCGACATGATGAACAAAGCTCTCGTTTTCGCGTGCGTGTTTCTCGGTGCCGGGGCCACCTCTGTCTTCTCCCAAGAATTGCGGGTTACTTTTCTTGGAACGGGTGCGCCTCGCCCTTCGTTCGAGCGCTATGGTCCGAGCATTCTCGTGGAGGCCGGTGACCAGCGCATCATCGTCGATCCTAGCTGGGGTCTGCGCGAACGCCTCATGCAAGTCGGCTCGTTCCCGCTTCTCGCCGGAATCGATCACGTGTTGATCTCACATCTTCATTTCGATCATACGATTGGGTTCACCGACTTGTGGCTCACCGGATGGCTCTACGGTCGGCGCGTTCCCCTGACAGTGCAAGGCCCCGAGGGAACGGTCGACATGATGCGTCACTTTCGCGAAGCCTACGCCTGGGACATCGACTACCGGCTTCTCGTCGGCGTCCCCGGCGAAGGCACCAAGATTGACGCGACCGACGTTTCGCCGGGCGTGATCTATGAGCATGACGGTCTCAAAGTGACGGCGTTCGAAGTCGATCACATGCCGATCGACATCGCGACCCGGGAGCTATTGAATCTTTGGGGGCAGACGTTTGGTTTTCGCTTCGACTACATGGGGCGCTCGCTCGTGCTCTCTGGGGACACACGTCCCAGCGATAGCCTCGTCGAGCACTCACGGGGCGTCGACGTTCTCGTTCACGAGGCGCAGTACCCGTCGCCCGGCTCGACCGAAGAGGCGAAGCTCGCGAATGTCAGTCTGTCGGTACACACGGATCCCAAAGACGCAGCCGTGATTTTCGAACGCGTCAAGCCACGGATGGCCGTGTACTCACACCTCATCCCGCCGCATATCACTGCGCAGGAGTGGGAGGCGGTGACTCCGTACACCGGCCCGCTCACGGTCGCTCACGATCTGATGATGATTACCATCGGCGACGAAATCGAGATCACGGATCGTCCCATCCGGGAAGGTGAGACGTTCGAGCAATCCCAGACTCTCAAATAGCATGGACGAGCTCACCGCGGATCAGGTCGACGAGCTGCGCCTAGAGCTCATCGACGGCCGGGCTCGCCTGGAGGAGGTTTTGGAGATCTCCAAAGAGGGGGCCCGGCCCGTGGATCTCGACGAGCCCATCGGCCGGCTCTCTCGGATGGATGCCATCCAGCAACAACAAATGACGATTGCGAACCGCGGCTCCTACGAACGCAAGCTTCGGCAAATCGAAGTCGCGCTCGAGGTGATCGACAAGGGCGAATACGGAAACTGCCGTTCGTGCGAAGAGCCGATCGGCTACCGGAGGTTGAAGGCGCGTCCCGAAACTCCTTTTTGCCTGGAGTGCCAAGATGCGCGCGAGCCGTGAGCGCGGCCGGCTACTCGGACAAATTGGATGGTGACGCCCGTTGCAGCAACTCGATGAGCTCCTGGCCTGCGGTCGGTACGCTCTTTTGCTCTCGGACGATTTGCTTGGCGGACAGCTCGCGCCGGTAGAGCTTTTCGTTGGCGCCGTTGTCGGGACGTAGCGTCGAGCCTTCGAGGGCGACTCCAGCGAACAAGCCACGTGCTCGTGAGTATGTCAGGATTTCCGCCGACATGGTGGCGTCGGTCGACGCGCCAGCGGTGCGCCCTTTCGGGCCGGCGGCAGCCGACGCATCGGCGCCTAGTTTGACTTTACTCTTGAGAAGCGATGCGACGCCCTTCGGGTTCATCACGAGAAGGATGAAATCGGTCGCCTCTCCGCCGAGTTGGAATCCGATGTTGCCACCTTCGAGGCGATACATCGCCGGAGCCCCCCACGGACCGTCGAACTTCAATCCGCTACGACACACCATCGCTCCTTTGCCGTAGCTTCCACCGATGCCGAGCGCGAACTTTTTGACGGAGGGCAAGACGATGATGCATTCGGCCTTGTCGAGTAGCTCCTGGGGGACGCCGTCGGGAATGTCGAGAATTTCGCCCACGACCGTGGTCGCCGCTTCGAGCCGATCCGCCTCGTCGCTACTTGCGCTGCATGGGACGACGACTAGGACGATGCCGATCACCAACTTTTTCACGGGTACGTCTCCTTGATGATGCGCGCTGAACTCCAGCTTAGACACGAGCTCACGCTCGTGTCCAGGCGCAACCCGGTCAGGCCGGTCAGGCTTGACTCGGACGAGCTCCACCGTCGAGTCGGGCGAGCTCTCCGACGACGTAACCCATCACACATGCCGACCAGAACATACTGGGAAATACGCCGATGCAAAAGACGATGACACCGAGTTGGCCGATGAAGCCGGCGAGTACGATGGCCAGAATCCCGTGCAGGTAGGCCGAGCTGTGCTTGCGAATAAAGGCGAAATTGTTCATCACCTCGAACGCCGCGCCGAGCCGGTCCGTTTGGATGAATCGGACGAACGCGGCGGGGACGTAGGCGGCAACGGCGAGCCATAGAACCGACAATAGAAACGAGCCACCGAGAATGGCGGGCAGTCCGTAATAGAGGAGCCCGTCGGGCAGAGACTCGCTTTGCCGGTTCATGAGCGCACCCCCGGCGACTGCCAGGATCATGAGCACCGACAAAACCACCAGGGGCAGCTTGTGGGCTATGGAGATTGCGAAGCCCTTGAGCCCTTCGATGAAGATACCGGGGAGATCGTCCCACTCGGGCAGCGTCGGGCCGGCTTGACGCATCGTGTGACGTGCCAGCGCAAGGGAGTATCCCGCGAGAAAGATCACACCAATGACGAACGGGGTCAGAAGCGCGAACAGTGTTCCGACGAGGAGCTTGGGGACCCAATTCGGGTCTTCAAAAAAAAAGGTGAACGCCTTGGTCAGATCTGGGCCGGGTGGTGACGAGGTGCTGCTCATCGCGGTGTCGGACATAACCTGTGTCTGTTATAGCAGTAAAGCTTCCTTGTTGCCAACAGGATACGCCGATCGGGCGCGCTGCTTCGATTCCTGGTAAAGTTATCAGTCAACGTTGAGGGGCCGCGCCGGAGCCGAGCCTGAAGGAAAAGAGACTCGGGCTGTCGTTTTGACCGGCCGAAGGCTGATAGCTGTTTAGGAGCGCCGATGACCGAATCCACCAGAAATCCTCTGGGCACCCGCACCACCCTCGAGACGAACGAGGGGAGCGCGCATGTTTTTTCTCTCGATGCCCTCGAAAAAGCGGGCCTTGGGAACGTTTCCAAGATGCCGTTCAGTATCAAGATTCTCCTCGAGTCCGTCGTTCGCAACTGCGATGGGACGATCATCACCGAGGACGACATCAAGACCCTCGCTGCTTGGAACGCGAGAGATCCAGGAACCAACGAAGTGCCTTTCTCCCCCGCGCGGGTCATTCTTCAGGACTTCACCGGTGTGCCGGCGGTCGTTGACCTCGCGGCGATGCGCTCGACGATGGAGCGCCTCGGGGGCGACCCGGCTCGTATCAACCCGGCCGTCCCGGTCGATCTCGTGATCGACCACTCGGTCCAAGTCGACGTCTTTGGCACGCCACTCGCCCTTGCGAAGAACGCGGAGATCGAGTTCGCCCGCAACCGAGAGCGCTACGAGTTCCTCCGCTGGGGTCGCCAGGAGTTCGATGGCTTTCGGGTGGTACCGCCGGCGACCGGCATCGTCCATCAGGTCAACCTCGAGTTTCTCGCCAAAGTCGTCATGAGCCGCGAGATCGATGGCGAAACGTATTTTTTTCCTGACAGCCTCGTCGGCACCGACTCCCACACCACGATGATCAACGGCCTTGGCGTACTCGGATGGGGTGTGGGGGGTATCGAAGCCGAGGCGGGGATGCTGGGCCAGCCGTCGTACCTCATCATGCCGAAGGTTGTCGGCTTCAGGCTTCACGGACAGCTTCGTGAGGGCGTGACCGCCACCGATCTCGTGCTGACGGCGACCGAGATCCTGCGAAGCAAAGGCGTGGTCGAGAAGTTCGTCGAGTTCTACGGCCCTGGACTATCGCAGATGTCGCTTCCAGACCGCGCCACCGTCGCGAACATGGCCCCCGAGTACGGGGCGACGATGGGATTTTTCCCAGTCGACGAAGAGACCCTCCGCTATCTCCGGCGCACCGGTCGCAGCGATGATGAGGTCGCGCGCGTCGAAGCGTACACGAAGATGCAAGGACTCTTCCGTGACGACGCTACGCCGGACCCGGAGTTCAGTGAGACCCTTGAGCTCGATCTCGACTCCGTCGAGCCGAGCCTCGCGGGACCCAAACGCCCACAGGACCGGATCAGCCTGTCGGGGATGAAAGACGCGTTTCGCTCCGCGTTGACGACACCTCCGGGGGCGAAAGGTTTCGGCCTGTCGTTGGACGAGCTGTCACACACCGCCACCGTTGCCTTCAACGGAACTCGAGAAAACGTCGGCCACGGCGCCGTCGTCATTGCCGCGATCACGTCGTGCACCAATACGTCGAACCCATCGGTCATGCTCGGTGCCGGACTACTGGCCAAGAAAGCCACCGAGCGAGGACTCAAGGTCCCGCCCTACGTCAAGACGTCTTTGGCGCCTGGCTCGAAAGTGGTCACGGAGTACCTGCAAGAGGCGGGGCTTTTGTCGCCACTCGCCGATCTCGGATTTCATCTCGTCGGCTACGGATGCACGACGTGTATCGGCAACAGCGGGCCGCTGCCCGAAGCCGTTGCAAAGGCGGTCACCGACGGGGAGCTCGTCGCGGCCGCGGTACTTTCAGGGAATCGCAACTTCGAAGGTCGAGTTCACCCTCTCGTTCGCGCCAACTACCTGGCGTCACCACCGCTCGTGGTCGCCTACGCGCTCGCGGGTTCAGTGGACCTCGATCTTACAACCGAGCCGCTGGGGAAAGACGTCGAAGGAGAGCCTGTCTATCTCGCCGATATCTGGCCGAGCCAGGAAGAAGTCCACGACCTCTTGGACCGGGCGATCCAACCTGACATGTTCCACAAAATGTACGGCAACGTTTGGGACGGAAACGAGGAGTGGAACGCCATTCCGGTCGCGGGAGGCAAGCTGTACGAGTGGAGCGAAGCGTCGACCTATATTCAAGAGCCGCCGTTTTTCGAAGACCTCACGCCCGAGCTTCCGAGCCCTCAAAGCGTCCAAGGTGCGCGCGTGCTCGCGCTACTCGGAGATTCGGTGACGACGGATCACATCTCACCCGCCGGAGATATTCCCAACGACTCTCCCGCAGGGCGCTATCTGCGCGAGAAGGGCCTGGAGAAGAAGGATTTCAACTCGTATGGCTCCCGTCGCGGCAACGACCGCGTCATGTTGCGGGGTACGTTCGCGAATATCCGTATCAAGAACCAACTCGTACCCGGCGTCGAAGGTGGCTACACGACCCACATCCCGAGTGGCGAGCAGATGTTCATCTACGACGCTGCGATGCGCTACAAAGAAGAAGGCACCTCGCTCATCGTGATCGCGGGCAAGGAATACGGCACCGGTTCCTCGCGTGACTGGGCCGCCAAGGGCACGCTGCTAATGGGCGTGAACGCGGTCATCGCCGAGAGCTACGAACGCATCCACCGGAGCAATCTCGTGGGAATGGGCGTCCTGCCGCTTCAGTTCGAAAACGGCGAAGGCGCCGAGGCCCTCGGGATTACTGGCCACGAGAGTTTCGATATCGAGCTGACGGGTGAGCTCGTACCGCGCCAGAAGCTTTCCGTGACCGCAACACGGCCGGATGGAAGCAAGTTCGATTTCAAAGCGATCGCTCGTCTCGACTCGGGCGTGGATATCATCTATTACAAAAACGGTGGCATCCTACACACCGTGCTCCGAAACCTACTGAACTGAGGTGAGGGGGCGCTGCCGAAGCCCGACAACATCGCTGCCTGTTACAGTCCACTAGTCGTAATCGAGTGGGTGGGGCGGGCGAGTGTCGTCTTTGTCGGCCTTCTCGAACGCTTCTTTGAACTTCTTTTCGAGTAGCTCCTCTTTGTTCTCGTGCTCCCGAACGGCTTGAGCGAAGGCGTCTTCGGCGTCGGCGGTCCGCCTCTTGTTGCGCGCGACGGCCTCCTCGAACGTCGGGGTGGACTTCTTGTGAGGCTCCTCGTGAGAGATCACCGCTCCCGCTTTGTGGTCGATGAGGATCTTGGACTGGCAGCACGGGCACACGATTTTGAAATCGTCGCTCAACATCGCTCGGGCCTCCTTCCCGCATGATAGGCTACCGCCACTTTCGATTTCAATGCCACGGGGAGGAATTCGATGAGTCAGTTTCAAGACGCCCAGGTGATCCTGCAACTCTATGAGCTTCGGCGTGAGTCACGGCTTCGCGAGGCCCGCTCGTTCGTCCTGGGCCGGTTCAAGGCCAAGAGTGTCGAAGAGCTCCACGAGCTGTGCCCTCCCGGCTCGGAAGAAAACGCGTCTTTTCGCCAGGTGCTGACCTACTGGGATATGGTCTCCGCCATCGTCAAACGTGACGTCGTTGAAAAGGAGCTGTTTTTCGAGACGAACGGCGAGATCACGGCCGTTTGGGAAAAGGTCAAACACCTGATCCCCGAGCTGCGAAAGGAGTTCGCAAACCCGGCGTTTCTCGAGAATCTCGAGGAAATAGCGAAAGGCCGCGAGGCCTATCTCAACGTGAAAGCGCCAGGGTATTTGGAATCTCTCCGCGAACGTTTAGCGACTTGAGGCTCCCGCCACCTGCTCCGACGTCATCCCGTAAAGCGGTGGCGTGCAGAGTTCGTCTACGGATCTTTTCGTAGTACTCCGTGAAAACAGTGACGTCATTAGACTTCATCGCTGCTTCTAAGTATCTTCACGAGTGTGTCGGTATCGATGTTGCCGCCCGAAACGATGCAGACAATTTTCTGGGCATCGACCTTCTCCGACAAAGCGACCGCAACGGAACAGGCCCCGGCACCTTCGGGCACGACACGGTTTCGCTCGACGACGAGTCGCAACGCATTCTCGATGTCTTGAACCGATGCCGTGAGCGCCCCGGTCAACAGCTCCTGCGCAAGAGGCCACATTTTGGGAAGCAATCCACCGCTGCCAATTCCATCGATGAACGACGGCTTTCGCTCTACCGACGTCATCTCGCCGGCTGTCAAGGAGGCTGACAACGGCGCCGCCGTCTCGACCTCGACTCCGTACACGCGCGAGTCGGGGTGAAGTTGCCGAAATCCGCTCGCGATACCGCTCGCGAGCCCGCCCCCGCCCCACGGGATCAGCACCACGTCGGGCTCGGGCAAGTCTTCGAGGATCTCCAGAGCGATGGTGCCGTTGCCCGCCATGACGGGCTCGTCTTCGACCGGGTGGAGGAACGTGCCGTCGGCCCCGTCGAACCGGCGCTCAGTCATGCATTGCCACCACGCCTCGTAGGGGACACCGATGTGGCGCGCACCTAGTCGCTCGATTGCGGCGAGCTTGGTTTCGGGCGCGTGCTCGGGAACAATGATCGTGCACGGAATGTTCCGCTCGCGTGCCACCCAAGCCACGCCTTGAGCCCAGTTGCCGGCACTCGCGGTGAAGACGCCTTTCTGGATTTCGGCGGGATCCGCGAGACGAAACGCGTTGATCGCCCCGCGAATCTTGAACGACGCGATCGGTTGAAGATTCTCGAGCTTCAAGTAGATTTCACGCGCGTCTTCCGGGTAGTTGAGCCGAACCAGCGGTGTGCGAAGCGCTTTGCCCTGGATCGCTCGCTGCGCCGCACGAATGTCTTCGAGAGGAATCATCGGTATTCGTACCACGAGGTGGCATCCAGCATCCAGGGGCGTCCATCCACCCCTCTCTCCTTGCTTTTGACATCTGCCGTCGGAGCACGCGCTAGTTGTTCGGAGGTAGAATGCGGGCATGCTTCTTGTGCTCGACGTCGGGAATACGAAGACGGCGGTCGGCGTGTATCACGAGGGCGAATGGATTGCGGACTGGCGGGTTACCACTCACCTCGATCATCTTGCCGATGAGTACTACGTTCTCCTGAAGTCGCTTCTCGAGGATCGGGGGCTTTCCTGGAAAGACATCTCGGGTGCGGTGATCGCGAGCGTGGTGCCGCCGCTGACGTCGACATTCGAGGAGTTGATGGCGCGGGTTCTCGACGTACCTCCCGTCGTCATCAGTCCTGATATCAAGACCGGCATCACCATCAAGATCGACAATCCACGAGAGGTTGGAGCCGACCGCGTTGCCAACACCGCCGCGGTTCACAAACTATACGGCGGACCTGCGATCGTGGCCGATCTGGGCACGGCAACCACGTTCGACGTCGTGTCGAAAGCAGGGGAGTACCTCGGCGGCGCCATCGCGCCCGGGCTCGGAATCACCGCGGACGCTCTCGTGCGGCGAACAGCGAAGCTACCCAAGGTGGAGTTAACGCTTCCGGAGAAAGCCATCGGCAGCAATACAGTCAGCGCGATGCAATCCGGGCTCGTGTTCGGCTACCTTGGCCTCGTCAAGGAGCTCGTCGCTCGTTTGAAGGATGAGCTCCCCGGCGATCCGAAGGTCATCGCGACGGGTGGGATGGCGGACATCGTCGCTGAATGGACCCAGGTGATCGATATCGTCAACCCCAATCTCACGCTCGAAGGCCTGCGCATTCTCTACGACCTCAATCGAACCTAAGGGCGTCGGGAGCACGATGGACGGCAAGCCGCGGCTCTACGGCGAGCTGGCATCTTGGTTTCCGGTTCTGAGCCCGCCCGCGGAATACGCGGAAGAATCCCGTTTCTACCGCAGAGCTCTGGTCGATGCCTGCGAGCGCGAGCCCATGTCAATCCTGGAGCTCGGAAGCGGCGGTGGCCACAACGCTTCCCATCTGAAACAGCATTTCGAGATGACGCTGGTCGATCTGTCTCCGGAAATGCTCGAGCTCAGCCGTGCGCTCAACCCCGAGTGCGCGCACATCCAAGGAGACATGCGCACCGTTCGGCTCGAGCGCGCGTTCGACGCCGTCTTCATCCACGACGCCATCGTCTATATGAAGTCGATCGACGATCTACGCAAGGCGCTCGAGACCGCGTTTGTTCACTGCAAGCCTGGCGGTGCGGCACTATTTGCTCCCGACCACACCCGAGAGAACTTTCGACCCAAGACCGACTGCGGCGGGAGTGACGGTAGCGAGAAAGCTCTGCGCTATCTCGAGTGGACGTGGGATCCGGACCCGACCGACACGACGTACACCGTGGACTACGCTTATCTTCTTCGCGAGGGCGACGGTTCGGTGCGCGTCGAGCGGGATCGCCATATCGAAGGCTTGTTCTCCCGTGCCGACTGGCTCGCGCTGATCGACGATGTCGGGTTTCGGCCGGCTTACTTACCGCTCGAACACTCCGAGCTCGAGCCCGACGAGTGCGAAGTATTCACCGGCAGCAAACGCACGCACGAGGAGCGCGTGCGCGCTGAGCATTAACGAATCAGCTCGAACTCCGGCGCTTTGTCGACGACGCCCGCTTTCTCCGCGCGCGCGAAAAGCTCACGCAAGGCCTTTTCGCCGGAGTCCCCCATGTCCTTGGTGAGCTCCGAGACGTACATCTTGACGAAACGGCGTCCGAGCTCGCGCTCGAGACCGCGACCGAACTTCAGCGAGTACGTCAGCGCCTCATCTTCGTTCTCATACGCCCAGTCGATGCTCGCGCGCATGGCACGATTGATCTCCTCCGCGAGCTCGCGTCCGAGATCGCGGCGGACGACGTCGAGTCCCAGCGGGAGGGGCAGGCCCGTCTCTTTTTCCCATTGCTCGCCGAAATCCATGATCTTGTGAAAACCGTTGTCGGCGTAGGTGAGCTGGCCCTCGTGGATGATGACGCCAGCGTCGGCGTCACCGTTTTCGACGGTATCGAAGATCTTGTCGAACGGGCGCACGACGGGCTCGAACTTCGGAAGATAGATGCGCGCCAGAAGCGCCGCGGTCGTGATTTCACCGGGGATTGCGACGCGCTTGCCTTCGAGGTCTGCGACACTCATCTCCGACTTGGAGACGACAACGGGACCATACCCCTCACCCATGCTCGCTCCGGTCGCCATGATCCAGTACTTGTCGGCGACCGACAAATAGGCATGCGCTGAGATCGCGGTCACGGCGAGCTCGCCCTTCATCGCGCGCTCGTTGAGTGTCTGGATGTCCTGAAGCACGTGATCGATCTCGTAGTCACGGATCTTCACGGCGCCGTGTGACAAGGCGCAGAACATGAACGCATCATCGGGATCGGGGCTATGCCCGATACTCAATACTTCCGACATTGTTTTCCTTTCGCGGTGATTCAGTTTTGATGCAAATAAGCTCGCGGCACGTCGATGGCGAGCGCTCTCGGGCTCGCCTTCAAGCTCGCGTGGATGAAACAAACGTGGGTGCACCAGCACCCGTCTTTCTCGATCGCGGCGACCTCGTCACGGCGTTCGCTGGAGTCCCAGAAGCGACTCCAGTCGCAATCATAGTCACGAAGGTTCCCGAGGCGCTCCCTCAGCTCACAGGACCGGATATCTCCGTTCGCGTCGACAACGGCGATGTTCTGTCCGGCGGTGCACGGCATCGGCCAGCGGTGGTGGCGGTCGAGGTTCGCCGCCTGGATCTCCTGGTAGAGCCCAAGAACCCCCAGGTAGGCTGCCTTGCCGAGAAACCCTTTGCGCTTCTGGATTTTCTCGGCGTAGTGCCGCTGCAACGGTTGGATGTCTTCGTATAGGCGCTCGAGGGTGTCTTTGTGGACTTCGAGAAGCGCGGGGTCCATCGGCTCGCCGCGGATAATTTGGAAATAATGCCCGTCGAGATCGAATCGATCTCGCATCATCTTACCCAGCGTGCGCATCTCGTTCACGTTCTCTCGACAGACGACGGAATTGACGTGAAGTCTCAGGCGCTCGTCGCGATCTCGCAGCGATTGCAAGAGCTCGAGGCTCTCGAGCGCGCGGTCGAAATTCCCCGGCACGCCGCGAAGCTCGTCGTGAGTCGAGCCGATCCCGTCGAGTGCGAGGTTCAAGTTCACGCGCAGCCCAGGGCATTGTTCGAACGTGGACTCTAGCGTCTCGAGGAGCTTTTGGGGAAGGAGTCCGTTAGCGGGGAAGTTGACCGAACGGACGCCGTTTTCCTTATAGAAGAGCTCTAGGATTGGCACGAGGTCGTCGCGCAGTGTGGGCTCCCCGCCGGAGAGCCAGATCTCGTTGAATTGCGGCATCGTCGCCGAAAGCCGATGGATTTCCTCGAAACTCAGATCGCCGGCCTGGTTCAGCTCTTCCCAGTAGAAACACGTGCGGCACTTGGAGTTGCAGTGCGACGTGACGAAGAAGATGAGAGTGTCGAGTGCGCGGGCGCCCATCGCGCGCGATTATAGCGTCATCGTGTAACAAAGCGCGTTGCCGACCTTCCCGAATTTCTGGAGAAGAAGTATTTCATCCACGTGCGTCCGCGCTACGTCGACGGCGAGTTCACCTGCATCCGCGTGACTCCGAACGTGTTCTCGACACTCGAGGAAGTCGATTTGTTCGCGACCGCGATAGAAGACGCCGCGCGCAACGGCGTCACTGCCTAGCGCTAGCGCACGATAATAGTCTCGCTCGGCGAGCGCATCTCGTATACACGCCCCCTCCATTCGATGCGGCGCGAGATGAGCGCGCGGAGCGTGGCTTGTAGGGTGAGAAAGCTCGCGAGCGGAAACATCGTCGCATAGGCCCACGCGTATCCGCGCGCCCACGGGAGTTGCCACGCGCGTCGAGCGCCGGTCCACGCGCCCATCAGAAGAACCAGGACCCAGAGGGCGAGTGCGATCGGGCCGCCCGCCCAAGCTCCGAGCAAAAAAAATGAAAAATAGATGCTGTGATGAGCCAGCGCCGCGAAGAATAAAGCTGGCCAGTAGACCCTCGTAATCTTGATCTGGCGCGTCACCCACGAGAGCAGCTCGATGGCGCCGACGCTTCCGTACGAAGGCACGAGGCACTCCGGTACGAACTCAACCGTGAGTCCGGCTCCTCGCACGGCATGCGTCAGAGCGTAGTCGTCGGAGAGCGCCCCGCTCCACGCTGCGGCGACGCCAACGCGGTCGAAAGTGTCGCGGCGGACGGCCATGCCGCCTCCCCACGCGAAATTGCGGCCGTGCTCTCCGAGGAGTGAAAGAACTGACGCGTTCCAGACCGAGCGGAGCAGGGTAGGGAAGCTCGTAGGCTCGGGGACGTAGAAACGATAAGTCGAGGCGACTCCGACACCCGGATCTTCCAAACGGGCAACGAGACGACCGAGCCAACCCGAATCCGGCCGACCGTCCGAATCCGCGAACGCCCATACGTCCGAAGGCTCTACCGTTTCCAGCGCTTGGAGCAGGTTGTGCACTTTCTGTCCCCGCCCCTCGGCCCGACCGGCGAAGACGAGCTCGCCTTCGAGCTCCTCGATTATTGGTACCGCGGCATCGTCCCTTCTTTCGACGACGAAACAGATCGTGAGCGTCGGGTAGTCCTGAGAGAGCAATGCTGTCAGATTGTCGGCAAGACCCTCTTCGGCGCCGCAACATGGCACCACAAGCGTTACGGAGGGCAGCGAGTGCTCGTCGCTGATGGACCGGTCGGGATGACGCTGATCCGCGCTTTTGGACAGCAACGATGCGAGCGCAAGAGCGAGATTTGCCGCGCCCAGGGCGATGACGAAGGTGTTCACCCGGGTGATCCGATCAGGATCGAAGGGCGCTGAACAGGCAGAAGTGTTGACATTCCTTACTTTTACCAGATATATTCGACTTCCAAGTTGTCCAATCCGAGAAAGCCCACGACTGAACGGACCGTCCCAATGCGCGCAATTGCAGCCAGCGACGTGGTGTCGCTTCTGGCGGGTGGCGCCTCTCCTCCATAATCATGAAGCTTCGTGTCCTGGGTTGTTCCGGGGGAAGTGTCAAGGATCGCTTCTTGTCGTGTTTCCTCCTCAATGACCACATCGCTCTCGATGCCGGTGGACTGACCGGACCGTTGACGCTCGAGGAGCAACTGCGAGTCGGGCACGTGATCGTGAGCCACACGCACCTCGACCACAATTGCAGCCTGCCGTTTCTCGTGGACAACGTTTTCGGCCGCGTCACGGAACCGATCGTCGTCTACGGCACGAGCGCAGTGGTGCAGTCTTTGAAGCAGCACATGTTCAACGACGAACTGTGGCCCGATTTCACCAAGCTTCCGTCCGTAGAAGCGCCAACGATGCGGTTTCAAGAAATCGAGGTCGAAAAGCCCTTCACCATTGGCGATCTCAAGTTCACCCCCATCGAAGTCGAGCATCTCATTCCCACGGTCGGGTTTCTCGTTGAAGACAGCAGTGACAGCTCCATTCTTTACACGAGCGATACCGGACCCACCGACCGCGTGTGGCAGGTGGCGTCCTCGCAGGCGAACCTCAAAGCGGTCATTACCGAGGTTTCGTTCTCGAACGATGTCGGCACCCTGGCGCACGCGAGCGGCCATATGACGCCCGATATTTTGGCTACAGAGCTGAAAAAGCTCACCCAAGAGGCAAGGGTGCTCATTACCCATACGAAGCCGGGACACGTCTCCCGCATCGAGGCCGAGCTGAAGCAGCTGAACCTGGCTGGCGTCGAGTTCATCGAGCAAAATAAGACGTACACGTTCTGATTCTTCAATTCGCGTGCACGCGATAGAATACACGCCCGAGCATGCGATACCTCCGGGCCTTTGGCTATTGCATCGAGGAAGCGTTCGTCGAGCTGTGGCGCAATCGCCTCGTTAATCTGGTCTCGATTGCCACCATCGCCGTTTCTCTGTTCATTCTCGGCGTCTTCTTTACGGTGTCGATGAATCTGAACGCGCTCATGGCGGGTTGGGCCAGCCGCGTGCAGCTCACTGTCTATCTCGCCGATGACGCGACCGCCTCGGATCGGGAGGAGCTCGAGCAGTTCTTTGCGCAAAGCTCGGAGATCGAATCGTTCGACTACGTATCGAAGGATGCGGCCGTGACTCGATTTCGGTCCTACTTTCCCGAGCTAGACACGCTTCCCGACGTTCTCGAGACGAATCCCCTGCCGGCTTCGTTCGAGGTCACGGTGGCCTCCGACTTCCGCAATCCTGACGACGTGCGCGGGCTCGCGCGCCGAGTCGGAGCCGTCGGCAGCGTCGCGGAAGTTGACTACGACCTTCTTTGGATCGAAAGGCTCACCGGCGTCATCGAGCTCGTTCGTATCATCGGCCTCACCATCGGAGGCGCTCTCGTTATCGCGTCGGTGTTCACCATCTTCAACGTCATCAAGCTCACCGTGTACGGCCGCGAGGACGAGATCGGGATCATGCGGCTCGTGGGCGCGACGCATGCCTACATCCGCGGACCTTTTTTGGTCGAGGGCATCCTGCAAGGCGGCCTTGGCGGTGCGCTCGCACTTGGACTCTTGTACGTCTCCCACCAATACTTTCTGCGAGAGGCGCTGAGCTCGTTCGAGCTTTTGCCGACAACCGATTGGTTACGCTTCGTTCCGCCGTCCGCTTGGGCTGCGATCGTCTGCGGTGGGATGTTCGTAGGCCTTGTCGGCAGCCTACTGTCCGTCAGAAAATTCCTGAGCCGCTCCGTCTAACCGCGCCGTCGCGCCAAACCGCAAGAAATCCGCTGGTGTAAAAAGGGGGATTTGGGGGACCAGGGGGATTGAGGGGATAAGAGAATCCTTGGAGGGGGTCCCCCTAATCCCCTTTATTACACCACGGCCTTTTTGCGGCTGCGGTCAGTTGTTCAGGAGCTCTTGGATTCGGGCGACGACCAGGTCCAGGGCAACGTTGTTGTGCGCACCCTCAGGAATGACGAGATCGGCATAGCGTTTCGACGGGTCTGTGAACTCCAGGTGCATCGGCCTGACAGACTCGAGGTACTGGCGGGTGACGGATTCGAGGGTGCGACCGCGGTCGCGAATGTCCCGAGAGAGACGGCGTAACAGGCGCACGTCGGCGTCGGTGTCGATAAACAGCTTGATGTCGAAACGCTCACGCAGCTGTTTCACCGCGAGCACCATGATCCCCTCGAGCAGGATAACGGGGGTCGGTTGGATGAGCTCCCCGGTGTCGACGCGAGCATGCTCGACGTAATCGTAAACGAACTGCGGCACTGATTGACCCGCTTTGAGATGATCGAGGTGCTCGATTAGCAAACTGGTCTCGTAGGAATCGGGATGGTCGTAGTTGATCTTCGCCCGCTCCTCGAAAGGCAAATGAGAGGGGTCGACGTAATAAGCATCCTGAGAAAGAAGCACCGCGTTGCCGGCGCCGATCTGTTTCACAATCGCCTGAGCAAAGGAGGTCTTCCCCGACGATGTCCCCCCCGCGAGGCCGATGAGTATAGGAGTCATGCTATTTCACCAAGGAGTGCCTCCGTGGAGTGTCAATTCTCAGCCACTCGTCCTTTTTCCAGATTGATGACTCGTTTGCCGAGTCGCGTGATCATCTCTCGGTCGTGAGTGGCGACGAGCACGGTCGTTCCGCGGGCGTTGATTTCTTGAAACAGCGACATGATCTCGATAGCGAGCTCGGGATCGAGGTTGCCCGTGGGCTCATCCGCGAGGAGGATGACTGGCTCGTTGACGAGCGCTCGCGCGATGGCGACGCGTTGTTGTTCGCCGCCCGAGAGCTGCATCGGGTAGTTATTGATTTTGTGCTGGAGGCCGACCTGCTTCAAGATCTGGAACGCGCGCCGTTTTCGCTCGATCTTCGGTACTCCCATCACGCGCAGCACAAACGCGACGTTCTCGAAAATGGTCTTGCGTCGCAGTAGTTTGAAATCCTGGAAGACGACGCCGATATCGCGGCGAAGGAAAGGGATCTTCGCTTCCGGTATCGCGGAGACGTTTCTTCCGTTCACGAGAATCTGGCCTTGAGAAGGTGTTTCTTCTCGAAAGATGAGCTTCAAGAACGTCGTTTTACCCGCGCCGCTCGGTCCGGTTAGAAAGACGAACTCGCCTTTGTCAATCTCGAGAGTAACGTCTCGCAAGGCGGCGTTGTCGCGTCCGTATTGCTTGGAGACGTGAAACGTTTGGATCAAGCGTCCTCGATTAGTCTAATCAGAGTCTCGCGAGCAAGCTGCGGGTTTGCCTGTCCACGTGATGCTTTCATGATCTGACCGACCATCCAACCGATCACTTTGTCCTTGCCGGCTTTGAGCTCCGCAGCCTGGTCTGGGTTGGCCTCGATGACGCCGCGGGCGAGCTCCTCGATCGCGGACACATCCGAAATCTGAGCCAAGCCTTCTCGTTTCACGATGACCCCCGGAGCGTCTCCGGTGGCGAACATCTTCTCGAAAACATCTTTGGCGATCTTGCCGCTGATGGCGCCGTCGTCGATGAGCTGAATCAACTCTCCGAGTGCCGCCGGCGCGACGGGTAACTCGGCGAGCGTTGCATCTGTTTCTTTCACTTTGCGCAAGACCTCGGACATGATCCAGTTGCTCGCCGCTTTCGCGTTGCCGGAGCTCTCGGCCGTCGTTTCGAAGTAATTCGCGAGCTCCCGAGAGCTCGTGAGGACTTCGGCGTCGTAAGGTGGAAGGCCATATGCGGAAACCAGGCGCTCGCGCTTTGCCTCGGGAAGCTCCGGGAGATTCTCTTTCGCCTCCAGAATCTGGGCGGCGGCGATTGTCAGCGGTGGCAAGTCGGGCTCTGGGAAATACCGGTAGTCGTGTGCCTCTTCTTTGCTGCGCATCGAGACCGTCTTGTCTGCGCCGGGATCATAGAGGCGAGTTTCCTGAATCACCCGTCCGCCGGATTCAATGAGCTCGATTTGGCGGTCGACTTCGTAGGCGAGTGCCTGAGCGAGGAATCGAAACGAGTTGAGATTTTTCATCTCGACTTTGGTGCCGAGCTCGGTGGTGCCGCGCGGGCGCACCGAGACGTTACCGTCGAAGCGAAAGTTGCCCTTTTCCATATCGGTGTCCGAGGCTTCGGTGTACTCGATGATCTCTTTGAGCGACTCGGCGTACTGGGTCGCTTCTTCCGGACTCGACAGGTCGGGGTGGCTGACGATCTCGATGAGAGGAACGCCGCTTCGGTTGAAGTCGACACCGCTCTTTGAGCTGGCGTCGTCGAAGCCCTCGTGCAACAGCTTGCCGGCATCTTCTTCCATGTGGATCCGCTCGACGCGGATCTCCTTGGTGCCGGTCTCGAGCTCGAGGACGATGACGCCGTCTTCTGCGAGGGGACGGTCGTATTGAGAAATCTGATAGCCCTTGGGAAGGTCAGGGTAGAAATAATTCTTGCGCGCGAACACGGACGTCTCGTTGACGCGGCAACCCACGGCAAGCGCCGCTCGTAGCGAGAGCTCGACCGCGCGTCGGTTGAGCACCGGTAGGGCTCCCGGCAGACCAATGCAGACCGGACAGATGTTCGTGTTCGGTGGGGCCCCGAAGCTCGCACGGCAGCCACAAAAGAGCTTCGTCGCCGTCTGAAGCTGCGCGTGGCATTCGAGCCCGATAACGGTCTCGTAGTCGGTCTGCGTCACGGCGTTGCAGGCTCGTTGTACATTTCGTCGATCAGATCCTTGTAGCGAGACTCGATGACTTTGCGTTTGACTTTCATCGTCGGGGTCAGCTCTCCGCTTTCGAGCGTGAACTCCTTCGCTAGAATCGTAATCTTCTTGATCCTCTCGTAGTTGGCGAAGCCCGAGCTCAGGGTGCCGATCTGCGCAAGAATGAACTCTACGACCTTGGGGTGCGCCGTCATGGCGTCGCGAGACTCGGTGGGGACTGCATTTGTTTGGCACCACGCCGCGAGCTTGTCGAAGTCGGGAACGACAAGCGCCGAAGCGAACCGACGCTGGTTACCGACGACGACGATCTCCGTGATGTAGGCGTTGGTCTTGAGGCGACCTTCGATAGGTTGTGGCGCGATGTTCTTCCCACCCGCGGTGACGATGATGTCTTTCTTGCGGTCCGTTATTTTTAGAAACCCCTCGCCGTCGATCGAGCCGATATCGCCGGTGTGAAAGAAGCCGACGCTATCGATCGCCTCTCGCGTCGCTTTCTCTTTCTTGTAGTAGCCCGTCATGACGTTGGGACCCCGCACGCAAATCTCACCATCGTCCGCGATCTTGACCTCGAGACCCGGGATGACGCGCCCGACGGTGCCGAACTTGAGCGCCCCGGGCCGGTTCACGGAAATCACCGGAGAGGTCTCGGTGAGCCCGTAGCCTTCGACGATCGTGATCCCCGCCGCCCAGAAGAAATCCGCAATCTCTTTGGCGAGCGGCGCTGCGCCGGAAACAAAAAATCGCAACCGTCCTCCGATACGCTGCTGAAGTTTGCCGAAAACCAGAGCGTTCGCGATCTTGTGCTTCAGTTCGAGTCCGAACGGCGCAGGCTCGCCTCTCAGACGATATTCGCCGTACTCACTCCCGACCCCGATCGCCCAGTTGAAGATCTTCTTTTTTCCGGAACTTCCCTGATCGACCGATTCTTTGACGCGTGCGTACAACTTCTCGTAGAAGCGAGGCACCATCGTCATGACCGTCGGACGGATCTCTCCAAGGTTCTGAGGAACTTCTTCGAGGCTTCCTGCAATGGCGATGCTGACGCCGGCGGCAGGGTACAGATAGTTCGCGACCATCCGTTCGAAGACGTGGCTGTAGGGAAGCGCCGAGAGCGCCACATCGTCCTTGTTGATCGGCAGAACTTTGAGGCTTGCGTGGACGTTCGAGACGAGGTTGTCTTGCGTCAGCATGACGCCTTTAGGATCTCCAGTGGTTCCCGAGGTGTACACGATGCTCGCCAAATCATCGGGCGAGACGGCGTCGGCGAGTTTTTGCGCGAGCCGTGGATCCTTGTCGCCGGCTGCCTTGCCTTTCTCCTCGATGGAGGAAAGCTCGATTGCGTCCAACTCGTCGCTCGCGTCGAAAACGATCACGTGCTCCACGCTGGTGAGAGCCTTTTGGATCTCGGCTATCTTTTTTTGCTGGCTCGCGTTCGAGGCGACCACGACTTTCGCGCCCGAGTCGTTCACGATGTAGCCGATTTGCTCGGGCACCAGGGTCGAATAGAGCGGGACGTTGACGGCGCCGAGAATTTGCATTCCCGAGTCGACGAGGAACCATTCGGGACGGTTCTCGGAGAGAAGCGCGACGCGGTCGCCCGGCCTGACGCCAAGCTCATACAACCCTAACGCGATGTTACGGGCCCGCGATAGCCACTCTTCCGACGAAATGGGGTGCCACGCTCCATCTTTCTTGTAGGAGAGTGCGTCAGGTTTTTGGTACGTCTTGACGGATTGCGAGAGAAGTTGATTGAGAGTCTCGAACTCCATGAGTCACCTCAGGATGCGTGGAATGTTAGCACAGCGCTCGCATGGCCGGCGGAACGTTTGAAGAACCCCGAAAGTGGTCTTTCGGGGCTCGCGGCTCGAGATCGGGGTTAACGTATAATCCGGGCTGTGGACGGTTACATCGGACTGGGGTCGAACGTTGGCGACCCCGTCGCCGAGCTTCGTCGAGCTATCTCCGAGCTCGTCGCGCGAGGTGTCGAGGTGCCATTGCGCTCCAGTTTGTACCAAACCGAGCCGGTGGAGACCTTGAATCCGGAGTGGTTCGTCAATGCCGCCGCCGCAGTCCATTTCGACGGCAACCCAACCCAGCTTTTCGAGGTGTGTCGGAGTGTGGAGGCAGCTCAAGGACGCGAGCGCGGTGAGCCCAATGCGCCCCGGACGCTCGACATCGACATCTTGATGCTCGAAGACGTTGTGCTCTCGACGCCGGCCCTGATCGTCCCGCACCCTCGCTTTCACCAGCGTCGATTCGTACTCGAGCCCATGGTCGAGATCGCGCCTGACGCCGTCCACCCCGTGCTCGAAACGACGATGCGGGATCTGCTCGAGGACTGCCGGGACGTTAGCGAAGTGGTGCGCCTCGAGGACGCGTTCGCCTGATGACCTACCGCTATATCGCGGTCGAAGGTCCGCCTGGCGTCGGAAAAACCGAGCTTTCGACGCGCTTGGCGGGCCAGCTCGACGGCGCGGCACTTCACGAAGAGAAAAACAACCCTTTCCTACGAGACCACCATGCGGGGAAGGGGGGAGCCTCGTTTCAAACCCAGATTTTCTTCCTGCTCAATCGCTATCGTCAGCTGACCGGCTTGGCGCAGCGAGATTTGTTCTCGCAAACGCAGGTCTCCGATTTCATTCTCGCTAAAGATAAGATCTACGCGTATCTGAGTTTGGATGACGCGGAGCTCATGCTCTACGAGAAAATCTACGGACCTCTTGCCGCCGAAGTGCCGTCACCCGAGCTCGTCGTGTACTTGCAAGTGCCCGCTGAAGCGCTCGCGAAGCGCATCCGGCAGCGCTCGAGCGCCGACGCGATCGAAGAGGACGCGTTGCGCGAGGTCGTCAGAGCCTATGACTATTTCTTCTTTCACTACTCGCAAACGCCGCTTTTGGTCGTGAGCTCCGCCGAAGTGGATTTCGGGGACCCGGAACGCGATTTGACCGATCTTCTGCGGGAGATCCAGCTCATGCCGGGCGGGACGCGATTCTACATACCCTCGAATTTGGGGTAGGGAAGCCTCGGTTGCCGGTTCGCTGACGTTTTTGTTACTCTGAGTAAGTACTCCTTACATCTTTATATCGGTTCATCTCGAACGACCCGCGTGTCCAGCGGGCGCCATGCTACACGCGCCATACGCTTTGGAAGCTCCTGTCTTCCCTGCCGGAGGTTTACCCAATGAGTGACGACGCCAGACCCACGGGTTACGGTTCCCGCCCGCCCTTTTACAAGCGCCAGTACATTATCGACAAGCCCTTCCAATATCGGCTGATCGGAACGCTCCTGGCCGTTTGGGCTGCCAATTCGGTGTTCTTTGCGCTGGTGCTCTACCTCCTCTACGACGGGCACCTGACTCAATTCTACGACCTGGTTCCACGGGGGGGCGCGGTGCCGCTGTTGACGCTCCCCGGTTTGTTTGGAACCGCGGTCGTGTTCATTGCCCTGTTCGGTGTCATCGTGCTCGCGATCATCGCGTTGTACATGAGCAACCAGATCGCTGGGCCCCTGTGGCGCACGAAAAAGAGTCTCACCCGCATTAGTCAGGGAGATCTGGCATTCAAGCTCCGATTTCGGCAGGGAGATTTTCTCAACGATCTTCCCGATGTTTTCAACACCATGCTAGACAGCTTGAAGAGGCAAACCTCGGATGAGCTCGATGAGCTCAGAGCCATCGAGGCGGCATCGGGAGATGCCAGTGAAGTCGTTGCGCGGGTCAAGAGACTGCGGGAAAAAAAAGAGGCCCAGCTCGGTGTGTCCACGGAGGCCTCCGCGAACCAGGGCGAGGAGCACGAGCCCATTTCCGTCGCGGTGCACTAGTGGCTGGACCCGGTCAGCGGGTCCGAGCACTAGTGTCCGACGGCGCGCGCTCTTGGACTAGTCACGTCGGGGAATTTGTCGTATTATCACCACTTCCCGTTTTTTGAGCTGTCGAGGTGCCACTAAGGGGTCATGACCAAACGCAAGGATGCCAATCCCCTCGCGGACCGCACCCCTTATAGCGACATCCTCGGAGTTGACCCAAATGTCATTCGCAAGAAGATACGAGGTCGAGGTGACTCCAATGCGGCAGAGGACCTCTTGACCTCGACCGATCTCTTCGGCGACATCATCGACGATTTCAAAGGCGCGGGCGAGTCCAACGAAGCGAGTGAAGCCGGCAGCAAGGGCGCAAGCGCACCCCTGAAGGATCCGACGGTGGCGGACACCGACCCCTATGCCGGCTCGGCGGTGCCGGGCACGCCAGGCGCGGCCCGGAGCGAGTATTCGCTGCTGGACGCGGCCTACTCCACACTGCTGAAAGATTCCCATCTCAACAAGGACGTCGCGCGCCTTGAAAAGATCGAACCGGCTCATGGGGAGGACAGCGAAAGCTCCGACTACGGCCGTTACGTGCTGGTCGAGCGCGTCGCCACGGGCGGTATGGCCGAAGTCTTCCGCGCGAAGCGTCGAGGAGTCGAAGGATTCGAGAAAGTCGTTGCTGTCAAACGCATTCTGCCGCATCTATCGAAAAACAAGGAATTCGTCGAGATGTTTGTCGATGAGGCCAAGATGGTCGCCTCGTTGTCGCATCCGAACATCGCGCAGATGTTCGATCTGGGTAAAATCGACGACAGTTACTACATTGCGATGGAGTTCGTGGAAGGTCGCGATCTGAGAACGATCCTGACTCGAGCCCGCAATCGGGGGACGCTTCTGGGCGTCGATTTGGCCGCGTTGATCGCGGCGAAGGTAGGCGGCGCGCTCGAGTACGCGCATCGCCATCGGGACGACAACGGCAACGACTTGCGTATCGTCCACCGTGACGTCAGCCCGCAGAATATTCTGGTATCCAGTGAGGGCGAGGTAAAGCTGGTGGATTTTGGTATCGCGAAGGCTGCGACGAAGGCATCGCATACGGACAGCGGGTCTCTCCGAGGCAAGCTACTCTACATGTCACCGGAGCAGGCGTGGGGGAAGCCCCTCGACAACCGCTCCGATATTTTTTCTCTTGGGGGTGTCTTCTTCGAGGCGCTGACGGGTCACCCTCTGTTCAGCGGAAACTCGGAGATGAGCATCCTCGAGCGGGTGCGCGAAGCTCGGTTTTTGACCCCATCCTCGCTGAACCCGGCGGTTCCGATCGAGCTCGAGGCTGTGGTGACGCGGGCGCTGCAGAAAGATCCGGCAGAGCGTTACCAGGATGCGGCAGAGATGCTGTTGGATTTGAATACTTATTTGAGACGACGGCCCGCTGTCGGGCCGAACGAGCTTTCGCGATTCGTTGCCCGACTCTTCGAGCTCGATCCATAGGAGTCCTACCTTGTCTACGGAAGAACGGATGATGGAGCTTACAAAAGAGGAATCCGACGTTTTCGAACGCCGGCTCGCGATGGCGAGACAGCAGCTCGAAGAGATTGACCGCGATATCGAGCGCGAGCTCGCAGACGTGCGGGAGCGCATCGCCGCGCTGCAACAAAAGCGCGAAGCACCGCTAAAAATGTACGACGCCGCCTGCACGATGCTCGGAATCGACAACGAGCTCGGCAACGGAAACGGCTCCGACGCCGCCAAACGCTAACAGCTCTCGAAGCCGACCTGTGACGCTCTCGTGCGAGCCCGTGCCCGATCCTGGCCCCATCCGTCCTAGCGCAAACCGGTGCTTTGCCGCCCAATTTGACCGAGTTCCGACCCGCTGCTACGATGCTTTACCTGTATGAGTTGGTTCAAGAAGGAAAAAGCGCCCATCCCACCGGTCAAACAAAGCCGGATGCCCGAGGGGCTTTGGACCAAATGCCGCGAGTGCGCCGAGATCCTCTATACCAAGGAAATCGTTCGAAATCTCAGCGTTTGTCCAAAATGTAATTACCACATGGGATTGTCGTCGGTGGAGCGCGCGAAGGCGCTTCTGGATGACGGGCGCTACGAAGAGGTCGAAACTGGCTTCACGTCGAACGATCCCCTGGATTTCACCGACACCAAACGGTACCGGGATCGGCTCGCGCGAAGCAGAGAGGCTACGGGACTCGAAGACGCGGTGCTCATCGCGACCGGTCACATTGACGGCGTTCCGGTCGTGCTGGCAGCGATGGAGTACGGTTTCATCGGCGGTAGCATGGGCGTCGTCGTTGGGGAGAAGATCGCACGGGCCGCCGAGCGCGCTCTCGAGCAGAGGATACCGCTTCTCATCGTGTCTCGATCGGGCGGTGCCCGGATGCAAGAGGGTGCGATCTCGCTCATGCAGATGGCGAAGATTAGCGCTGTCCTCGCGCGGCTCGATGAGGCCAGCGTGCCCTACGTTTCGATTTTGACCGATCCGACGACCGGGGGCGTGACCGCCAGCTTTGCCATGCTCGGGGACATCAATCTCGCCGAACCCAAAGCGCTGATCGGGTTCGCCGGCCCTCGCGTCATCGAGCAGACGATTCGAGAGCCGCTGCCATCGGGCTTCCAGCGCTCAGAGTATCTCGAAGAACACGGGATGCTCGATATGATCGTCGAGCGAAGCGAGATGCGTGAGACTCTAGGACGACTCCTGCGCTTTTTCACGCAGCAGGTTACGCCATCGCCTTCGAGCGCCCCTCACGTGAAAGACGTGAAAGACGCGATGGAGGAACAGGTACCGTCGCCAGTGCCGGATGAAGAGTCCGTTTCTTGATACGGACCTACGAGGAAGCTCTCACCTACCTAAGAAGCCGCGAGAAATTCGGCATCAAGTTCGGGCTCACGAACATCGATCGCCTCGCCGAGGGCTTGGGACGACCCGAGCGTCGATTCCCTTCGGTCCTGATCGCGGGCACGAACGGTAAGGGCTCGACGGCCGCGATCCTGACGTCGATACTGACCGCCGCCGGCTGGCGCACGGGTCGCTACACCTCGCCTCATATCCGTTTTCTCGAGGAGCGCATCCAGGTGGACGGTGTGGCTATCTCGCACGACGAGCTCGCCGCGAACGTCGGCCGCGTGGCCGAGCGCTCCGCGACGCTCAACGAGCCGACTTTTTTCGAAGCCGTCACCGCAACCGCGTTCACGTTTTTCGCCGAGCGCGACGTCGATGTGGCAATCCTCGAAGTCGGGATGGGCGGCCGCTGGGATGCGACGAACATTGCACCGGCGTCGGTTTCGGTGATCACGCCGATTGGATTCGACCACGAACACTTTCTCGGGGATTCGATCGAGGCGATCGCGGCGGAAAAGGCCGCCATCATCAAACAAGGACGACCGGTGGTGGTGGGGAAGCTCACGCCGGCGGCACTCGACGTTGTTCGCCGCGAGGCGCGTCGGAGAAACGCTGAATTGATTTGCGCCGGAGACGGTACCCAAATCCGAGCGGAACCCACACCGGCAGGGCAAACCGTCTGGTTACGAACCCGCGAGCGCGACTACGGTCGGCTCGAGCTCTCTTTGCTCGGCGATCACCAATTGGACAATCTCGTGCTCGCCGTCCGCGTGGCGGAGAAATTGTTGCCGGAGTTGACCGTCGAACAGGTGCGCCGCGGCGCCGAGTCAACGGAGTGGCCCGGCCGTCTGCAGCGAATCGAAGGCGCGCCTTCGCTCCTGCTCGATGCGGCCCATAACCTGATGGCCGCCGAGCAGCTCGGACGATTCTTGGAAGCACATCCCCGCGAGCATCGTGTCCTGCTCTTTGGTGTCATGAAAGACAAGCGTGCGCACGAGATGCTGGCCGAGCTGTTACCCCATGTCTCGTACTTTGTTGCGACGCGTCCCGAGATGTCGCGGGCGCGGGGGCCAGAGCCACTCGCCTCGTTCTCCCGCGAGCAGGCAACGCCAGCGGAGGCAATCGCTTCTTCGGCCGAAGCCTTGGCGTGTGCTCGCGAGTGGGCAGGACCCACCGGAGAAGTGGTCGTCGCAGGATCGATTTTCCTTCTTGGAGAGGTGGTCGAGGCCCTCGAGACGCTCTCGACTCCTGGGGCTAGCGTCGGCGCCGCGGCCCGCACGGCCGCGCAAACTCCTGCGTGATGTAGAGAAACCCATCCTCCCCTCGGACGATCCCGATCCCAATCGTAGTGTAGTCGGGGTTGAGCACGTTGCGCCGGTGCCCTTCGCTCGTCATCAGATCGGCGAGCGAGTAGTCCACGCTCGTGTGTTTGGAAACATTTTCGCCGAACATACACGTATCAGGAAGAACCTCCTGGATCCTGTCTTCCATAGGACGATCCACGTCGTGGTTGACGCGCCCCGTCTCGACCATGCGCTGGCTGTAGCGCCGGGCGACCTCGGTGAGCTTCGGATTGGGCGCGAAGGGTGGGATCGCTCGGGCGTTGCGTTCCACGTTGATGAGCTCGACCATCCGCCGCTCGAGCCGCGCGATATCGTCGGACTGCGCGCCGAGGGCGACCAAGCCAAGGCCGATAACGAGGAGAAGCACTACCTCATCCTAGCGTGGTAAAGTCTACGGCTGCTATGGCGGAAAAACAGCACCTGCACCTGCATGTCAACGGCGAGCCCGTCGACGTTGTGGCGCCCATCCACAACACACTCCTCGAGGTTCTCCGGGAGAACTTGCGCTTGACCGGCACCAAGCACGGCTGTGAGCTCGGCGAGTGCGGCACCTGCACCGTTCTCGTGGACGGTGAGCCGGTGCTTTCCTGCCTCGCGCTTCCCATCGAGCTGCAAGACGCCGAGATCCTGACCGTCGAGGGTCTTACCGAAGACGGCAAGGCCCACCCGCTTCAAATAGCGTTCGCCGAGACGGGTGCGGCGCAATGTGGGTACTGCACACCGGGAATCTTGATGGCCGCCAAGTCGCTTCTCGAAAAAAATCCGAGCCCGGCGCGGCGTGAAATCGAAGAGGCCCTTGCCGGGAACCTCTGCCGGTGCACGGGCTATATTCAGATCCTTCAGGCCATTGAGCGCGCCGCAGCGGGTGACGTGGGGAAGCCTATCTCCGTCTAGACCATGCCCACAAAAACCGACACGAAGCCCGAAGGGTCGACTCCTACGCGCGAAGCGGAGCCTCTTTCCATCATCGGCAAGCCGTTGATGAAAGTCGACGCGATGGCGAAAGTCGTCGGTGAGACGATGTTCGCGGACGACCTGGCGCTCCCGCGCATGCTCTTTTGCAAAATCAAAAGAAGCCCGCACCCGCATGCGCGTATCGTCAAAGTCGACACGAGCAAAGCCGAAGCCCTGCCGGGCGTCGTCGCGGTGCTCGTGGGGGCGGAGCTTCCGATCCCCTTTGGCATCCTGCCCGTGTCGCAAGACGAGCACGCGCTGTCTATCGACAAGGCTCGTTTCGTCGGTGACCCGGTTGCGGCCGTTGCCGCCGTCGATGAAGAGACCGCCGAAGCCGCACTCGAGCACATCGACGTCGACTACGAAGTGCTTCAGTCCATCATGACCATCGAAGAGGCGCTCGCTAAAGACTCGGAGCCGATCCATACCGGCGAGCTTCACCGGGGCGAGGGCAGCGTCAACGGCAACGTCCACAAAGCGGTCTCTCTCGAGTTTGGAGATCTCGAAGAAGGCTTCGCCGAAGCCGACGTTGTTCGCGAAGACACGTTCTTTTTTCAAGGCAACACCCACCTGCCGATGGAGCAGCACTCGGCGCTTGCTTCCTGCGGGGCCGACGGGAAGATGACGTTGTGGTCGTCGACCCAAACCCCTCACTACGTGCACCGCGCGATGGCGAAGGTGCTCGAGATGCCCCCGTCCATGGTCCGCGTCATCGCGTGCCCCAACGGCGGTGGGTTCGGCGGCAAGAGTGATCCATTCAACCACGAGATCGTGGTCGCCAAGCTCGCACAGAAAACCCGGCGACCGGTGAAGGTCACGCTTACCCGCGAAGAGGTCTTCTACTGCCACCGCGGCCGGCATCCGGTGAAGATGTGGGTCAAGAGCGGTATCAAGAAAGACGGCTCGATCACCGCGATGCACTTTCGTTCGTTTCTGGATGGTGGCGCGTTTGGTAGCTACGGCATCGCGAGCCTCTACTACACGGGCGCGCTCCAGACGGTCACGTACAAAATCCCGCGCTACAAGTTTGAAGGGCTGCGCGTTTTTACGAACAAGCCGCCGTGCGGTCCCAAGCGGGGTCACGGAACGGTACAGCCGAGATTCGCGATCGAATGTCATCTCGACAAACTCGCCGAGCAGATCAAAAAAAGCCCTCTCGATGTTCGGCTCGACAAGGTCATCGAGCCGTTTTCGATCACCGCGAACCAGTTGAGGGTCCGCACCGTAGGGCTGAAAGAATGCCTCGAGCGCGTTGCCGAGCGCTCCGAATTTCGTAACAAGCACGGCAAGCTTCCCAAGGGACGAGGCATCGGCCTCGCCTCGTCGAGCTATCTCACCGGAGCCGGCCTTCCCATCTACTGGAACAAACTGCCGCATAGCGGCGTGCAGCTTCAGCTCGACCGCGGGGGCGGCGTGACTGCTTTTTGCGGCTCGACCGATATCGGTCAAGGGTCCGATTCGGTGCTGGCGTACGTCGTAGCGGAAGAGCTTGGCGTCGAGGTTCAAGACGTCCACGTCGTAACCGCCGATACGCACTTGACCCCCGTCGACCTCGGTAGCTACTCGAGCCGGGTGACACTGATGACGGGTAACGCCGCCATCGAGGCCGCGCGCCGGTTGAAGCCGTTGTTGCTCGACCAAGCGGCGGAAAAGCTCCAGGTCCCGGTCGAGCGTCTCGCGATGGCGCATCGGAAGATTTTCGATCGCGACCACCCCGACGTCTCGATGGAATTCGCAGAAGCGGTGGTTCTCGCCGAGGCCAGACATGGAACGCTTGGCTCCACCGGAAGCTACACCCCACCGCGCTCCCCGGGCCGCTACAAAGGGGCGGGCGTGGGTCCGAGCGCGACCTACAGCTTTTCGGCGTGCGCTCTCGAGCTCGAAGTCGACCCCGAGACCGGCATGGTGACGATCCACAAGATTTGGATCGCGCACGACGTCGGCAAGTCCATCAACCCGCTCCTCGCGATCGGGCAAATCGAAGGCAGTGTCTACATGGGCCTCGGTGAGGTGCTCATGGAAGAGCAAGTCTTCCGCAAAGGCGTTCACAAGATCCCGTCGATGCTCGACTACAAAAGCCCGACGTTTGTGGACATGCCGCCAGTGGAGTCGATCCTGATAGAAACACTCGACCCGCAGGGGCCGTACGGTGCGAAAGAATGTGGCCAGGGGCCGCTTCTACCCGTGATCCCCGCGGTTGCGATTGCCGTCTACGATGCGCTGGGGGTTCGCATCGATGAGAGCCCGGTCACTCCGGACAAGATCGTCAGCGCTCTCGAAGGGCGCCTGCGGGCGGTGACCGTGCCCGAGTACGACTGGCCACCCCCGGTAGACGTGCCGCCCATGCGTGAGGAGTCTTCATCATGATGCGGCTGCCCCCGTTTCGCTACCTTGCGCCGAAATCGGCGCAAGAGGCGGCAAAGATGCTTGCCGATCATGCGGCGGACGAAGCGATGCCGGTCGCTGGAGGTACGGACCTCTACCCCAATATGAAGCGGCGTCAGTTCACCCCGAGGGTTCTCGTGGGGTTGAGCCGCGTCGAGAACTCTCGCGGTGTTTCCGGAAGCTCGAACGACGGCATCACCATCGGTGGGATGACGACGCTGACCCGCGTCGAGCAAAACGAGCTGCTGCAGACACACTACCCGGCCATCACCACCGCGGCCGCGCTCGTGAGTGCTCCGGTCCTGAGAAATATGGGCACCCTCGGTGGCAATCTTTGCATCGACACTCGCTGCAACTATTACAACCAGAGCTACGAGTGGCGGAAGTCCATCAACTTCTGCATGAAGAAGGATGGCGAGATCTGCTGGGTTGCGCCGTCGAGCAAGCGCTGTTGGGCGGTGAGCTCATCCGACACCGCGCCGGTGTTCATTGCGCTCGACGCCGAATGCACTCTGGTCGGACCCGACGGTGAGCGCCGCGTTCCCGTAAAGTCTCTCTACGAGCACGACGGGATCGACTTCCTGAAGAAGAAGCGCGAAGAGATCCTGACCGAGATCCACGTACCCAAAGTCAACGGTAGGCGCGCGACCTATTTGAAGCTTCGCCGCCGCGACAGCATCGACTTTCCGATCCTCGGTGTCGCCGCTGCCATCGAGACCGCGAAAGATGGCACCGTCGAAAAGGCGCGCATCGTTCTTACCGCCGTTGAATCGGCGCCGGTCGAGGCCGACAAAGCCGAAGCCGTGCTCGTGGGAAAGAAACTCACCGAGGACGCGATCGAAGAAGCCGCGTCCATCGCCTATCGTCCGGCGAAGCCACTCGACAACACAGACCTCACCAACGCGTACCGAAAAAAGATGGCCCGCGTCTACGTCGCGCGAGCGTTGCGAGAGCTCATGCGTGCTGAACCGTAGACAGTTTCTCGGCGTCCTCGCCCTTCCGATGCTGCCTGAAATGCAATCGTCACACCCGATTCTCTCCACGATCCAGCCCGTCGTCGAAGCGTTGCGACACGTACACCTCCACGAAGAACGCGTCGACGCCGTCGCGGAATGGATGGCCTACGAATCGCTTCCGTGGCCCGACTTTCGCTTCCCGATAATCCCCGACGACACCGACGCCGACGCGATGGACTTCATTTTTCTGACCGCGTCGATCAACTTCGCATTCACTGACTTCGAGCGCCACGTCATCTTCACCACAGAGTTTGCCGGCGCCGAGCGATCGGATTCCGATGCGATGATGGCGTGTTTGAAACGCGCGTACGACGCCGGAACGCCGATTC
>CAMYKY010000014.1:647-56608 GCA_947259165.1 uncultured Acidobacteriota bacterium | reverse complement strand
GCGCGTGTGCCGCAAGCACGAGGACGAACAAAAAGTGCCCGCCGCGTGAGCCTAGTGGCGCGTTGACCGTGGTCGCCATCGGTGAAAAGGTTTGGGTCGTTAATAAATCGAGAAAATCCGACCAGGCGCTAGGGCACTAACCGAGACAGACTTTCCTGAGTAGCTTGACGTCTTCGAGCATTCGCCCGGTTCCGAGCACCACCGAAGAGAGCGGATCCTCTCCCATCGAGACCGGAAGACCAGTCTCCTCGCGCAGGCGCTTGTCGAGATTCTTGAGGAGCGCGCCGCCTCCCGTAAGGACGATACCGCGATCGACGATGTCCGCCGAAAGCTCCGGCGGTGTGCGTTCGAGCGCGACTCGCACGGCGTTGACGAGAATGCTGACCGTCTCTTCGAGGGACTCGCGAATCTCCTCGTCGCTCACAACGAGCGTCTTGGGAATACCCTCGATGAGGTTGCGCCCTTTGATCTCCATCGTCATGGGTTTGTCGAGTGGGTACGCGGAGCCGATCTCCATCTTCACGTGCTCTGCGGTGCGCTCGCCGATGAGCAGGTTGTACTTTTTCCGGAGATACTTGATGATCGCCTCGTCCATCTCATTGCCCGCAACCCGCACGGAGCTGCTATAGACGATACCGGCCATGGAGATGACGGCGATATCCGTCGTGCCGCCCCCGATGTCGACCACCATGTTGCCCGAGGGCTCCGTCACCGGCAAACCCGCACCAATGGCCGCCGCCATCGCCTGGTCGACGAGAAACACCTCACTGGCCTTGGCGCGGAGCGCGCTGTCTCTCACGGCCCGCTTTTCTACCTGTGTAATCTCGGACGGAATCCCGATCACGATGCGAGGCGCCACCAGGACCTTGCGGTTGTGCGCCTTCTGGATGAAGTACGCGAGCATCTTCTCGGTGATCTCGAAGTCCGCGATGACTCCGTCCTTCATCGGACGAATCGCAGTAATGTTGCCCGGCGTGCGCCCGAGCATCTCCTTCGCCTCTTTGCCGACGGCCTCGACCTTCGTCGTGACGTCGTTGATGGCGACGATCGACGGCTCGGAGACGACGATGCCCTGACCCTTGACGAAGACAAGGGTGTTCGCCGTTCCCAAATCGATAGCGAGCTCATTTGAAAAAATCGTAAAAATAGAACGGAGGTTCATTCGACTCGAACTCGAATCTGCGGTGTTGAAAATCAATGGAATAGCTTGGTTATCGGTGAAAAATCATGTGGCGAGGCAAATGGCATCTTTGCCTCCCTCTTTAACACTATACATTGCCTGGTCAGCTTTTTGCATAAGATCTTGCGGACTTGCACCGTGATCGGGGTACAAACTCACACCAAAACTTGCCGACAGGCTGGCTTCGAGGCCGAACTCCTCGAGGAAGACATGTTGTTTCAGAGCTCGTCGAATGCGTTGCGCGACCGCGAGGGCACCGCTTCCGTCGGTGTCGGGTAGCACGACGACGAACTCATCGCCGCCGTAGCGACTGACGATATCTTCTTCGCGCACCGCACCCCGTATGATCCCCCCCACCTCGAACAAGGTGCGAGAGCCGCACAGATGACCGTGGCGGTCATTGATACCTTTGAACCCGTCAAGGTCGAGAAACAAAAGGGCCAATTGGCCTTCCTCCTGGCTGGCGCGCTGGAGGGCTTCTTCGAGAAAACTGTTCAGATAACGAGAATTGTACAACTTTGTGAGGTCGTCTGTCACGGCAAGTTGTTGAGTCTTTTGAAACAAAATCGCGTTTTCGAGCGCGATCGCGGCCGGCTCGACCATCGTCATCAACAAGTTCATGTCCCGGCGCGTGAAAGGATTCCCCGACGCACGGTTCATGATCTCGACGACGCCAATGGTTCGACCTCGCGACGTCAGCGGAGCGCATAGGATCGCGCGCGTCTGGAACCGAGTGAGCGCATCAAAGCGATGCTGAAAGCGCGTGTCGCGCTTGACGTCATTGACGATCGTGGGCTCACCCGTTTGCGCCACCCACCCGGCAACGCCTTCCCCCATCTTGATGCGCGTCGTGCTGAGGTCCGCCGCACCCTTCTCGCCGAGAGCCATCTCGAACGTCAAATCGCCGGTTTCCTCGTCAACGAGAAGAATCGACCAGGCTTCCGAAGGGATCAGCTCTTGAATCTGCGACATGATCACGTTGAGCACACGTCGGGGGTCGAGAATCGAGTTGGCGGTCGAAACGATATCGCCCAGAACTTGTAACCGGCGTGACGTCTCCCGCAGGCGCCGCGAGACCTCGGCCGCTTTGCGACTCGCGTCGAGATGACGCTGCGCATCACGAACGAGCGAACGCAGGACAGTCTGTTTGGGGACGTCCCGCAGATGCAAGGCGTACACGGAACGGCCCGCAGGCTCGCGCCCGTTCTTCGCGGCGCCCAACGCAATCAGCGGAACGTTCGGATTCGCCTTCCGGATCCATCGAACGAGCCCGTTTACGGCCCCCGCTCCTTGTTCGACGATAATGGCGTCGTAGCGTTCGGAACCCCAGTCGGCTTTTGTGAACGTCTTTGGGTCGAATCGCGTCAGCTCGACCGCCTCGCGACTACCGTTGGATAACGAGCGCGTAAGCTTCGCGGACACGCTGAACAACGCGAGACGGAGCCGCTTCTTGGACGAACCGCGAACCTTACGCACGCGGTTACCGCCGCCTTTGGTTTTCTTGCCAGTTGCTGATGCCACGGTATCTCGGGAACGGGAACTCTGGCCTTTTGCTCGACCGATGACCGTGCGAGGCGACGACGATTGTTCGGGTTCCGCCGTCGCTCTTCCTGGCCCGGCCGCGAGGACATCGCTCACTTGTTAATCTGTTCCTATCTCCGCGTAGACGGTCTTCTCGGCCACGCCTCCTCCGTCTCTTTTCCGTGCTTTGACGGTGACAGGGTACTTGCCCGCACTGGGGACCAAGAAGCGGTAGGTGAACGAGCCGTCGCCCTTGACCTGGACCCGGTCGTCACCCATTCCGTGGTCTACGGTCACCACGACGCCGACAACTGTGCGACCCTGCACCGTTACCAAACCGTCGAGTGCGACGGCCGGTTTGAAAACCGTCAACTCCGGCGGGGCGGATTGATCGACATGGACCCGCACCGTGAACTTCGCGAATTCGCTAGGTGCACCTTGACGGTTGTCGCGATCGATCGCCGTGACCTGCCAATAATACGTTCCCGGGTCTAATCCTTGATGAAGAACAGACACATTGGGTACGTTGCTTTCGAGAATCGGGTCCCGGAAATTGGGAGACCGGTCGAGCACGACGTGATATTTGCGAGCACCGTCGACGGGATGCCACCGGAACTCCATCGTCGGGCTACGCTCAACAACATCCAAATTCGCGGGCGTAATCACCGACGGAACGCCCGGCAGCTCGATGACCCTCGAGAACCGGCTGTCAGCGGTGACGTCCACGGCCTGCGATGGGCCCAGGCTGACCTCGTTGCCTCCGGATCGAACGGCGGATCCACCGTCGTAAATCGTGAATCCCGACACGCGAGACGCGCTGTCGAATCTGACTTCAGCGCTAGTATTACCTTGGAACGTGGCTTCCGTCGTTGGGGTCGAAAACTCGGAGCGCGAGCCGGGCACGTCCTGTCGTGGCGTATTCAAACTCACCTGCCCGGAATCGAGTTTTACCGACACGCGCGTCGCTTTCGTCTCCGGATCCTCGTATGCTTCCTCGATCACAAGAATGGAGTCAGGTTTCAGTTGATACTCGGTGCCGTCGAACAATCGCACGCGCGCACTCGAGCCCCCGACGGTGCGAATCGTGTCTTCCGTACTGAGCGCCATCCCCATCGTCGCGTTGGCCCACTCGTACGTACCGGCCTTGCGCACTTTGACGCCCCCGTTGAGATCCAGAAACCGTGCGCTCTTGTCAGACGCCGGTCTTGGGTCGTTGACCGGTGCTTCGTCACGTTCGCCATACACCTCTAAGTAACCGTAGATGCCGGCAGCCACAAGTCCGAGCAGCGAAAAGATGAGGGCGTAGATGGTGCTACGCTTCACCGTAAACCACTCGATGTGAACGCCCGTGTTGGTGCGATACGGGTTATGTCTTGCCATATTTGCTTACACTATTGGTTTTAAAGCAGTTTATCACACTTTTCGCAGACGTCGCAACGAAGCAGGCTGAGCTTGATTGCGTCGGAGCGATTGGATAGCATGATCAAATCGAGGGTTATGCATGCTGAAGTATTTTCGTGATCGCCGCAGCATGGGCTGGCTCATGGGCTCGTTCCTGCTCGTTCTTGTGATTTTCGCGTTCGTCGCGTTCTATGTTCCCGACTTTCTAGCGCCCTCGACCGGCGTGGGCTCCGCTACCGGGGACATCGCGTGGGTCGATGGCGATCCGATATCTTCGCGGGACTTTCTGCAAGGCTACCGGATGCAGGACGCGCAGTATCGGCAGCAGCTGGGTGCGCAATACTCTCCCGAGTTACTGAAGCAGCTCGGGCTCGACAATTTCGTCATGCAGCGACTCGTTCAAGAGAAAGTACTCTTGCTCGAGGCGGAGCGTCTAGGATTGAAAGCGACCGACGCGGAGGTCGGCAAGAACATCATGAGCGATCCTGGCCTCCAACAAGACGGCCAGTTCATCGGGCGGGAAGAATACGTCGGGCTATTCGCAGGCACGGGCATGACCCCCGCGATGTACGAGGAACAAGTGCGCCAGGGCATTCTCCGGCAGAAGCTCCAACAGCTCGTGACCGACGGCGTCGTGGTGATCGAGTCCGATGTCGAGGACGAGTACCGACGGCGTAACGAACAGGTGAGCCTCGAGTACATCGTCGTCGCAAGCTCCGACTACGATGACGGATTGGAAATCTCCGAGGAGGAAGTCCGAGCGCACTATAGCAGCAATCTGGAAGCTTTCGAGCGCCCGGTGCAACGAAAGGCCCGCTTCGTCACGTTGACGCCACAGCTGTTTACCACAGCCGTCAAAGTGACCGATCGCGAGATCCAGCGTAACTACAACGAGAACCAGGCGCGTTATTCCACGGGCGAGCAGATTCAGGCGAGCCACATCCTCTTCAAGACGAGTCCCGACGAAGAGGAAGCGCTCGTTCGGCAGCGAGCCGAAGCCGTGCTCGCCCAAGTCAAGGCCGGAGCGGACTTCGCGGAGCTGGCCCGCGAGCACTCCGAGGACACGTCAGCCGAGGGTGGAGGGGATCTAGGTCTATTCGGCCGAGGCGCGATGGTTCCTGAGTTCGAACAAGCAGCGTTTTCGCTTCCGGTTGGGGGAACGAGTGAGCTCGTGCGATCGACCTACGGGTTCCACATCATCAAGCTCACCGACAAACAGCCCGGCATGACCCAGCCGCTCGAAAGCGTTCAGGAACAGATTCGCGGAGCGCTGACGCAAGAAAAAGCGACCCAAGCGATGGACGACGCGATTGCCAGCGCGTCGGAGAAGCTGCGCGCGGCAGGCTCCATCGATGCTCTCTCGGCAGAGTACCCGCTGCTGGTACCGCAGGACACGCAATTCTTCGCTGAAGGAGACGCTTTGCCGCAGATCGCGAACTCGACCGAGGCGACTCGCCTCGCGTTTGAAATCGACATGAACGGCATTACTCCAGCGATCCCGCTCGGGCCGGGAGCCGGCTACGCGTTCGTCCAGGTCCTCGAAGAACGTGAAGCCGCGGTCGCACCCTTCGAGGAAGTAGAAGCCCGGGCGAGGCAGGAGCTCACGGACCAGAAAACGTTGGAGCTCGCGAAGGCCCGCGCTGACGAAGTGTACGAATCGCTCGTCAGCGAGGGACCACAAAGCAACTCAGTCGAGCTTCAAACCCATGAGAGTTTCTTCCGCGGAACCCAGCTCCCCGACGTGGGCCGTTCTGTCGCCGTGGAGACGCGCGCATTCGAAATACCCACGGAGGAATTCTCTCGACCACTCCTCGCGGACAACGGCTACGTCATCATCCGCGTTCTCGAAAAATCGGGTTTCGACCCGAGCGATTTCACTGAGCAGAAGACGGGCTTCGAAGAACAAATGCTCAACGAACAGCGCTCGCGCATGTGGGGCGCCTTTGTGGCGAGTTTGCAGTCACGATATAACGTCGAAATCGACTGGCAAGCGATCCGCGGAATCACAGGTTGATCACTTCATGAACTTAGACCTTCGCGAAAATAGTGAAATCAGTATTCTCGTTCTCGGTGGGCAGCTTACCGGCGGCGGCGGCGACGAACAGCTCCGGGAGGCAATCGATACTCTCCTGGCTGCCGGGCGCACCAAAATACTGGTGGACTTCTCAGATATCACCTTTATGGATAGTGCCGGAATGGGCGAGCTCGTCGCGGGTCACCGTACGGTGGAACGCTTCGGCGGCGCGCTCAAGATCCTCAACCCGAACAAACGGGTGCACAGCTCGCTGACGATGGCAAAGCTCCTGCCAATCTTCGAGATCTTCGACGACGAAGACAACGCGATCGGCAGCTACACTAAGGCCGACGCCTAGTCCGTGGTGTAAAAAGGGGGATTTGGGGGACCCAGGGGATTAGAGGGATTTCCAAGATCTGTTCTTTATCCCCGAAATCTCCCTAGTGCTCGGACCCGAGCACTAGTCCCCCCAATCCGCTTTATTGACCAGCGGACTTTATTCGTGCCGCAGGGCTTCTACAGGATTCTGGTGAGCGGCTTGGATTGCAGGGTAGAGACCAAAACCCACCCCGGTGCCGACAGCGAGCGCCATCGCAGCAATCACCGCTCGGAGGCTCAACGCCGTCGGCCAGTCGGCATAGCTCGATACGGCGAATGACGCGACAGCGCCGAGGACGATCCCGACGAGACCTCCGCTTCCGGTAAGGAGCAGCGCTTCCATCAGAAACTGTTGAACGATGTCGTTTCGGCTCGCTCCTAGCGAGCGCCGCACGCCGACCTCGCGAATCCGCTCAGTGACATTCGCGAGCATGATATTCATGATGCCGATCCCGCCAACGATGAGAGAGATCGCCGCGACCGCACCGACGACGACGTTGAACTGGAACCGGGCACGCTCGTAGCCAGCGATGAGCTCCTGAGGCACGACGAGCTCGAAGTCGTTCGCGCCGCGGTGGCGACGGGTCACAACGGATTCGATGAGCCGTGCGGAATCGCGCACCGCGTCGGCTTCGTCGATACGGATGGCGATCTCGTCCACCCGTCCGGTCGGCTCGGGGACCACCGACAACGGAACAAACGCCACCTGGTTCACGTTCCGGCTCGACAGTCGCGAGCCTCGTCGGGACAGCTCACGCGGCTCGAGGACGCCGACGACAGCGTACCAATCGGTCTCGACGCGGACGCGACTTCCGACCGCGTCCTCGTAGGGAAAAAGAGACTCGGCGAGGTCGTGGCCAAGCACGATGACACGATTCGCTTCGCGAAGATCGGTATCGGTGAGAAACCTCCCTTGCCTCAAAACCAGCTCCTCGGTGCGAACAAACGAGGCTGTCGTCGCGACGATCGCCGCCTCGGCTCGGTTGTTGGCCCGCGTTATTTGCTCAGAGCGCTCGCGTACCGGCGCGAGGCTCGCCACGGTGGGGCAAACCTCGGAGATCGCTCGGGCGTCTGCCACGGTAAGGCCCGGCGATTGCAATGTCCGCGCGTCGAACTCCGTCTCTTCCGAGAGGTCTCCGGCTCGAACTGACACGCGAGTGATGCCGAGTCGGCCGACCTCGGCCAGAATCTCACGCCGAGCTCCTTCGCCCACCGAAAGCATCGCGATGACCGCGCCGACACCGAACACGATGCCGAGCCCGGAGAGGATCGACCTCAGCCGATGCTGCGTCAACCCCCGCCACGCCAGTCGCGTCAGCGCACGTGGCTTCATGTCTTGCGATCCTGGACGAGTTTGCCGTCCGATAACTCGATGACGCGATGCGCGCGCTCGGCGAGATTCGAGTCGTGGGTGACGAGCACCAACGTACGCCCCTCGGCCACGAGCTCCTCCAACAACACCATCACTTCCTCGCCGGTACGCGAGTCCAAGTTTCCTGTCGGCTCATCGGCTAGCAGAAGCTCCGGCTCGGTCACCAAGGCGCGCGCGAGCGCCGCGCGTTGGGCTTCGCCGCCGGAAAGCTCCGCCGGTCGATGCGAGCTTCTCTCGAGAATCCCGAGTCGCTCCAGCAACCGCTCCGCGCGCCCGCGCCACTCGCTCTCGGGACACTCGCTGTAGAGTAGTGGTGTCTCCACGTTCTCGAGGACGGTCATCTGAGGAATGAGGTTAAACGATTGGAACAAGAATCCGATCAGTCGATTCCGGAGTCGGCTGGCGGCCGTGTCGTCGAGCGTTCTCGTGTCGGTGCCCTGCAAGAGCAGTTGACCGGATGTCGGTTGGTCGAGACAGCCCAGCAGGTTGAGCAGCGTCGACTTCCCCGACCCCGAGCGACCGACGACAGCGACGAAGCTGCCGCATTCGATGTCGAGGGTGACGCCGTCAAGAGCGGAAACGGCGTGGCCTGCACGTGGGTAAACGCGGTGAATGTCGACGGCTTGGGCGAGCAGGCTCAAAAGCTCAAGGCGAGACGACGTCGAGATAGCCCGGCAACGGGCCGCCGCCAAGTGGACTGGCCTCGTCGTTCGGATCCCGCAACATCACGCGATCGCCAACGTCGAGACCTTGTTCGACCACGATATGGTTCTCGTTGCTCGGACCGACTAGAACTTCCCGAACTTCCGGCGAGCGGCCTCTCATCGCGTAGCAATAGTGCTTGCCGCCTCGCTCGAAGATCGCTTCAACCGGGACGTAACGCGCCCGCTCTAGACGATCCACGAGAAGCTCCACCCTGGCCGACATGCCCGGCCGAAGCCGCGGATCCGCTTTCTCGACAAGAATAGTGACGGTGAAGTACTTGCCACCGCGGCGGGCTTCATCCGCCTGCGCAAGCGTCCCGATGAAGTCGACTTGACCCTCGAGCGTCAGCTCGGGGTACGCGTCCGCCGAGATCAACACCTGCTGATTCTTCTCGACCTTGTAGATATCGGTCTCCCGCACCTGCGACTCGACCGTCATCTGCGACAGGTCGGGAAGCATGATGAGCGGCTGGTTCGGCCACACTTGATCGCCAACTTGAACTTTTCGCTTCTCGGTGCCGAAAAACACCTCTTTGTAGATGACCAGGCCCGAGACCGTCGCTTTGATCTCGCATCGCTCGAGGTTCTGGCTCTGAAGCTCCACGCGCGAGACGAGCTCCGCGTGCTTGCTCTCCGCGAGCCCGAGCGTCGCCGACGCCTGCGAGAGACGAAACGTGTTCGCGCGCGCCGATTGCCTCAAAGATTCTTTGCTGTTCGACAGCGCCGCGCGCGAGCCTTCAATCTCCGCCGGACGCGTATAACTAATGTAGGTGCTGTGTTTGATCTCGAGGAGCTCGAGATCCTCTCGCGCTTTCTCGACGGCTTGTTTGGCGCGGTCGAGCTCGAGCTTGGTAATAAACCCCTCGGAAAGCAGTGGTTTCAGGTCTTCATAGCCGGACTCGGCCTTTTCGAGCTCCCGCTTCGCTTGAGAAAGCTGGGCCGCGGACTCCGCTTCGGCGAGCTTGCCCTTGCCTTCCACGACGCTTTCGAGCTCGAGCTCGGTGAGGCGGACCTTGTCTCGCGACTCGACCAACTTTTCTTGCGCGGCGATTTGGAGGAGCTTGGTCTCCTCGCGTGCTTTCACGAGCTCCGCCTCAGCCTGGGCCAGTTGCGCCCTCGATTGCTCCAGCTCGTCCGCAAACGGTTGCGAGTCAAACTTCACGAGCACATCGCCCACGTTGACCTGTGCGCCCTCGGGTGCGATTTCCAGAATCTTCGCCTGGCTCCCCGGTATCGACGACGAGTAGGTGATCGAGCGAAGTGCCTGGAGCGTTCCGCTCTCGACGATCTTCACCTCGAAGGGACCTTCCTCGACGACCGCCAAGAGCATCGCTCCGTTCGAGCTGGTCCGTAACATCGACCCGACGGTGAGCGCGACGATCGCGAGACCGGTCCCGGTCACCAAGGCCCGCTTCGGGTTCCCGCGCATCCACCGGGCTGTTTCCGCGAAACGGGCCGTCAGCCGTCCCGGTTGTCGAACCCACTCCGGCAGCGCTCTGGTCTCGCTCATGGATGATGGATTGCGCTCGGGAGAAAATTCCCCGGTGCAAACTCCTTGTCGATGTCGAGCGTGCCCGCCACTCGCTTCAATTGCATCTGCGAAACGTGGTAGTCGGTCACGAGGGACACGTAGTTGTTTCGAGCCTGGATCAGATTGTTCTCGGCGTCGATGATGTCGAAGTTGCTCGCGAGCCCTCGTTGGTATCGAAGCGTCGCGAGGCGCATCTGTTGTTCTGCGAAATCGATGCTACGCTCCTGGAGCTCAATGCTCTTGCCGACCCGCTGCACGTTGCGCGCAGCCGCACGCACCTCGTTCGCCACATTGTATTCTACCAGCTTCAACGAGCGTCGCCGCGCGTCCACATCGATCTGAGACAGCGCAAACGACGCGCGCTCCGAGGTTCGGTCGAGTCCATAGCTCGTCGACAGAAAAATATTGAAGGCACTGTCTTGAAAATCGAAACTGCTGTAGAGAGTATCGCCGATCCCTCGCTGCTCGTAGCGCATGTTCAAGTCGAGTTGCGGTAGAAGATTCTGCTTCGAAATCGCCTGCGACCGACGCGCATCGTCAATGCGGTCGTGCTCCTCCTGGATCTCGATGCGGTTTCGAAGCGCGGTCTCGGTCAACGCATCCACGTCAACGGCGATGGGCTGATACTCGGGCTCGACAATCTCGAGTGAAACCCGATCCAGCGGACCGAGACCGAGGGCAAACTTGAACCCGTCGAACGCGAGCTCCAGGGCTTCTTCCCTGAAAAGCAAAGATTCCTCGGCCTGCGAGAGCTGGAGCTCGGCGCGAAAGACATCGAGCTTCGAGGCCAAACCCACCTCGAGTCGCGCTTCGGATGCCCGCAGAAGCTCCCGGTTGCGGGTGAGCGATCCTTGCGCAACTTCCACGAGACCCTGCTGGCGAATGATATTGTAATAATTCGCCACGACGTCCACGACGAGGCGTTGGCGCGAAAGCTCCAGGTTCCGCTCGGACCCCTGAAGGCCACGGCGAGAGTTTTCGAGCTCGAACTCCGTCGCTTTCGTGCCGAAGCCACGAAGAAGCGGCTGGGTGACTCCGATTCCCAGGATAGAGTTGTTGAAGTTGCCGAGCTGATTGCTCGCGGCGTCGGAGCGGTAGTTTCCGATGACTGTGGTCCCGAGCGGCAATAGCTTCGAAACTTCGAGTCCGAAACGCTGATCCACGACCGATTCGTCGCCCACTCCCCGAGCATACGAGGGCGTCACTTTGAAGTTGAAGCGGGACTCGGCCACCTGCTCTGAAATCCGAGCCCCCTGGACCACATCGACGGTGGAAAGTAGGTTCAAGTTGTTGACAAGCGAGAGTTTAACCGCCTCCTCGAGACTAAGGACGAGCTCGGGGGCATTCGGATCTTGGGCAGCGGCCGCCGGCGGGAACGCCACGAGGGCGAGCGCACACATCAAGCCGGCAAGCTCACGCATAACAGATATTTTATCATTCGCGGGAGAAGCGCGCCGGGTGTCGCTCAGCGTAGCCCGTATTCGAGCCGGGCTGGTGCAACGATCCGCAGGACCACCCTGTGCGCGCCCAGAGCCACGTACCTCTCCGTCGAGCACGCGTACGCTCCCGGGCACGAAGCCTCGCATCGAAGTGAAGTCGAGGGTCACCAGAGCCGACGCTGCGCTGCGGCCAACCGGGTAGAGCGCGAGGCGGTTCGTCCCCGGACGAGCCGAAAGCTGAACGCGCTGCGGACCCGCCGCTTGCAGGCTCAGCGATTCTCCGTCATTCGAAACCAGACGCGCGCTCGAGTTGCGCTCGGTCGCTTCCAAAGAAGCGGAGGAGTCAAAACAATAGCCTGGAGGAGCCCCGATACGCGTCGACATCACGCTACCCTCCCAGCGGGCGCTGGTCATCAAGTCAAATGCGGCGATATGACTCCAGGCTAACGACCGAATTCGAGGCCGTCAATTGCAGACCCGCATTCAGGGATCTGCATTCGGATTCAGTTCGTTACGAGACGGCGGCGCCACGCAAAGATATCAGCCTAATACGAACGCTGAATCCCTGAATGCTGGATAAGAAAGCTGTTCTACCGAGCGAGCTCGTAGTCGAGACGGACGCGCTCACCGGCACGGCCGGAGAACCGAACCACGATTGAGCGATCGTTACGCGAAACCTCGATGCCGTTGACGAGTCGCAGGCTGCCAGGAACGAAGTGAGCGCTCGCGGAAAAATCGAAACGCCAGAGAGCCGGCGCCGGCAGCGGCGTCATGAGCACCGCTTCAACGGTGTTCCGTCCAGCCGCTCCCGCATAATTGTGAATCGATCGGGAACCGCCGGCCACGGGCTGCGCCTGGCCACGGCCCAAAACGACCTGAGCGCGCGCGCCCTCCGTGGCGACGAGATGCGTCGACAGGGATGTCGTCAGAGTCGACAGCGGCTGCAGCTGTCTGCTCCGAAGAACATTCACATCTTTGGTCAGGCTTTTTCGAACGCCATCGAGGCCAACCACAGTCAGACGGACGGTCGCGTGCCCATTGTTGTTGAAACAACCACCGTCCCACTCATAACGTGTGACTCTGCCGGTCGCTCGTATGACACCTTCACCGAAGTCGTTGTTTACATCGAGATCCCAGAGGTACTCCCGGACGTCACCGGTGGTCGCTGATGCGTTGAATTCCGAACTGCAGCTATCCGGCTGAAGGTTATAGGCGTCGAAGGCTGGGACCGGGGTAACGAACCGCTCTCTAACCCGTACTGTGCGCCGAATCGTGTCTTCATCCACCAAGCGGGCCCCGGTCACCGACGTTTCCGGGCGCTGCACCATCAGGGTCAAAGAATACGTCCCTGGGTTGGAGTAAACGATGGTAATGAACGGCTGGCCCTCCTTGATGCGGCCATCTCCCAAATCGTAGCGATACGTCAGGTTGGATCCACCCGTCGAGCATCGTCCGTCAATGGTCAGGGGCTGGTTCACATCGACCTGTGCGTTGATCGGCTCGAATTTGACGCACGCTTTGACTTCGGCAACCGGAGGAGGCGGTGGCGGCGGCCCGGTGACTGCCGGTGGCGAGACAACCGTTGGCGGAACGACAGCGGGAGTAGGTGGCGGGGGGGTGTTGTTGGAGCCTCCGTTAGCGACGAGCACGCCAACCCCGGCGGCGGCGCCCCCCGCAGCCGCAACGCCGGCGACCAGGGCGCCCGAGCCCCCGGAAGAGCCCGCGCCAGCCATCACGCCGGTTGCGCTCACGAAGGCGCTCACACCAATTCCCTTGAAGCCGGGCGCAAGCTCCGGCCCGGCAACGGTCGAGCCGACCACGATCTGGGGGTCGTTCCCGGGATAAAGCGCGGCGGTCGGAAACCTCCTCCGGCACTCGCTCGTGCTCGTGACGTCAGCCACCCGCTCCGGGGTGCGCGCCGAAGTGAAATCCCGCGTCACAGCCTCCACATAGTAGAGCACCTGCGGGCAGCTCTCCTCCGCTTGGGGGGCCACCGCCGTAAACAATCCATCTTCCGCCTCTAGATCGACGAAGTAGTAGTCTTGAAAGAGGCTGCAGCGGAAGTAAAGCCTGGAGTTCACGATCTCCGCGCTGGGGTCCATCCGAGCCTTGAGCATCGGAAAATCCGAGTGATACCAGCACTCGATGGGTGGGGCGAGGTCGATGACCGGAATCGGCTGGCTTTCCGCCCAAACCGGAGCCAATGCGATGAGCAATCCCAAGAAAATTATAGCGCGTTGCATGAAGGCCACCCCCGGTAGCTCTCGATAGTCAAATCAGACCGGTCCTGCTGAATTTATAGAAGAGACGAACAAAAAGTCCCTTTTCTTCCTCGAAATTCTCCATCCCTTGGAGAAGCTACATCTTTGTGCTGGGGCGGGTTACTGGATATCGCGGATCGCCGTTGTATGTCAACTGAGAAGGCTCCGCCGCCACACCGTGCCCGTGCCCGAAACGCGTCTTCCGGATTCAATCGGGATCGGGAACGGGAACCGCAACGGCAACGGACGGTCGACGGCGGAGACGGTTTAGCTCAGCGGTGGCGGCGAGCTATTTGGGAGCAGACGATACAAGACATACCGATAAAACCCAGCACTCTCTTCCATGACGACTTGGGTCTTGTACCCAGCCAGGACATCGCCACAAAATTTGTTCTGCACTTCGTCGTGAACGTTGCACCAAAAATTGTAGTGGAAGTAGACCCCGCCCGGGAATCGATCGAAGAAGCTATCTATACGCGCGGGCTGGTAGGCGACGAGCGAGACTTGGGCCGCGCTGCGCCCCATGATTTGAATCATCCCCGGATTGTGGGTCAGCAAGATCGCATCTTCGGACGTCGCTTGCACCATTGCGAGCGCGGTGTCGTGGTCGGCGCGCGCTTGCCATCCCTCAGAGCCGAGCGCATTCACGAGCGGCAGGAAGTGCGAGAACGCATACACGGCGAGCGCGTACGGCAACCCTCGCGCCCACCGAGCGCTCGAGAAGCGACGACCCAGCCACGCGGAAGCGAGGCCCAGGCCGGCTCCGGCAAGGATCGCGAGCGGCGCGGCGCTCAAAAATGCGAACCGGACGTCGGCGCCGTAGCGATAGCTGCCCGCGTAGAAAGGGATGAAGATTCCGAAAAGGAGCAAAAACCATGCGAGCACCGTGCCGACCTGACGTCGACGGCGCGGGTACAACAGACCTAGGAAGGCAGCGAAAGTGAACAACGGGGGAAAATCAACACCTTGAATGTAGTAACCGGCATTGGGCTTCCAATTCTGCTGCGCATGGGCGGCCGAGAACTTCGCGTCGGTACTCCCCCATTTTTCGTTGCGCACGGCCCAAAGGTGCGCGAAGTGCGGGATCAGGAGCAAGAAAAGCAGGACTGCTGCTCCATAAGCTTCGCGGCGGCGAAAAAGGCCCGGTGTGAGGAAAACCATGCCGGTGATCGCAACAGCAAGAACGAGTCCAGACTCCGGTCGGAATTGGCTCGCGAACGCCAAGGCCGAAGCCCCGAACATAGCCGACCGCCAAGAGGGCTTTCGGCAGAAATAGATCCAAGCGCCCATCCCGATGGCACCGAAGGTAGCCGCACTCGGCTCCACCGCGATGGTCGACGCCCACAAAAGATTCTGGGGGGTCAGGATGTAGACGCAAGCGGCGCCGAGCGCCACGCCCGTCTTGTCGAACAAAAGCCCGGCCACCCAGTAAACGGCCATCGCTCCGAGCGCGAATAGCCAGTGGTTGAGCCGATGCGATGCACTTTCGTCGACTCCGCTAAAGCGATAGGCCGTCGACAAAAGAAAAGGAAACGCGTTCGGCTCCTTGTTGTATTCCCACGCCTCACACTTGAAGACTCCCGCTGTGAGGAAGCCCTCGTTGCACATCTGCGCGCGACCTTGCCACAGGATGTTTTGGGCGACGTTTTGGTAAATATCCTCATCAAAGTAGATACGGTGAGTGCGCGGCGGAAGAAAACTGACAACAACCAGCGCCGCGAGAAAAACAACTAGAGGCAGGGCTCGCCGCGGAGGAAGCGATTCTCGAATCCCGCGATAGTTCGCGGCGAAGCCGGCGACCATCAGTAGGAACGTCAACTCGAGTGAACGCGGCGTAATCCACCGCAGTTGATCTTTCAGTGAAACCGCGTCGACTGTCCCAAGCCACCCCGACAGCCCAGCGAGTCCCAACGCGACGACGGCCAGGAATCCGAGCAGGAGCCGACGCGTCATGCGGGTGGCTCCACTAGAAAATCTCCCATGACGAGCGCGTCGGCGCCGCAGCGGATGAACGTCGAGATGGCGTCCTCCGGTGACGCAACCATAGGCTCGCCGTGCACGTTGAAGCTCGTATTCAACACAGCGCCGACACCGATCCGCTCACGTAAAGCCGTCAGCAGCTCGTAGTACTTTCCATAACTCTTGTCGACCATCTGCGGTCGGCACGTCCCGTCGCTGCTCGTCACCCCCGACAGCGCGGAGCGCGCCTCGGGACGAACCCGATAGGCCATCGTCATGAACCGATTCGGCGCGTCGCCTTGCTCCAAGAGCCGTGCCGCCTCCTCGTCGAGTATGGACGGGCAAAACGGCTGGTACCAAACCCGCCGTTTCAACGTCGAATTCAATCGATCCCGAAGCTCCGGGCGGTCCGGTCGGGCAAGAATGCTGCGGCCGCCGAGCGCTCGTGGACCGTATTCCATCCGCCCTTGAAACCAGAGCACGATTTGGCCATCGCTGAGCCGCGATACAGTTTCGCTGACGTTGCATCCCACCTTCTTTCGCGAGAGCCCCGACGCGCCGAGCGCCGTCTCGATGGCCCCCGCGGACACCTCCGGACCGAGTCGAAGATCACCGAGCGAAAACGGCGGCCTCGCACCTCCGCTGACCGCGCGCGCGAGCGCGGCGCCGAGTGCCAGGCCTCCATCGCCCATGTGCGGGAACACATACAACTCCTCGACTTCGGGTAATTCTCGAAGCTTCAAATTCGCCTGGATATTGCTCGCGACGCCGCCGGCGTACACCACCCGGGTCATACCGGTCTCGCGAAGTGCGCCGGCGACGAGCTCGCTCACTTTGACTTCGACAACGCGTTGCGCCATCCAGGCGAACTGCTCGCTCGGAACCATCGCGAGTTCTTGCGCCAGAAATCGTTTGAGCCGCAGCGGCCCGAGGCGGCAAGTCAAAGTTGAACCGTCGACTTCGAACAAATCCATGAGTGGGTTGTCGGCTGCATCGACCGGGTGGCCATAGGCAGCCAGCGCCATGACTTTCCCCTCGTCCTCCAGCTCCCGCATGTTCATGAGCTGGGTGACGTACTCATAGAAAATTCCCAACGAGTGCCGCGCGGGAATGAGGGTTAGAGACGAAAGCTTGCCGTCTCGGAGAACGGACAAACTCCCAGAGAAGCCATCACCGACACCGTCGAGGGTCACCACCAGCGCGTCCGAAAACCCAGACGTGTACGCAGCAGAGGCCGCATGAGCCAAGTGGTGCGGGACCCATTCGATCTTCGTGGCACCCAGTCCGACACGTTTCAGCTCTCTTTCGAGCATCCGAGCACTGAGCGCCCGGGACAACGCATTCGGCCGCCACGTCGTGACGTTGTATTTGAACGCACGCTTCATCGGATCGAAAAGGCGCGGCCGCACTTTGCGGCGTCGGAGACGATAGTAGCTCTCCTTCATGCTCGGAAAGACTCGCGTGAGGGTCTTCGCCGGGTCAGTCGTCGTCGCGACCACCTCACCGCGAAGGGAACCCGACCTCGAGCTTCCGCCGGGTGAGCCGCTCCTCGTTGACCGCACAAACGATTTGCCGGGCCGAAGGATCCACCAGACAAGCACCAGCGTCATGCCCATCCCAAATTCCAAGAATCATGCTGAGTACTGACGACCGAATGCTGAATGCTGATTAAGCGTGCGTCCAGCCGAGGAAGCGCTTGACGGCCGAACCGAGCTGACCGAGATTCCTCGGCGAGAGCATAGCCAACGCTCCGAGGGCGACACGCGGTCTCGAGTAGAACCGGCGGTACGCTCGCTCGCGGTAGGCGACGACCTCCGCGGGCGTGAGCCCCGGCAGCTCGAGAAGCGCTTCGTCCTGTCGAAAACGGTCGAACGCTGCGTCCCCCAGCCACCCTTTTTCGAGCGCCTCTGTGTACAAGCGCGAACCAGGAAAAGGGACGGCGCAATAGAACTGCTCGAAATCGAGGGGCAACCGCTCGGCGAGAGCGAGGGTTTTGTCCAGACTCTCCTTCGTTTCACCGGGGATTCCGAGAACGAAGTGACCAGCGACTTTGATCCCGGCTTCCTTCGCAACGCGCACTGCGCGCTCAGCGTCTTCGACGGTAGCGCCTTTGCCGGCCGCGTCGAGCGATGCTTGATCGCCGCTTTCGATGCCGAACGAGATCATCCAGCACCCGGCGCGCCGCATCGCCGTGGCGAGCTCGGGATCAATGGTATCGACCCGACTGTTCGACGCCCAGGTAACGCCGAACGGCTCGATCGCCTCGCAGAGCTCCATCACGTAGCGCTTGTCGATCGTAAACGTGTCGGACCAAAAGAAAAGCTCCCGAACGCCGTGTACGTCGATGTTCCGGCGGATCTCGTCGCGAACCCGCTCGACGGAGCGTCGCCGAAGCTTGGCGCCGTAGTAGGTCTGCGCCGTGCAATAGGTGCACGGGTAGGGACAGCCGCGGTGTGGGGTCACCATCAAGAACCGTGTGCCCTTCAACGGAAGGCGGTAGACGTCCAGATCGAACAAATGCCAAGCGGGCTCGGGCAGTGCATCGAGATCGGACAAAAATGGCCGGTCCGCGTTCCGTTCGATGCGCTCTCCCACACGGTAGCTCAGGCCTGCCACCTCGCTCCACGAACCCCCATTCTCGAGCCGCGCTACCCACTCGGACGCCGTCGCCTCCGGCTCGTTTCTGAAGATCGCGTCGAGCCCACGGGTTTGCTCGAGGCAAGAGGCGTCGAGTGCCGTGACATGCGTACCGAAGACGGCGGTGCGTGTTTCCGGCGCAACGGCACGGATCTCGTCGGCAAGCGAGAGATCCCCTGCGATCGACGGCGTACCGGTGCTCCAGATCACGGCATCGGGACGATCCCGCTCGATGTCGGCAACAAGGCGCTCGCGTGAGTATCCCAGAGCCCCACCGTCGAGCGCCGTCACATCATGGCCATCGCGCTCGAGAATCGCACCTAGCATCGCCAAAGAGATCGGAGGCCAAAGCGTCGTCCAGACGCCGCCCTCTTGCGTGCAGCGGCCTTCACGAATAAAACCCTTCCCTTCGCGGGTTGGCGGGTTCAGCAAGAGCAGCTTCAAACGAAGATCCCCATTGTCGCAGTCTAGAGCATTAGGCGCAGGAGAGAAAGCACGTAGCTTGGCCCGTCACGCCAGACGGAGATATGAGAGCTGCCCGCCTTGCGTGCGTACTCATGCGTTGGAACTTCATCAAGCTTGCGGCCGGCTCGAAGGGTAGCCACGATCATCTCCTGTTCGATCGTCGTGTGGCGTGCGCGTAGAGGCAGGGAGCGCAACAACTCCGTGCGGATGGCACGAAACCCGTTCTGGCTGTCCGACAGGCGGACACCGTAGCGCCAATTGATACAGGCGGTGATAAACGAGCTGCCCGCCAGCCGCGCCCACTCGTCGAATCCACCATGGAGCTCACTCGAGCCACCGAGAAGCCGCGAGCCGGACACGTGGTCGGCTCGACCTTCGAGAATCGGCGCGCCCAGCTTGGGGATATCGTCAGGATCGTGTGAGCAATCGGCATCCATGAGCACGGTGACCTCGCCGACGAGGTATGGGATCGCGTTTCGGATCGCGCGTCCTTTGCCGCCACCACCGTCGCGAACCACACGAGCGCCAGCCGCCGCTGCTTTCTCCGCGGTGTCGTCTGTGGAAGATCCGTCGGTGACCAGAACGTCATCGACATGGGCCAACGCGCCGTTGACGACTTCGGTAATCGTCTGGGCTTCGTTTTTGGCCGGGATCAGAACCGAGAGCCGGTCGGAAATGGGCTACCTCTTCTTGGCGGGGACGAACTGCTCAACGCCCTTCTCTTCAAAATCCTTGACCTTATTCCCTTGTTTGACGGACGTCGCGTTGATGACAAGGTGGCTGATCCGTTCGGGGTCTTCGTCAATGACCGGATAGGAACAAGAAGAGCTTTGTCTCATCGATATCTCGTGAGGCCGCGTGCGCGTGGTCTGAAACTCATCATCAACTGCCCAGACGTAGTAGTCAATCGCCTGGACGTGGTCTTCGGCCACGGGCAACGTCGCGCAAAACTGGATCCCGTCGAACGCCATCTGGCTCCAGTAGTACGCATCCTGACGGTCCGAGCGAAAGTAGACACGCACGCGCTTGACCTCACCGTCATCAAGAACGTAGGAGCAAATTCGTGGGTTCTTCTCGGGGACGGAGCACTCGACAGGCTGGTGATCGACCGTCGGCTCATCAACAATCACCGCCGCGGCAGCACCGGACGACGCGACGCCGAGCGCGATGCCAAGTCGCGCCAGTGCCACGACGAGATATCCTGTTACCGCTTTCGCCGCCATGGTCATTTATTCCCACTGGATTGTTTTTACGAGTTTGGAGTCGCCGATGAGGGTCACGACTGCCTGGACGCTGCCCGCGTTTTGATCCTCGGTCCACGTCCCCGCGATTTCCCAAATCATGCTCGTGTCGCGCGGATTGACACGCTGCACCATCGGCCGGAGTTGCTGGCCCTTGCCGGTCGTCCTCGAGCTATAAGTGGAAATGAGCTCGATCGTTTTGACGCCGATCGGCTTGTTGCCTTGGTTGTGGATACGCACCCGTAAGTAATAAGGATCGCCAGGCTGCACCGTCTGTGGGTGAATCTCAACGATGAGCTCTGCCGGGTTATCCGGCGCGCTGGTCGCTTTGTTGACCTGGACACCGCCGCCGGCTTCGAAGCCCTTGGGAGCACCACTATCGCCGGGCTTGACCACTTGCGTCTTCGATTCCCGGATCGCGAGGGACGAAACCGTAGCGGCAGCGGCTGCTTGTTGCATGGCGTTTTGCGCGGAGTTCCTCGCCGTAATGAGCTGTGCGTTGTTCGGGTCGATCTCGAGTGCTTGATCATAGGCGACGATGGCGCCCTCGTAGTTCTGGGCCTTCAGGTGCCCGGTCGCTTCTCGTACGATGGAGTCGATCCTGGCTCGCTGTTCGGCTCGAGCCGCCTCTTGCTGGGTTTGACTGCGGGAGCGAGCTAGCTGCTGGTCGAGCTGTTGCCAGCGCGGGCTTTGGGGATCCAGTTGACGCCCTTCCCTAATGAGCTGCTCGGCGCGTCGCAAATCGCCAGCACCAATCGCAAGCGAAGCGTCCGCGGTGAGTGCCGCGACTCGCTCGCTGTTGGAAGGTCCTCGCGGAACCGGCGAGGGCTGCTGCACTGGCACGCTCGTCGGGGCCGGTGCTTCCATGGCATCGATGGCCTGGTTGACGCGTTGTTTCAACGCGAGCGCTTCGGCATTGTCGGGCTCAACGAACAAAATGGCGTTGACCGCCTGCAAAGCGGGCGACCATTGTCCCGCTTCAAGCGAGCGTTGTGCGAGAGCGAGCTGGCTGGCGACATCGAGAGTCGATTGTTGCGTCCCATTGCCGCCCGCCGCTGCGCCGCCTCCGGTGCCGCGTTGGGTAAACCAGAACACACCGCCTCCGACCGCGAACAGAAGCGCGACCAGGACGACGTACTTGCCCCACCCACCCGACTCCTGAACTGGTACTCCGACGCCGGCGCGTGTTCCTGTCATCGTGCCGACTTGCGTGCCGCGCATCATCTGCGTCGGCGACGACATGGTAGTCCGGCCCGCGACCGTGCGGCCCGCGCGGGTCATGCCGGTACCCGTGCGGCCGGCCGCACCGGTCGGGTACGACGTTCCACCACGGTGGGCACGCTGCCCTGCGCTGGTCGCACCCAGGATGCGTCCCGTGCCACTGGTTCGGCGGCGACCACTTCCATCCGACCCCGTGCCCATTTCCGTCTCCGGTGTCGCGGCCGGATCGAACATCGTGTCGAAGACGGTGTCCTCGTTGAGCACGTCTTGGTACAGGTGGATCAGATCGGAGATATCGTCGGCCAAATCGTCCGCTGACGCGTAACGATCTTCCGCGGTTTTGGAAAGCGCTTTATCGACGATGGCCTGGAGCTCAGGCATCTCGTTGCCTTCAGGCAACACGAGCTCGGGTGGCTCCTGGTTCAACACTTTAAAGAATACGGCCTGAATATTCTCGCCGGAAAACGGCTTTTTGTTCGTCAACAACCGGTAGAGGATGACACCAGCACTGAAGATGTCCGAGCGCCCGTCGACTTTGGCCCCACGGATCTGCTCGGGCGACATGTAGTCGGCCGTGCCGAGGACCGCGCCCGTTTGCGTGTGCGACGACTGCTGGAGACGCGCAACACCGAAATCCATGATCTTCGCCTCACCGCTTTCAGAGATGAAAACGTTCGCAGGCTTGATATCGCGATGAACGATGCCGTTTTTATGCGCGTGCGCGAGTCCGCGGCACGTCTGGGCCAAAACTTCCAACTTCTCACGGAACGTGAGCGGGTTGCGACGAATGCGCTGCTCGAGGTCCTGGCCTTTCAGATACTCCATCGCCATGTACGGCGCGCCCTGCTCGTCGTAGCCGAAGTCATACACGGTGACGATGTTCGGGTGCTGGAGTTTAGCCGAAGCTTTCGCCTCGACTTCAAAGCGCTTTTTCAAGTCAGGATCCGAGACGGTGGCCCCACCCATCACTTTGATGGCAACCTCGCGCTCGAGAGCCGGGTCGAAGCCCAGGTACACAACGCCCATGGCGCCTTTACCCAGTTCACCGCGAATCTGGTACTTGCCCAGCGTTTTGATTGGGGTCTCTGGAGTTTCTGGCATCGTTGAATTCTGGAAAGCGGAACGCTACATAAGTTTATCAAACGCAGCGGGGCCGGTCACCTGCCATGGGTGGCCAGCAGGGCCAAATGAATCAATCACTTGGCACGGAACCGCTTCTGCCGTATCCTTATAGAAGCCTATCGCCGAAGGTTTCTCCTCCTTGAGCCACAAACATACCCTCCGTGTCGACGCAATCGCGATCCAGCTCGGTGGCGATCTCGTCGGTGACGGTGCACGCGAGCTCAGCGGACTCTCGTCCCTCGCGGACGCGGGTCCGAGTGACATTTCGTTTTACTCCGATCTCCGGTATAGCAAACTGCTAGAAAGCACGAGAGCGGGAGCGCTCATTACGAAGGAGCCCGTGTCCGAGCTCAAGATTCCTCAGATTGTACACCCAGACCCCTTTCTGGCGTTTCTCGAACTGGTTGACGAGTTTTTCCCGGTGCCGCCGGCGAGCGGAGGGATTCACCCGTTGGCGCAGGTGTCAGAATCGGCACGATTGGCTGAAAAAGTAACAGTGATGCCGTTTGCTTCCATCGGAGACGAGGTATCGATCGGTGCCGGCACCGTCATCCACTCAGGCGTGGTCATCGAGGCGCGAGCCAGCGTGGGCGACAACTGCACACTGTGCCCAAACGTCATCGTCCGTGAAAGGTGTCGTATCGGCGCACGCGTCATCCTCCAACCAGGATGTGTGATTGGCGGCGATGGATTCGGCTTCGCGCGCCGGGACGGCAAGTTTATCAAAGTCCGTCACGTGGGAACGGTGGACATCGAGGACGATGTGGAGATCGGGGCCAACGCGACGATCGATCGTGCGACGCTGGGAAGAACCCTGATTCACCGAGGGGTGAAAATCGACAATCTCGTACACATCGGCCACAACGTCGAGATCGGCGAAGATTCCGCGATGGCCGCGCAAGCGGGCGTATCGGGCTCTACCGTGATCGGCAAGCGGGTCCTCATGGGTGGTCAGGTGGGGATGGTCGATCACCTGACGATCGGCGACGATGCCATTCTCATCGCGCAGTCGGGAGTCATTGGCAACGTAGCCTCGGGCGCGATGGTGTCGGGATATCCGGCACGGCCTCACAAAGAGGTCTTGAAATCGACGGCAGAGCTCCGCCGTTTGTCCGAGCTTCGCAAAGAAGTTCGAGCGCTCGAGGAGCAGGTCCGTGCTCTTCAACAAAAAGCCGCGAACGATGAGTAAAAAGAATTCAACGCAAAGACGCCAAGGCGCGAAGGCGCAAAGAAAAGCGAGTTCACTTTGCTTGTTTGCGCCATTGCGCCTTTGCGTTAGAAAAACAGCGGCACTGTCATGGCTCGATCGCCTTACCGTCGTGTCATTGCGCTAGAGACACTGACGTGCTGGCGGTCGACGAAGCGCTCTCCATCGTTCTTCAGAACGCGCAGCCACTCGAAACCGAAGAGATCAACTTCCACGCTTGTGTGGGGCGCCTGCTTCGAGAAGACGTTGTCGCCGACATCGAGATGCCCCCCTTCCCTCGCTCGGCAGTGGACGGGTTCGCAGTTCGGGCGGTGGATCTCGCGCACGTTCCGGCTCGCTTCAAAGTTGTCGGCGAGATCCCGGCTGGCACCTTTCCCGATTTTCGCGTCGGGCGTGGAGAAGCGGCGCAGATCATGACCGGTGCTCCGGTTCCCGACGGCGCCGACGCCGTCCAGATGGTGGAGCAGTCGCGTCTCGATGGCGACCACGTCGAGCTTTTTGAGGCAGTGCAGTCTGGGCAAAACGTCGCCCCACGGGGTAGCGAGGTCGCGCGAGGGGACATAGTCCTCCGAAGCGGTACCCGACTCGATCCGCCGGCGGTTGCAGTGTCCGCGACCGTGGGAAAGACTCGGCTCGTCGTGGGAAAACGTCCGTCAGCGTCCGTCATCGCAACCGGCGACGAGCTCGTTCACCCGTCCAAGCTACCCGGGCCCGGGCAAATCCGGAACAGCAACGGCTTTTCCCTCGCGGCGCAGTGCACCCAGGCAGGGTCGTCGACCCATTATCTCGGCGTTGCGAAGGACACGGAGTCGTCACTCGAGGAGCTCATCCGACAGGGACTCGGCGACGATTTGCTGTTGCTCTCCGGCGGAGTGTCCATGGGCCGGTTCGACCTCGTGGAGAAAGTTCTCGAAAAACTCGGTGTGCGTCTTCTCTTCGAAGCCGTGGCTCTCAAACCCGGCAAGCCGCTCGTGTTCGGACTCTCAAATGATGGTACGCTGGTATTTGGACTTCCCGGCAACCCCGTTTCAACCATGGTGACCTTCGAGCTCTTCGTTCGCGCCGCGATCGCGCGACTCGAGGGAGCGAGCCACCCCGTGCGGCCGCTTCTCAAGGCCGCGCTCGGCGCCAAACTCGCCAACCGCGGGTCGCGGCGCGCGTTTCTCCCCGGCTGGGTGCGGTCCGACGAAAATGGCGCACTGCTCGCGTATCCGATCGCGACGCGGGGCTCCGGCGATATCGTGGCGTTTTCGAAAGCCAACGCGCTTCTCATCGTTCCCGAAGATCGAGACGCTATCCCCACGGGCGACGATGTTCGCTTTTACCCACTCGACAGCTTTCTCCATAAAGAAGATCAATGGCAAGCCGGAAACCACAAGAGCTGAGTCACGTCGCGCCCAACGGCTCAGCCCGCATGGTCGACGTGAGCGACAAACTCGACTCCGACCGAGAGGCGGTCGCGGCCGGCGAGGTTCGGATCGCACCGGAAGCGCTCGAGCTCGTTCGCGCCGGCAAGACTGCGAAGGGCAATGTCGCCGAAACCGCGAGACTCGCCGCTATTCTCGCCGCGAAGAAAACGTCCGAGCTCATCCCTCTTTGCCACCCTCTCGCCATCAATCATATCGATGTCGATATTCGCGATACTGATTCCGGACTCTCCATCGAAGCGCGGGTCCGCTCCCGCGGCCCCACCGGCGTGGAGATGGAGGCGCTCACTGCCGTTTCGGTCGCAGCCCTTACAATTTATGACATGGTGAAAGCGGCCGATAAGACGATGGTGATCGAAAACGTGCGACTCTTGCGCAAACGAGGCGGCAAGGGCGGCGCGTACGAACGAGACGAGTAAACTAGTGGCCAAGAAGCTTCCGCGCAGACCGGGCAGCGCCAAACCACCCCCGCCTCCACGCCCTTCTAAAGGGCCCAAACGCCCGGGAGGAGCCGGCGGAGCTCCCGCTGGCGGGAGACGACCGGCGACAGGAGCACGCCGGGTGAAGCGCTCGGCGGGCTCGTCGAGCTCACTGTTCAAGAAATTGTTTTATCTCGTTGCCTTCGTCGCGCTCGTTGCGGCGGGCATCGGCGGGTATCTGTTCTACCGCGGACAAAAGTCCCTTCCAGTCACCGAGGGCGCCGTCACCCTTCAAGGATTGACGAGCTCGGTCGAAGTGGTCCGCGACGCTCAGGGTGTGCCTCACTTGAGCGGCGCCGACGTTCGCGATCTGGCTCGTGCGACCGGCTACGTGCACGCCCAAGATCGTTATTTTCAGATGGAGCTGTCGCGTCGTATGGGAGTGGGGCGGCTCGCGGAGATTTTCGGCACCGAAGCGCTGGCCCAGGATCGCCTCTCTCGCCAGCTAGGGCTCGTCCAAGCCGCACAATCAGAGCTCGACCGCGTTTCTCCGGAGGGCCGCGAAATTCTCGAAGCCTACGCTGACGGGGTCAACGCCTATCGCCAAGCGAACCTGGAGCAGCTCCCACCCGAGTTCCAGCTCCTCGGGCATGTACCCGAGCCGTGGCAAGCCCTGGATACCCTGACCATCGTCAAATGGTTGTCCTACGTTTTGTCTTCGAACGGTCGTGCTGAGCTTCTTCGCGGACAGCTTATCGACGCCGTGGGAGTTCAGGACGCCTATCGCCTCACCGGGTTGGTTCCGCCGCCTGTCGAAGAAGAAGCTCTTACTGGCACTTCAATTTCATCTTTTCGGTTGGCGTCCGTGCTGGAGCAACCGACGAGCTCGCACCGTGGGGCGAGCAACGCCTGGGTCGTCTCGGGCGAGCGCTCGGCGTCTCAGCGACCCCTCCTCGCTGCCGATCCGCACCTCACCTTACCCATTCCTTCGGTTTTCTATGAAATCCACCTCGCGGGCGGAGGCCTCGACGTTGCGGGGGCGAGCATTCCAGGAATGCCCCTGGTGTTGTTCGGACAGAATCAGCGCATCGCGTGGGGAACCACAGCCCTATTCGCCGACGTTCAAGACGTTTATCTCGAGACCGTCAACCCCGAGAATCCGAAGCAGTACGCATGGGACGGGCAGTGGGCCGATCTCGACATCCTTGTCGAGTCCATTCCGGTCAAAGACGGCGCGACGGCAACCGAAGAGGTACGCATCACGCGACACGGTACTGTCGTAGGAGAAACTTCCGACGGTCGGCTCCTCGCGCAACGGTGGGATGCGGTTTGGAACGGCGATCACGTGACAGCGCTGTTGCAGTTGAACCGCGCGGCCTCGTGGCAAGATTTCACCGAGGCCTTGCGCGGTTGGTCATCGCCCGCGCTGGCGTTCGTCTATGCCGATGTTGAAGGCAACATCGGCTTCTTCCCCGCTGGTGATGTCCCGGTACGAGTCGGCTTCGACGGCGCAGTCCCCGTCGATGGCAGCTCCGCCGACTATGACTGGCAAGGCGTCATCCCTCATGATCTGAAGCCGATGATCTTCAACCCCGAGCAGGGCGTGATCATCAGCGCAAACCACCAGATGCTTCCAAGCGAGACTCCGTACCCCCTCGGTGTCGACACACTCGCAGGTTTTCGCGCACGACGTATCAGCGATCTACTTCAGGCGAGCCGCTCGCACACGCTCGACGACTTCGCACGGATCCAACAGGATCGCTACGACGTATCGACCGAATCGATACTGCGCTACATGGTCTCGTTGCCGCAGTCCTCGGATGAGCAGATCCGAGTCATCGAGATCCTGCGTAACTGGAACGGGCAAATGGACCGAGGTCCAGCGCCAGCGATCTACCACGCCACGTTCCGAGAGATTCTGAGCAACACGTTCGCTGACGAGCTCGGCGACGGCGTCTTCGTGGACTATCTCGAGTTCCTCGAGCTCGGCCACCCCGGCGGACTCCACGCCATCATCGATGACGCGACGTCCCCGTTTTGGGACGACAAACGAACACCCGAGGTCGAGGACCGCACTGCCATCTTCCAAAAAAGCCTGGACGCTGCACTCGCCGTCCTCGCCGCCCGTCTCGGAGGCGACACCGGGCAGTGGGACTGGGGCGAGCTCCATGGAGTCCACTTCAGCCACCCGATGGGACGCGAGCAACCTCTCAGTTGGCTCTTCAGCAGAGGACCCATCCCTTTTGGAGGTTCGACGTTTACCGTCGCCAACGCGGTCGTCTCGCTTCGCCAGCCCTACGACACGACCGTCGGCACCTCGTTCCGGTTCCTTGCCGATCTCTCTGATTTGAGCCGCTCTCGCTCCGCGGTCCCGACCGGCGCCTCGGGCCACCCCCTAAGCCCGCATTATTTCGACCAGAACGCCGCCTGGTTGTCGGGCGAGAGCCATCCGCTAATGGGTGCCGCCCCGAGCCGACGGCTGCTCCTGCAACCGTAATAACGCTATAATCCCGGCCCTAGTGTCTCGTCTCAGAAGTTCTGTGCATGAAGCTCGAGGTCATTTTGTGCGCTGGCGAGGCGTGAATGCGGTGGCATACCTGGGTATTTCGAGTATTCACAACGAAGCCAGCGCGCAAAAGGGCCAGAGATTTATGTACAGAACTTCTGGGACGGGACACTAGATGGCGGAGCGGTTTCCTTTTTGCCCAGCGTGCGAATCCGACATCGAGATCGATGATCTCGACGTCGATCGCGGTGAGAGGATCGGATGCCCGGAGTGCGGCGTGACGCTTACCGTTTTGCGTGTATCTCCGATCGAGCTCGACATCGCCGACGAAGAAGTCCGCGAGTGGCGCGACAACTAGCCAACTTCCATGAGAGAGCAAGAAATCAACGCAGAGGCGCCAAATCCCGAAGACGCCAAGCAGACCCGCGTTCACCAAAAGCAGGATCGGCTGCAATCGATTCTCGCGGAGATGGGGTCGGTGGTGGTGGCTTTTAGCGGTGGCGTCGACAGCTCATACCTCGCAGTCGAAGCACACCGCACGCTTGGCGAACGTGCACTCGTCGTCACGGGAGAAAGCCCAAGCTACCCTGAGTACCAGCGCAACCTTGCGCTCAAAGTCGTGGAACAGTTCCAGCTTCCCCACCGCTTCATTCCAACGGAAGAAATTCACCACGCGTCCTATCTCGCCAACAACCCCGACCGATGCTTTCACTGCAAGAACGAGCTCTACACTCAGCTCAAGACGCTTGCGGAGCAAGAGCAGTTCAAGTTCATCGTCGATGGCGCCAACGCGGATGATCTCGGCGACTACCGTCCCGGAAGAAACGCGGCCAAACTCGCGGGAGTCCGTAGCCCGCTCGAAGAAGCCGAGCTCACGAAAGAGGAGATCCGGACGCTGTCTCGGCAGCTAGGACTGCCGACTGCCGACGAGCCTGCGTCCGCTTGTTTGTCGTCTCGAATCCCCTACAACACACCGATCACGATAGAAAATCTCTCGAGCGTCGAGAAAGGCGAAGCCGTCTTGCGCCGCCTGGGCTTTCGCCACATGCGCGTGCGTCATCACGACGCGCTCGTTCGACTCGAGTTCTCCGTCGACGAGCTCCCCCGCGCTCTGACCCAGGAAATGCGTGCCACGCTGACGCAGGAGCTAAAGGCTCTAGGCTACAAGTTCGTCACGATCGATCTCGAAGGCTACCGCACGGGCAGCCTGAACGAAGTTCTTTAGCGGTCGCTGCTAGCCGCGGGCGACGCGCTACAATGAGGTCGAACTCACAAAAACAATGCGCGTTACTTTTCTCGGCACCGGCAATGCCTTCGCTAGCGGGGGGCGTAATGCCATGTCGATCTTGTTGCGCTCGGACGATTTCGGGGTCCTGCTCGATTGCGGACCCACGACGCTCGTCGCACTCAAGAAACTAGGGCTGTCGCCCACGGACATCGACGTTATTCTTCTTTCTCACCATCATGGGGATCACTTCGGTGGCATTCCCTTCATCGTGCTTCACGAGTGCTATGAAGGCCCGAGACAAAAACCCTTGCGCATCGCGGGTCCGGAGGGAACCGAAACCACGGTCGCAGAATCCGTGCGATTGTTTTTTCCTGGGATCGAGCCATCATCCTTCTCTCTTGCGTATCGGGATCTCGCACCCGGAGAGACGTTCGGCCAGAGCGGTTTGCACGCGACGCCGTTCGAAGTCGACCATTACTCAAACGGCACCGCTTTCGGATACCGCGTGGAGCTCGGAGGCAGGACGGTCGTTTTTTCTGGTGACACCGCGTGGACCGACGAGCTCGTCCGTCAAAGCTCGGGCGCGGACCTCTTCATTTGCGAGTGCTCTAGCTTCGATACGCCTATCGGCAGGCACATGTCGCACAGCGATCTAGTCGATCACCGTACGCGAATCGAGGCCAAACAAACACTCCTGGTGCATGCAGGCGACGACGTCTTGGCTCACGAGAGCGAGCTCGTTTTCGAGCTAGCCCAAGACGGCATGGAGGTCACACTATGATCGGAGCCGTGTTGCTATCTCTCGCGCTCGTGCAAACCCCCACTGCAAACGCCGAGACCCTTATCGATCTCGACGTGAAGGACGCGGACGTTCTCGACGTGATGCGACTGCTCGCTGAGATCGGCGAATTCAATCTCGTCGCCGACCCTGAGGTTTCCTGCAACGCCACGCTAAAGCTTCGAGCGGTCCCGTGGCCGCAAGTTCTAGAGCTCGTTTTGCGGACGTGCGGGTTGGTCGAGGATCGGATTGGCGAGAACGTCTTCCGGGTCGCGACGAGCGAGCAGCTACGCCGCGAGCACGAGGAAAGACGAAAGTACGAGGAAGAGAAACGACTCGCGGGGCCTCTGAAAACGACCTATCGGAAGCTGGCCTACGGTCGGGCCAGGGATCTTGCGCCGATTCTCGAGAAGTTTCTATCGTCGAGAGGCTCGGTCGTCTTCGATGAGCGCACCAATACGCTCATAATTACCGACGTCGCGCGGTAGGTTGGCCGCTAGGCTTTCGACTCTTCTTTGGGCGCGTCGACCTTGTCTTCCGGCAGCTTGTCCGCACCTTTGATGGACTTTTTGAAGTTCTTGATCCCCTCACCGAGGCCGGCACCGAGTTGCGGGAGTTTCTTGCCCCCAACGATCAAAACGATGATGAATAGAATGATCAGAAGCTCTGTCATTCCTAGCGACCCGAGGAAAAGTGGGTGAATCGTCATGATGTTCTCCTACGAGCGCACGGGCGCCCGACTCAGTCCGTACTATACCACGCTGCTGTAACCCCGCCAACGCAGGGGAGTTGACGGAACGGCAACCGGCACATCAAGATGGGAACCGATGGCCGCCTCCGATGATTTGCTCGACGACCCCCAAAGACTCTCCGCAGTGCGCGCCCAGATCGAGACCATCGTAGACGAGCTAGGAGCGAGAGCGGGATTTCTCGTTGACGAAGAAGGAACGCCTTTTGCGGCAGTGGGTCCGATGGAGTTTCGTCTTCCCCACCCGTTGGCCCACCTCCACGGCGGCAGCGCCTTGCTAGGCGCTCTCGTCGGCGAGAAACCGGCGGAGACCGGCGACGAGCGCTATGTCGTCGAGCGCGTAGGCAACAAAGCGCTCCTGGCGTTGCTGCTCGAAGAGCCGCTCCCCGCAAAGGAGAAGCGTGCAACCGGTCGCCGAATTCGAGACTCAGCCAAGTCGATCGCCAAACTGCTTTGATCCGGCCGTCGCGGCATCGTAGGATGCGGTCGTAGAATAGTCGAGTGATGGCGAAACCGCGACTGGAAGTCACCCGTATCGAAGAAAGCGCGCGAACGCGACGCGCACCAAGGGACGTATTTGCCTTTTTCGACCGCCCGTCCAACATCAAGAGAGCAACGCCAGGCGCACTCGCGGTCTCGCTAGAGTCCCACCCGGACGACCTACGGCTGGGTACGATTTTCGCCTACCGTCTGAAGCGTTGGCCGGTGGAGATCACTTGGGACGTGGTCGTTTCCGAGTACTCGCCGCCCGAGGGCTTCACCAACGTGAAGGCACGGGGATTTTTTCCCAAGTGGGCCCACAAACACGCGATTGTCCCGGCCGAGCACGGGACTGAGCTTCGGGTGTCGCTCGAGTACGAGGTGCCGTCGGGCATCTACAACTCGCTGACAAACAACTTCGTCATTCGTGACGCGATGGCGGAGCTCATTCGCGAACAAACCCGGGCCATCGTCAACGCTCTCGACACCGAGGGAATTTGATGCGCCGAAACGTCGTGACGTTGGCGTTCGTCCTATCGCTTCCGATCGTCGTTGCCGCCCAATCCCAAGACAAAGCCATTCTCGCGGTCGTGCAAGGTTTCTTTGACACGATGACCGCGCAAGACGTCGAAGGGGCGCGCAAGATCCTGATCCCCGAGGGACGCTTTTTCTCCGTCCGCGACGAAGACGGCGAGTCCGCCGTTCGGAGCTTCACCAATCAAGAGTATTTGGACGGGCTCGCGGCGCGGGAGGCTGTCGCCCTCGAGCGCATGTGGAACCCGAAGGTGAACATTCACGAACACATCGCCAACGTGTGGACGCGATACGACTTCTACCTCGACGGTGAGTTCAGCCACTGCGGCGTCGATTCTTTCGATCTGATCAAAACCCCCGATGGCTGGAAGATAACGGGCGGCACCTATACCGTCGAGCGCGCGGATTGTCCAGAAAGCCCGTTAGGACCGCCGAACTAGCCGTCCGCTATGCGGCGCTTCCGGTGAACACTCCCTCCAGATCGATCTCGCGCGCGGAAGCGTTCACGAGATCCACCGCTTGTTCCCGGCCGACACCGGCGCTCTCGAGACCCGCTCGAACTCGACCCAAGACTCGACGAATTCGCGCGTAGAGCGGTTTAGCCTCCAGTCCGAGCGCTTTCGCGATTTGTGGAACCGTTCGGCTGTCGCGGTAGCGCATTTTCAAAACGAGCCGATCGGCACCATCGAGCGAGGCCATCGCGCGATGGAGCTCGGCTTCGAGCCTTCTCCCTAACGCATCACGCTCGCGTCGTTCGAGAGGATCGATCGGAGTGTGCGAGGACACCCCGCGGAGATGCTCTTCCGCGACCAGGCGCGTGCGATGCCGCACCGGCAACGCGTAGGCGAGCCGCTCCAGCTCGGCCCGAGAGCCATCCAGATCACTCCGCGTCGCCAGATACTCAACGGCCTCCCGGATCTCGTAGCCGTCGCGGTAGATGAGCCGCTCCAGTTCGACCGCCGTCGCCCCGCGCCGCTGAGCCTCGGCCGATGCGTGCCACTTCCCCCAGCGAGCTATCTGATGATCCAAGTACAGACGATGCACGACCACACTCAGATACGCAGTCATCGAGCCGTGGCATTCATGCTTTCGGAGCCTGGCGTAGTCGTTCTCGATGAGCTTGAACATCACGAACGACCTGAGCTCCTGAAACTCGGTCGGCCCCAACCGACGCCGATACGCCACGAAGCGCAACGCGCTCTCCATGGCATCCTGTGCCTCCGCAAACAGTCGTTCGCCCGATTCGCCCCTGTTGCTCATGACAGTCTCCAGTCTCCCGTCTGGCCTCCTAACAAGACACGCGGGAAATGGAGGGAGAAAGGCTCACCCCGGGAAAAAAACCACGGAATCACGGAGCCACGGAGAACGACACGGAGGGACGGGACAAAGGGCAGAAACGCTTAGAAACAAAAGACTTATCGGTGATTCCGTGAACCCTCCGTGCCTCCGTGCCTCGGTGGTGAAGAAAACAGGCGAATCGGCTCAGGGTCCAAGGTCGGCGAGGATCTTTTCGATGAGGCGCGGGACGTAGTTTTTCATTGACGCCGTCACCGCTTCACTGGAGGTCGGAAGCTGGTGGATCGAGTCCACGGCGCTCAGAGCTCGGTCGTCCATTTCGTCCAGAGCGATGAGGGCCAGCATCACTACATAGATGTTGTAGCGATCGAGCGATGCGAGATCGATGAGGGTCGGAAGCGCCACCGACACATCCGCGTCGTCGCCGTACCTCCCCAGCGCTTCGGCCGCGATGGCACGGACGCTGGGTGAGTCGTCGGCGAGCCGGGTTTCGAGGCCATCGACATGGCGGTGACGGCCACAGCCCACATCTCCTCGCCGCGGCGATAGAAGAGCTCGTTCCCGTCGGGATTCCAAATGGGCTCGGTGCCCCCTTCCGTTGAGATCTGCCGCCTCCCTTCCGGCTCGAGAAACGCTCGCACATAGACTTCCCTTCGCCCCGACTCGTCGGAGGTATAGGCGAGCCACCGTCCAATGGGGGAAAGGCTCGGATGCCCTTCGGCAAAGTCTGACTCGGAGAGGAGCTCGGGCCGACGATCTCCTTCCATCGACAGCACACCGATGTCGTCTTCCGCGCCATTCGCTCTGTATTGACTGAAGACGAGCGTTCGCGTGTCCGGCGACCATGAAAAGGAATTCACCGGACCCATCGCCAAGAGCGGCTCATCCTCCGCCACGAGCAGCTCCTCTGGGCCGGTCCCGTCGGCGAGGCTCCAAGAGATGGCAAAACGACCAGTCCCCGAAGCGTACGTCACTCTTCGATCGTCCGGCGTCCAGATCGGCGTCCAACCACCGTTGAAGGTCAGGCGAGTCAAGGTGTCTCGCGTCACATCGAGAACCCAGACGTCTGCCGCGGGCTCCACCACAATGCTCACTGCCAGACGGTCGCCACGGTGCGACAAGCCGCGGTGCGAGATACCCTCGCTTCACGCTCGTCAGCGGCTCGGCACGTCCGTTGCGATCGACCCATATCAAGCGTATTCGGATCTTCTCGCCCGATGAGGGAGTCGGGCGGAATGTAAGCCAAAGATCCCGAATTGGAGAGGGCGAAGTGGGCAGCACCCGTGTTCGGGACTGCCCGGCCAACACCTTCGAGAACGGGAACCGGCCCCCCGGTCACCTCGAGCCGAGACGGATCAAATGGAACGGCAAAGAGGGACTCCCCGAGAGCGTAAACGAGGTGTCCAGGCGCGACGTAGCGGGCATCCGCACCGCCTCCGACGAGCACCTCGCGCTCGCCGGTCTCGAGAGAATGCAACACGATTTGAGCCTCGTCCCAGTCGCCGCCCCGCCCGAGGGTGAAGAGAACCGCGTCGCCGCCCGGTAGAAGGTACGGGCTTTGGGCGAGCTCCCCGTCGGTGGCGTTCACCTCGATCAGGACCTGCATCGCTCCTCCCGAAGCGGGGACCCGGAAGATGCCCCCGGCACCTTGTCCAATTAGAATGTTGCCGTCGGCGCCCCAGCTCGCTCCAAAGGGATTCTCTGCCACGCACAATGTCACCGGCGCCCCACCGGTCACGGGAACCTTCTGAAGCTTGCCGCCCGAGTGAAAGCCGATCCACTTCCCGTCGGGAGAGAAAAAAGGACTCAAACCGCCGTCCGTTCCTCGAATGGGAGTTGCTTCCATGTCATCCATGGAGCGCAGGTAGAGCTGCGCGTTGGCGCTATAGACGAGCCGCGTGCCGTCCGGCGAGAGTGCCACCGCATGACTGCCCGTGCCACTGAGCCTAACGGATTCCGTAAGGGCGAGCTCGAAGCGGGTGACGTTCGGGCGGGGCGCGGTCTTCCAACTCCAAGCGAGGACCCCGGCAAGCATGGCGCCGATCAATAGCCCCGCGGCTCCAAAGGCGAGGCGTCCCCCAGGCGCTCGAGCTCGTGACGCTGCGGTCGACGGAAGAGCGTCAGCGCCGGCTTCCCGGACCCACTCGAGCTCGCGCCTCAGATCTCCGGCGGTCTGCCATCGTTCGTCCGGATCTTTCGCGAGGCATTGACGCACGACCCGGTCGATGGCGGGTGGGCTCATCGGTTGAAGGCTGGTAATCGAGGGCGGCTCGTGTTCCAGGATCGCAACGATCAAGCTCGCCTGGCTCTTTCCCTCGAACGCCTTTTGTCCCGTCAACATCTCGAACAACAAAGCGCCGAACGCGAACACGTCGGTGCGGGCATCGGAATTCTCACCTTCGAGCTGCTCGGGCGCCATGTACTGGAACGTTCCGATGAGGGTGCCTTTCTCGGTCAGCGGTTTTTGCACCGTGAGAAGCGAGGAATCATCGACTTTTACCTCGCCGAAGCCTTGGCGAAGGCGGGTGGCGAGACCGAAGTCCAAAAGCTTCGCCCCGGTCGCGGTGAGCATGATGTTGCCCGGCTTCAGGTCGCGGTGGACGACACCTCGACGGTGAGCGTTGTCGAGTGCATCGGCAATTTGGATCGCATAGCGAAGCGCTTCCTCGAAAGCGAGCGGCCCCTTCTTCAGTCGATCCTCGAGGGTCTCGCCTTCGATGGACTCCATGACGAGGAAGTCCACGCCGTCCTGGTGGCCGACGTCATGAAGCGTACAAATGTGAGGGTGGTTGAGGCTCGAGACCGCGCGCGCTTCCCGCTCGAAACACTCCTTCAGATCGGCGTCGTCCGAAAGGTGCGACGGCAGCACTTTGATGGCGACCGTTCGATCGAGGCGAGTGTCCTTTGCTTTGTAAACCTCACCCATTCCGCCGGCGCCTGCGGACGAGACGATCTCGTAGGGGCCGAGGGTAGTGCCAACGTCGAGCGCCATAGCTACGGCGGTTAGTCTATCGCAGTTGGAATTTCAGCACTGTCGCTGTCGAACATCGTGTACGGTGGCCGGATCACGCGGGCGATTCCATCTTGCGCCATCATCGGGAGCGCGGTGGTGATCGGCCGGAGCACGGGTCGGCATTGCCCACAGACGAGCCTCTTGTTAGCATGTAAGTCTAGCTTTGACACAAACGATAGACGAGAAGCTCCCCGCGTACCATAACGGATGGGCTTTGTTCCTCGATATAGATGGAACCCTGGTCGATTTCGTGGAAGACCCCGATGGGCTGAAAGCGAGCTCCGAGATCAGTAACGTCCTAGAAGAGCTGTACCGGCTGACCCGAGGTGCCCTCGCACTGGTGAGTGGCCGCACCATCGCGAGCGTCGACGTCATTTTCGAGCCGCTTAGATTGCCGACCGCCGGGCTGCACGGGCACGAGCGTCGAGACTCACTTGGGCGTATGCAACGTGCCCGGGTTGAAGACCGACCTCTATCCGCCGCGCGAGCGAGTTTCACAGAGCTCGTCGACCGGTATCCGGGCGCCTTCATCGAAGACAAAGGCCTGGCGTTCGCGCTGCACTACCGGCGGGTCCCGGGAGCCACCGAGGACGTCGAGAAGCTGGCGCGCAAAATGGAAGCAACACTACCCGAGCCTTTTTGCGTCCAGCGCGGAAAGATGGTCATCGAGATACGGCCTTGTACTTATTCGAAGGGCTCGGCGATCGAGGCGTTCATGAACGAGGCTCCGTTCAACGGGCGCACGCCGGTGTTCGTCGGTGACGACGCCACCGACGAATACGGATTTCGGTGGGTCCACGAGCACGGCGGGGTTTCGATCAAAGTGGGCGCGGGCGCCACGTCGGCGCACTATCGCATTGGCGACGTGGCGCGGGTCGTTCGTTGGCTCGAGGACTACGCCGCTTTCCTGCAACGAGCAGAAGGAGAAGTCGACTGTGTCTCCTGATTTGGAACTGGCGCTCGTTGGCAACTGCACGTTCAGTGCGCTCATCGACTCTCGCGCCAACGTCGCTTGGTGCTGCCTGCCGCGCTTCGACAGCGGCCCGGTGTTTCATTCCTTACTCGCGAAACAAATCGACGACCACGACGACGGGATTTATGAGCTCGAGCTGCTCGACTTCGAGCGCGCGGAACAAGACTACCTGAAGAACACTGCGGTGTTGCGAACACGCCTCTCTGACACTCGAGGAGCGGCGATCGAAATCATCGACTTCGCTCCTCGCTTCAAGCAGTTCGAGCGGATATTCCGCCCCACCACCTTGGTTCGTCTGGTCCGCCCGCTGGCAGGAAGCCCGCGGGTCCGTATCAAGCTCAGACCCGCCATCGTCGATGACGGAGCGCGTCCCGCGATCACGCACGGCAGCAATCATGTTCGTTACATGATGCCCGAGCTCACGCTGCGGTTAACGACCGATGCTTCCATCACCGCCGTTCTCGAAGAGACTCCTTTCGTGCTGGAGCATCCGCTCACGCTCATTCTGGGACCCGACGAGACCCTTCAGAGCAGCGTCACCGAGACCGGACGACGGTTCTTCGAGCAAACCGTGGATTATTGGAACGGTTGGGTGCGCTCTTTGGCAATCCCATTCGAGTGGCAAGTTGCGGTGATCCGTGCAGCGATCACTCTCAAGCTCAACACCTTCGAAGATACGGGAGCGATCGTCGCGGCCATGACGACGTCGATACCGGAGGCCGCCGACAGCGGCCGTAACTGGGACTATCGCTACTGCTGGCTGCGTGATGCGCAATTCGTCGTAGGAGCTCTGAACCGATTGGGAACGACACCGACGATGGAGCGCTACCTCGCCTTCATCGTCAACGTGGCGGCGAGCACCGTAGACGGGAGGCTGCAGCCGGTGTACGGCATCAACGGTCGAGCACGCCTCGAAGAAAAAGTCGTCGAGGCGTTGCCCGGGTACCGAGGTATGAAGCCGGTCCGCTTCGGCAATCAGGCCTACCAACAAGTCCAAAACGACGTCTACGGCGCGGCCGTCCTCGCTGCCACGCACATCTTTTTCGATGAGCGGCTCGAGTCTCCCGGGGACGAAGCGCTGTTCCTGAGGCTCGAGCACCTCGGCCAGCTGGCATTCCGCGTATTCGATCAGCCGGATGCTGGCCCATGGGAGCTTCGCAGCTCTAACCGAGTCCACACCTACTCCGCGGTCATGTGCTGGGCGGCGTGCGACCGGCTCGGCAAGATCGCGCGGCGGCTCGGACTGACGGAGCGCGCCATCCACTGGAGTCGCCTGGCGCGCAACATGCACGTGACGATCAGCGAGCGAGCGTGGAACGAGAAACTCGCGAGCTTCACCGCGACGTTTGGCGGAGAGGACTTCGACGCCACTCTGCTGCTTCTGCCCGAGCTCGGTTTCGTCGTGGCCTCCGACCCACGCTTCGCCGCGACCGTGGCCGCCATCGAGAAACATTTGCTCAAAGGTGATTTTCTATTTCGTTACGTGACTCCCGACGATTTCGGATCACCCGAAACCGCGTTCATCATCTGCAGCTTCTGGTACGTCGACGCTCTCCACGCGCTCGGCCGCGAGGACGAGGCTCGTTCTCTTTTCGAGAGGCTCCTTGCCTGCCGAAACCGCCACGGGCTGCTCTCCGAGGACCTCGACCCAAGCACGGGTGAGCTCTGGGGGAACTTCCCGCAGACCTACAGCATGGTGGGCTTGATCAACTCCGCCCGCAAACTGAGCAAATCGTGGGAGCAGGCCTTTTGAGTCGCCTCGTCGTCGTTTCCAACCGCGTTCCTGTTCCGACCGAGAAGCGACCGCCACAAGGCGGTCTCGCGGTGGCGGTGCTGTCCGCACTCGAAACGCGAGGCGGGTTGTGGTTCGGATGGAACGGAAAGATCGCCGAAGACAAATCGGTCGTGCGAACACGATATGGCAACGTCGAGTTCGCAACCACCGCGCTCTCGCGACGCGACTATGACGATTACTATCGCGGCTTTTCCAACCGCGTGATGTGGCCGCTTCTCCACGCTCGGCTCGAGCGCATGGACTACCGCCGCAGCTATGAGAACGGGTACCGGCGGGTCAATCAATACCTCGCCAGCGCACTCGTTCCTCTCCTGCGCCCCGACGACACCATCTGGATCCACGACTACCATCTCATCCCCTTGGGACTCGAGCTGAGGCGAGCCGGGTGCCGGCAGCGCATCGGGTTCTTTCTGCACACGCCTTTTCCACCTTCGGACGTGTTCCGCGCCCTGCCACACTACCGAAGCCTGCTGATGGAGTTCGGAGCCTACGATCTCGTGGGCTTACAGACCGATGTCGACCTCCGGGGCTTCATCAACAGTGTCCACTACGGCGTGCCCGGCGCCAAGGTGTCCATGAAGAGCGTTCAAATCGGGAGTGCACCGACAGGTGTCGCGGTGTTCCCGATCAGCATCGATGTCGACGACGTCGCCGCGACGGCCGCCAAGGGACGGAAATCGTCATCTGGACGCCGCTTGCTGGCGAGCCTTTCCGGCAGTGACCTCGTCATGGGTGTCGATCGCCTCGACTACACCAAAGGCTTGGTCCCTCGATTCCGCGCTTTCGAAAGACTGCTCGAGACAAGACCGGCGGTCCGGCGCAAGGTGGTCTGTCTTCAAATCGCCCAGCCCTCCCGTGGAGACGTTCCCGGATACCAGCAGATGCGGCGCGCGCTCGACGCCGCAGCCGGTGAGATCAACGGACGGTTCGCTGAGTACGACTGGGTGCCGCTACGCTATCTCCACAAGGGATTCTCTCACGCAACGATTCTCGGCTTTCTCTCGCTCGCGCGGGTGGGTCTAGTCACCCCCTTGAGAGACGGGATGAACCTCGTCGCAAAAGAATTCGTGGCCGCGCAGCGTCCGGAAGATCCGGGCGTGCTGGTGCTCTCCGAGCTGGCGGGAGCCGCGCGCGAGCTCGATGCAGCGATCATCGTCAACCCTTACGACCTCGACGATGTTGCCGACGGGTTAGCGAAGGCGATCGACATGCCGGTCGAGGAGCGCCGACGCCGGTGGTCAGCGATGATGAAGGTGTTGCGGAGAAACGATATCCATCGCTGGCGACGTCGTTTCTTGGAAGCGCTCGAAGATACCCGCGCGAGCCGGATTCAAACGCTGGCGCCGAGCGCCACCGTCGGCGCTCTAGCCAATGTCGCGGGGCCAGGACGGCAACCCTAATCCGGGCGTGCTCCTTCGGAGCTCGCCCATTCGTTTTTCGACCGGGTCCCGGCACGAGGCGCTCTTACGCGACGGTTTCGTGTTCGTGGCCAAGGCTCAGACTTCCGACGAACCTCCAAACCCACGGGTGCCAGATACACTAGAGCTTGAGCAGCTGCTCGCGGAGGATTTTCGATCGCTGTCGGCTGACAGGAAGTTTTTGCTGGTTCGAGAGGGTCACCACGTACGTGCCGCCCGGCATCGGAGTAACGGTCTCGATGCGTTCCAGGTTGACGAGCGCGCCTCGGGAGAGGCGGATGAATCGTTTCGGGTCGAGGCGAGCTTCGAGGTCTTTCAGCGCACGGGTGATGGTGTGGCGGTCATTGGAATCGGTGGTGATGTGCAGGAGCTCACCATCCGCTTCGATGGCGGCGATGCGGTCAACGGGGACGATGACGATCTCGTCGCGTTTTCTCACCGGGATGCGCTCTAGAAGCTGGGCAGGGCTTTCGTCTTCGATTTGAGCGACCGCTTTTTGGATCTTCGTCGTGTGCTCCTGGCGGAGGTCGTCACGCTCGAGACGTTCTATAGCGCGGTTGATCGCTTCGCGTAGTCGCGCGCGGCTCACCGGTTTGAGCATGTAGTCGATCGCGTTGAGCTCGAAGGCGCGCACCGCATATTCGTCGTATGCGGTCACGAACGCGACGAGGGGCATGCGCTCTTTGTTCAGAAGGCGCACGACTTCGAGACCGTCGAGCTCAGGCATTTGCAGATCGAGCAGCGCCATATCGGGGCGTTTGTCTTCAATGACTTCGATCGCCTCCGCTCCGTTGGTTGCTTCGCCCACGATCTCGACGTCATCGAAATCGCGCAACAGCGACGTCAAGAAAGCACGGGCCGGCCTCTCATCGTCGGCAATCACTACGCGTAGGACCATCGTTCGGCTTAGGATTCTGACGCTACCGCCTCGGCGTGGCGGCGCGATCGCCCGTTGCTGTCCGGAGGAACGCGAAGCTCGACCGTGGTCCCGGAGCCAGGACGGCTTTCAATCGAGAGTGATGCGTCTTCCCCGTAGTACCCGCGCAAGCGTTGTTCGACGTTGTTCAGGCCCACACCTTCGCCGCGGGTGGAGGCGAAAGCCGCGGCGCTCGCGCCGGCACCCGTGTCTTCGACACGAAGGCACAAAGTGTCGTCCTCGAGCCGAGCGGAGACCACGACGCGACCACCTGCCTTGAGCTTAGCGATACCGTGTTTGATCGAGTTCTCGACGAGGGGCTGGAGAATCAATGGCGGCAACTTGATAGCCCTGAGCTCCGACGGAACGTCGATATCGACCTCGAGGCGCTCTTCGAATCGTGCGCGCTCGATATCGAGATACGCAACGACGAGATCGACCTCCTCGCCGAGCGAGGTCCACTCTTCGGTCGAGCGAAGCACGCGCCGCAGAAGATCGGTCAGGTTCAACAGAGTATCGACCGCACGGTCAGGCGCAGCCTGGATCAAATGCCCAATCGTGGTGAGCGCGTTGAACAGGAAGTGCGGATTAATCTGTGTGCGCAGCGCTTTGAGCTCGGCCTCGGTGGTGAGCTTTCCCATCTCTTGCTCTCGCAGCTCGTGCTCGTAACGCTCGTGCACGATGCGAAGATGGTCGATACGACGTGCCGCTCGCAGGGCGACCCATTCGAGAAACGCCGCATCTTCAGCGCCGAGGCGGCGACCCTCGGAGAGCTCCGTCACGGTCCACAAGTAACGTGGAGATTCTGCCGTCGCCACCAGGATCGCCGCCGCGGTACCGCGAGAGGCGAGCCACACCACGTCCTGGTCACCAGGATTCTCGAGCGCCTGTACGAGCGCCTCGTCAAGATACTTGTCGACGTCGACGACGTCGCCGTGGACGACCGCCCACTCGAGCTTGCCGTTGAGGGCGAGTGCAAGTTTGTCACCGACCGCGTTCAGGACCTCGGAGGACGTCTGCGCCGTTTGAACCAGTTGAGCCACTTCGGCTCTCAGGTGACCGTAGCTGTCGCGGCCCAAAAGCCATCGGTCGACGAGCCACGAGATCGCCCGGCTGAGAACGGGGTAGACGAGGGCAGTTACGATCCAAAGACCGAGGACGGCGACCATGACCGGGGGCTCCGACAACGAATCGCCGAGGCGCGCGACGATGACGACATAGGCTCCCATCGCCATCGATACCAGCGTGATGATCGCGAGCGCGCTCTTCAGGAACCGATCGGCGAGCGCGAAGCGGTACTCCTGATAGAGGATCACGAACGCAAGAGGCATGGTCGCGTGGTGCCCAATGAGATCGAGCAGCAGCGAGCCTTCGGTGTGATACGCGATTTCCGAGCCGAACAGTGCGAATACCGCCAGGGCGAACATCCACAACGCGCGCTTCCATGTCGGCTGCGAGCCTGTAACGAGCGCAAGGGGGATGATGAAGAAGCCGTACGCGGTTCCGAGCCCATGAGCAGCGCGAGGCCAGGGCGCAAAGCCGAGTTGGTAGACGTTGGCAAAGTGCCCTATCGCCGCGACCGCGCTGATGCCATAGGCCGCCCACGTGATCCACCGCGCCGCCTTCCCCGGCTGCTCCCTCAGAATCGAGTGGACGACCACCGCGGGGAGAAACGCGAGCGCAGAGTAGGTGAGCGCGTCGAGATATTCGGACATCTCGAGAAAGCCGAAATCGTGAGACGCGATGACGAGACTTCCGAGGTTCCAGATGAGGCCGAGGGCCCCGGCGGCGAACGGTAGCTGCGTCGCCTTCGACCAGCCGGCGCGCCACACCATCACCAACAACATGCCGTAGATGGCACAAGCGGCGAGATACCCCATCAGGTGGAGTACCGGCGCGAAATCCTGGAAAGTCATTACGCGATGGCGTCCTTGAGGATGTTCGCGAAGCGATGCACATCCTCGAAACCGTTGTAAAGCGGCGCCGCTGCGGCTCGGATCACGTCGGGCTCGCGCCAATCGCACACGACGCCTCGAGCACTGATCGCATCGAACGCAGCGCGACCGTTTCCCGTAAGGATTCGTAGCGAAAGCTGCGCACCGCGACGCTCCGGCTCTCGCGGGGTCACGATGTCGACTCTGCCGGCGAGCTCACGCCCGATGAGCTCTTCGAAATAACGGGTCAGCTTCTCGGACTTCGTGCGCAGCGCATCCATGCCGACTTCATCGAACATCTCGAGCGACGCCAACACCGGAGCCAACGACAGAATCGGCGGGTTGCTGAGCTGCCAGCCTTCGGCCCCGGGAATCGCTTTGAACTCCGGGCCCATCTTGAACCGAGTTTCCTTGTCGTGCCCCCACCACCCCGCGAACCGCGGAAGATCGTCCCGGGTTGCATGTCGCTCGTGCACGAACGCTGCCGCCACCGACCCAGGGCCACCGTTCAGGTACTTGTAGGTGCACCACGCCGCGCAATCGACGTCCCAGTCGTGGAGTGCGAGTGGGACGTTGCCGGCACCATGCGCAAGGTCAAACCCCACGACCGCTCCGACCTTGTGCCCGTGCTCAGAGATGGCGCGCATGTCGAACACGTGCCCCGAGTAGTAGTTCACGCCACCGAGCCAGACGAGAGCCAGCGCGTCGCCCTCACGATCGATTACTTCCTGGACATCTTCGTCGAGCCCGACGATGACCAGGCTGTCGGCCGGATCGAATCCGTGGAATCGAATCTGAGAGGCCACGGCGTAGTGATCCGACGGGAACGCGTGCTCTTCGATCAGGATTTTGTGCCGCTCGGGCGTCGGACGGTAGAAGCTCACCATCAATAAATGTACGTTGACGCTGAGCGTGTTCATGTGGACGACTTCGCTGGGCATCGCGCCCACGACCCGAGCGCCTTTCTCGGCGAGAAGCTCGTGGTACGGCATCCAGGGACGGCGAGCTCCCATGTGGCCGCGCACACCCATCCGTTTCCAATCATCGAGCTCTTCTTCGACTTTTGCGGCCGCGCTCTTTGGTTGAAGACCGAGCGAGTGACCACACAGGTAAACCGTGTCCTCAGGACGATGGAAACGCTCGCGATACGGTGCGAGCGGGTCATCTCGGTCGAGCTTCTTGGCATCGTCTAGCGTCACGCGAACTGCTCCTTTTCGAGTCCAAGCCACTGAAGAGCCGCGCCGTGAAAAAGGTTCGCTCGCGTTTGTTCCGGAAGCAGTATGGAACCGATGAGGGTGCCGGCAACAGCTTCGCCAAGCGGGAACGGGTAGTCACTCCCCAGAGCGACCTTGTCGTCGCCGAGTAGCTCGAGGGTATAGCGCAGCATCGCCTCGTCGTGAACCAGCGAGTCAACGTAGAAACGGCCGAGATAGTCTCTCGGGCTGATCGCATTGTCGACGGCACACAGATCCGGGCGCACATCGAAACCGTGAGCGATCCGGCCTACGGTCGCGGGAAAGGCTCCCCCGCCGTGCGCGAACAGCACCCGCAGCTTCGGTAGTCGCTCGAAAACTCCTCCGAAGATCATCGAGCACACCGCGAGCGTGGTCTCTGCTGGCATCCCGACGAGCCACGGAAGCCAGTACTTCGGCATTCGATCTTTGCCCAACATCTCCCACGGATGGACGAACACCGCGGCGCCGAGCTCGGCCGCGGCTTCGAAAATCGGAAAAAGACTCGCGTCGTCGAGATTTTTTCCGTTCACGCTCGAGCCGATCTGCACTCCCGGCATCGACAACTCGCCTACCAAACGCTCGAGCTCTTTCACGGCAAGATCGGCGTCTTGCATCGGCACCGTTCCGAGGCCGATAAAGCGTTTCGGATGTTGCTCCGCGAGACCAGCGATGTGATCGTTCAAGAACCTCGAAAGGTCGTAGGTGTCTTTCGGCTCGGCCCAGTAGCTGAACATCACCGGCACCGTCGACAATACCTGCACGTCGACACGATGGTCGTCGCACTCCCCGAGCCGCACATCCGAGTCGTAGCAGTTGGCACTCACCTGCCGGAAGAGCTCGCCGTCGCGCAGCATGCGCGCGCAGCCTTCGTCTTTGTGCTCGAGCTGGATGAACCCACCGTAGCCGTAGCGCTGCTTTAAATCCGGCCAGTCCGGCGGAAGGATGTGGGTATGAACGTCGATCTTCAGAGTCACGGCATGTCCATTACGGTCGCGCACTCTGCGCAAGTGCGATTTTTCACATCACCAAAAAATCGGTCGAATACCGGCGGGAAATCGGTCTCAACGTTCTGGAGATGGAAAGACTCCTCGTAGAGCAGGTGATTGCAATCGTCGCAGTACCATTGCAGCCCGTCTAGCTCCTCAGCCGTCCTTTGACGCTCGATGACGAGTCCGACCGTGTTCTCGAAACGTTGAGGTGAGTGCGGAACGCGCGGACGCAGCAGGAAGATCTCCCCCTCCTGAATCGGAACGTCCACGGGTTTTCCGCCCTGCATCGTTTTCAAAACCATGTCGCCTTCGAGCTGATAGAAAAACTCTTCACCCTCGTCGACGTGATAGTCCTTCCGCTGATTCGGACCACCGACAACCATCACGATGAACTCCGTGTCGGGAAACACGAGCTTGTTCCCGACCGGGGGCTTGAGAAGCTCGCGGTGTTCGTCGATCCACTTCTTGAAATTAAACGCTCTCAATTCAGCCATACTTTTGTCTCACGAAACAGGTCGACAAAAAACCTTACGCAAAGGCGCGAAGGCGCGAAGGATTCCTCGTTGGTTCTTCCTTTGCATCTCTGCGCCTTGGCGCCTTTGCGTTGGCTCTTTTCTTTACTCATATTTGACGCAAACATTCTTGGGCTCGGTAAAAAAACGCAACGCTTCGAAGCCGCCTTCGCGGCCAACTCCGGATTGCTTCATGCCCCCCATCGGCGTCCGCAGATCGCGGAGCAGCCATGTATTCACCCAAACCAATCCGGAGTGAATACGCTCGGCGATCCGGTGGCACCGCGAAATATCCTGACTCCAGATCGACGACGAGAGACCGTAGTCGGTCGCGTTCGCAAAACCTACCGCTTCCTCTTCGGTGTCGAAGGGGATGAGCGTCGCGACCGGTCCGAAGATCTCTTCTCGGTTCGTGCGGCAGCCCATCGAGAGGCCCTCGATAACGGTAGGCTGAACGAACCAGCCATCCTTGCAGCGGTCCGAGTCGACTCGAGCCCGCTTGCCGCCGCACAGCACGCGACCGCCTTCTTCTTTCGCGAGGTCGAGACAGCCCAGGATCTTTTTCATGTGGGCCTCGGAGACCACCGCGCCCTGCTGCGTCGTCGCCTCCAGAGGATCGCCAACGCGTAGTGCGCTCGCGCGTTCGACGAAGTCATCCCGGAAGCGCTCGAACACCGCGGACTCGACAAGGATTCGGGAGCCGCACAGGCAGATCTCACCCTGGTTCGAAAAGGCCGCTTTGACGGCTCCGTCCAACGCCTTGTCCCAATCGGCGTCGGCGAACACGAGCGTCGGGTTCTTGCCTCCGAGCTCGAGCGACACTTTCTTGAACATCGGTCCCGCGGTGCGCGCGACGGTGGCTCCGGTGACCGTGCCCCCGGTAAACGAAATCGCAGAGATCGAAGGATGCTCCACGATCTGCTGCCCGATCGTCGCGCCTTCGCCGTGAAGGATGTTCAAAACCCCGTTGGGAAGACCTGCTTCCTGACAGAGCTTCGAGAACAAGCAAGCGGTGAGCGGCGTCAGCTCCGACGGCTTGGCGATCACGGTGTTACCGGCCGCAAGCGCTGGAGCGATCTTCCAGGTGAACAAGTACAGCGGAAGATTCCACGGAGAAATCGTGGCAACGACTCCGTGAGGCTGACGCAGGGTGTAGTTGATCGCGCCACCCTCCATGGAATGCGATTCACTCGCAAACTGGGTTGCCGCCGCAGCGTAAAAACGCAAATTCGCCGCAGCCCTGGGAATATCCAGAGCTCGAGCCAGCGACACCGGCTTGCCCGTGTCCTTCGACTCGGCCTGCGCAAGCTCCTCAGCATTCGCATCGATTCGATCGGCTATCGTCAACATCACGCGGCTGCGCTCGTCTGGCGCGGAGCGTCTCCACTCCACGAACGCCCGCTCGGCAGCCGCAACCGCTGCATCCAGATCCGCGCCATCGCTCGACGGAACTTGCGAGACGACGCGCCCAGTCGCCGGCTCGTAGTTGTCGAGATACCGACCCGACCGAGGCGCTTCCAAATGACCGTCAATATAGTTTTCGAGCTTCTGCATGTTTTGTAGGCCTTTAGGTGCCGACCCTCAGCGGAGAGACGAGCCCTCGAAGGGTTGCGATGACGCTCAGCGCGGTGAGCTTCCCCGTTCCAGGGTTCTCTTCGCTCGGCACGTTTTCGATCGACATCTCGAAGCGAGCGCTATCGGCTTCGACTCGCACGGTGTGCATGTTGCGTTCTGCAGCAGGGTCCGCCCAGATCTCGAGGCGTGTTCTCGCGGGGCCGATACCAGCAAGCCCGATAGCCGCCGCTACGTTGACGTTCGAGGGAAACCCGCGAGCTCCCTCCTCCGCTGTTCCTTCGAAAATCTTGAGCGGCTCGTCGAGAGCGTCGACATCGATGTTGTGCTGCTGAAGGTACGGAGCACCTCGCAACGAACGCGGAGGCTTTCGCGTCACCATGGTGACGTTGTGGATTTCCCCTTCGGAGGCAGCGCGGAGGGCGTCGAGCCCGAGGATCGCACCCGTCGCGAGCACGATGCGCCCACCCGTTCGGCGCGCAAGCTCGACCAAATCCGACGACTCCAGCAGTGCCGCACCGCTCACGGTAATCAAGATGCGACTTTGCTCCAATGCCGGCACCGCGATCTCGCGAAACGCTGCTTTGGGAACGCACTCCACGACAACGTCAACACGCTCCGCGAGCTCGTCTGCCGCGACGACGTCGACCGGCCGTGCAAAAGTCTCCATCTTACGACGCGCTTTGTCCTGATCCCGTCCAGCGACGGCTTCGAGCGAAAGACCTTCGATTCCCGAGTCGAGCGCGCGTGCGACTACGGTGCCGATGGTGCCGAGTCCCGCGACGCCGACTTTCATTTCAGTCCGTAACCTTCGTGTACCCGGGCGCATTGCTCAAGGCTTTCTTTGCGCCCGCACCCTTGACGCCAACGGCTTGCAAGAAACTCAGAACGCTGTCGTTGAACTCGGTCGGTTTTTCGAAGTACGGCGAATGTCCGGAGTCCGAAATCTCGACCGCGAACGACCCAGGGATTACCGCCGAGAGCTCGTGGACCAGCTTGGGCGGCACGAGCACATCATGCTGCCCGACAACGAACAGAGTCGGAACGCCGAGGGACTTCAGCTCATCCGGCGTGTAGAGCCGACCCCACGATCCAGGAAGAGCGTCTCGATTCATCTCGTTGAAGCCGGCGAGTGCTTGGTAGAGGTACGTCTTTGCCGGCTCGGACTCGGGATACGTCTTCGCGAGCACGCGCTCGAGCTGGCCAAGCAGGGCCGCTTTCTCCCTGGCTTCATCGAAGCCCGCACGGATCGATTCGGGAAGCTCGATCCCGAAAAGCGCGTCCGACACGACGAGCGCGCTCACCCTCTCCGGGTAGCGGCCCGCAAAACCGACGACCGTCCCGCCGCCCATCGATTGACCGACGAGACACGCTTGGTCGATCTCCAGCTCGTCCAAGAGCGCTTTCAAATCGTCTACGAAACCGGAGCGTCCCAACTTCTCTGCATCGGCGGAGCGACCGAACCCTCGATGATCGAACGTCACGACTCGGTAAGAGTGCGAGAACACTGGCACTTGCTGAAACCAGCTTGCGTGATTGCCCGCGACGCCGTGTGCGAACACGATCGCAGGCCCCTCGCCATGAGACTCGTGGTAAATCATCACGAATCCTCGGTCCGCTCGACGAAAGAGCCGGTCCCGACCCAACCGCGCTCCGAAACATCCACGATGACGCCGTCGGGGCCAGCGTATTTGTACTCGGCGTTGTCTTTGTGAGGGTTTGCGCCGAGTCCTTGAGCGATGTTGATATCGTGTCGCGCCTCGAATCCCGCGGCGGCGAATTTCTCTGCCGATTCTTCCAGATCCTCGACCTGGAAGCCAAGATGATGGAGTCCGGTGTATTCGAGGCCGTACTCTCCCCCAGCCGCCGGCGCGTTCTTGAATTTCAATAGCGCGATGTTCATGTTCCCGTCGGAGACGTAGTAGCCGGTCGCGTTGCGACTATCGATCTTGCCCGCGATCTTCCAATCGAGCACATCGGTAAAAAACTTGACTGCTGTGTCGGGATCGCGCGTCGCAATGCCAACGTGTTTGAGTTTCGCCATGATCTTCCTTTCGTTGTTCCGACTCGTCACTGCACTCCCATGAGCTCGCCCAGCCGGACGACGTACTTTCCAAAATCAGCCGATGTGCGCGTCGACTTCGGATCGCGCGGCCTCGGTAGCTCGATACGAACATCTTCGAGAAGCCGCCCCGGTCGATCGGACATGACGACGACACGGTCCGACAAGAAAATGGCTTCAGGAATGCTGTGGGTCACGAGTACGACAGTCTTTTTCTCCGCTTGCCAGATTCGCAGCAGCTCGAAATTGAGCTTGTCGCGCGTGAGTGCATCGAGCGCACCGAACGGTTCGTCGAGCAACAGAACCTTCGGATTCCGTACGAGCGCTTGTCCGATGGCGACTCGTTGTCGCATACCGCCAGACAGCTCATGCGGGTACCGATTCTCGAACCCCGAGAGCCCGATCATCTCCAGCATGGCCGTCATGCGCTGCGGATCTGGAGTCTCCCGACGGATTTCCGCACCGAGACGAAGGTTGGCTTCGACCGTTCGCCACGGGAGCAAGTTCGACGACTGGAAGACCACGCCGACATCGTCCATCGGCTCGACGACCGGCTGCCCTCCAACCGACAATCCCTCCCCATCAAACGCGGTGAGCCCGGCGATTGCGCGAAGCAACGTGCTCTTGCCACAGCCGCTCGGCCCTAGTATCGAGACAAACTCTTGCTCGTGGACATCGAAGCTGACCCCGTCGAGCGCTTTGACGCCGTCGGCGGCTCCGTAGGTTTTCGAGACGCTTCGAAGCTCGATGACCGGCTCTCGCGCCTGCGGAAACTCCGTCGCGCTCACGATTGCGCTCGCCACCACACCAACCTCCCGAACCCGGCCACGACGGCAAACAGCGCGAGCGACATCGCCGTCACCGCACCGAGAGCTGCGAACGTCAGCGAGCTGCGCGACGAACCGGTTGCCAACAGAATCAAATTCCCGAGCCCATCGTTCGACCCCACGAACTCGCCGACCACGGCACCAATCACCGCAAGTGGCATCGCGACTTTGCACCCGTCGACGAAACTTGGCAGAGCACTGGGCACGCGCAACTTCCAAAACGTCACCCAACGCGAAGCCCGTAGTGCCCGAAAGTGCTCCTCGAGATGCTCGGGAGTTCCCGCGAGGCCTCCCAAGGTCGAGATCACGATCGGGAAAAATGCGAACAAGAAGGACATGATGACCTTCGAGTTGAGGCCGTAGCCGAACCACACGATGATCAGCGGCGCGAGCCCGACTTTGGGAATGCTCTGGAGGCCGATCAGGAGTGGATATACGGTGCGTCGGGCAATCGGGACGAAGAACACGAGGGCCGCCATCATCACGCCGGATATGGCCGCGGCGATGAATCCGAGCACGACCTCGTTGAACGTGATGATGCCGTGCTGCCAGAGAAGGGCTCTCGATGCGATCACTTCTTTGATGACGTCGCTGAGAGGCGGGAGCAGGTAGGAGCGGATGTCAAAGATTCGGACGGATCCTTCCCAAACGACGGCCAGGGTCGCAAAGAACGCGACCCCCTGCAAGAGCCCCCTCGCCCGTCCACCTTTGGTGGTCGACCTTCTGGACATCCCCCTCACCCGTCCACCTTCGGTGGCCGACCTCTCCCCCCAGAGGGGGGAGAGGTTGGTTTCCTGAAATGGGCTGGTGGGGGGACGGCAAATTTTTCGAAGCCCCACACATCAAATGTTTCAGCGCCGTCTTTCCAGACTTTGGCTTCGTACGGTTTTTCTTCGGTGATCTCGAGCATGTCGCAGTAAAACTCGACGTTGTTGCCGTCGGGGTCTTTGAAGACCAGGAAACAGTTCTCGCCGGGTCCGTGTTTGCCGGGACCACGATCGATGGTCACATCGTTGTCTTGGAGATGCTTGACTACCTTCTCCATCTCTTCGAAGCTGTCGATTCGGTAGGAGAAATGCTCGAGGCCAGGTCCGCCTTGTGAGGCGTCGCTCGGCGCACCCTCGCGAAGCTGAGCGAGCGCGAGGTCGTGGTGGTCCGTTCCCGCTCGGAGAAACACCATTCGCTCATCGATCCAATCAGAGACGGTGAGCCCTACGATCTCCGTATAAAAGTTCGCCGACGCGTGGATGTCCCGCACTGTCAGCACCAGGTGGCCCAATTTTCTCGGCGATGGCTTGAACATCAGTTTCCTCCTAGAAACTCGGTCGTATACAGCTCCGAGGGTGACAGCGACGCTTCGAGCTCGTACGCCTCGGAAACCAGAGACAGAGTACGAGCGACCTTGTCCTCTTCCAACCACCCGAGTGTCTCCGTCCCGGACATGAGGCTGGTCAACTCGTCAACCTGCTGTCGCGTCACCTCCGGGTCCAAAACCGGAAACTGCTCGAGCACGATGCGTGTCGCCTCTTCGGGCTGCTCGAGAACAAACGCGTAGCCCTCATAAGTCGCATTGACGAACTTTCGCACGACGTCGGGCGCTTCGGCGATGAGAACTTCGGACGTTACGAGACCGTTCCCGTAGATGTCGAGACCAAACGCGCCGTACTCGATCCAGCCAATCTCGACGTCCGCTTCCTTCGCGCGCTTTTCGAAGAGCGGGATGCTATTCGCCCGCCAGCATTCTCCGGCGTCGATCTGACCTTCGAGAAGCGACGCGATCACGACCGCCGGGTCGAGCTGCATCATCGTGACGTCACCAGCGGCGATGCCGTTCGCCCCGAGCCACATCGGCAAAAGAACCTGCATCGGTGAGCTGCGTCCCCCACCCACGGTGAGACCACGCAGATCCGCGGGTGTCTCGATAGCATGACGTCCTTTGACATAGCACAGCGCGGCGGGCCAACGTTGATTGATTGCGCCCACTATCTTCGCTTTGCCGCCTTGCGAACGATTCAAGATCACCGCCAACGGATCGCCGTAGCCGAAGTCGAACATCCCCTGATCAATTTCGTTCACCGTTCGAATGCCCCCGAAGCCACGTACGGCGGAAACGTCGAGACCGGCATCGCGATAAAAACCTCGATCAATGGCCACGAGCACGCCGCTCATGCTGCCTTGAGGCAGCCACGCCATGTTGAACGTGACTTCCCGCAACGACGAGTCATCCCCTGGGCCCGGCCCCGGCCCCGGCTCCGAGCCGCAGCCGCCTCCACACAAAGCGAGCAACGTCGCAGCTAGCAAACCAAACTTTCTCACGAGCCGACTCCCTTTTCCGCTTCCACGGGATTCTTCAATACACCGATACCTTCAATGAAAGCCGTCATTTCATCGCCTGGCTTCAGAAACACGCCTCGCCCCATGCCCACACCGGTGGGTGTACCGGTCGCAATAATGTCCCCCGGTGCGAGCGTGAGCAGAGACGACAGATACGCGATTTGCTCGCGTACATCGAAGATCATGCCCGCGGTGCTCGCATCTTGCATCGTCTCACCATTGAGATCGAGGCGAAGACGTAGCTTTTGCGGATCGTCGATGGCGCTGCGCGGCACCACCCACGGCCCAAGGGGGCAAAACGTATCGAAGTTCTTCCCCTGAAACCAGTCGAACTTGAAGGGATAATCATCGCGCCGGGTGAGATCGCGCGCCGAGATGTCGTTGACCACCGTGTAGCCCGCTACGTGCTCGAGCGCGTCGTCGACCGAGATGCGGCGACCGCGCTTGCCAATGACGACGCCGAGCTCGACTTCCCAATCGACTTTCTGCGACTCGGGTGGGATCACCACCGATTCGCCGGGACCGATCACCGTCGAGCTCATCTTCGTAAACATGTAGGGGTTGCTGTCTTTTTTTGCCTCGAGCACGGTCCCCATCTCGTCCGCATGCTCGACGTAGTTCGAAGCGGCAGCAAAGATCCTTGTGGGCCGCAGCGGTGCCTCGGGCGTCACCGAGAGCGGATTCGACCCCGGCGACGAAAGCGATTCCAGCGATTCCGACGCTTCGTCCCAACGGGCGATGACGTCGTCGAGGCTGCCCCGCGCCCAGGACGGCGCGTCCGACCCGAACGCTTCACCGAGATCGTAGAGGGTCTCGTCAACGACCAGTGCAGCGCGATGCGCGCCGCCGTCGCGATAACTCGCTAGAGCGTACTTCATGAGCGCGGCGGCCAAGGCGTCTCGGGCGCAACGAGGCTCGGCTCGCCGAGAACGGGAGTCGAGAGTGCGTAGAAGCCATGGTTGGTGAACAACCAGACGATGTTCCGGTCATACTCGACGTAGATGCCGTGCGCTAGGTTGCCACGCGCGTAGCTCGCGACCCGCTCGTCGAACTTCGGTACGAAGTAGGCGACGATCTCCGCGCTCTTCGGATCCTTGACGTCGAAAATCTGTACGCCCGCGTTGTAGAACGCGTAGGGCAAAATGTCGTCGCGCGGGGTCCCGGGCTGCGTGTAGTAGCCCGTTCGCTTCGGACCGAAGCTTCCCCGCCGCTGGCAGAAATCTGTGAAATCCGCATCGGACGGTGGAACCGGGCGCGGGAGCGTGGCGACGATCTTCGGATCCGTCGGATCACTAACGTCGATGGCGAAGATGTCTTTGTACGGTTCGTAGCAGCTCTCCGCGAGAGGATAGCCACTGTAATAAATGATGCCCGTCTCTTCGACTTGAGAGACATCGATGTTGTCGCCTTCGGTTCCCGCGACGTTCGGCGGAAACTCGAGATGGCCGACCGCCTTCATATTGCCCGGGTCAGAGATGTCGAGCACGTAGAGCCCGAGCCCCGCCATGGCTGCGTAGCCATATTTGCCACCGTCTTCCACCGGCGTCGGCACGAACAGCGGCATACGAGAGCCGAACCACGACGTGCGGTTGCCGCACCGCGGGTTGTTGACATACGCCGCCTCATCGCCGAGTTGCTGTCCGGGAGCCGCAAACTGGTCGAGAAATACCGGCTTCGCTGGATCCGACATGTCCCACGCCTGATATCCCGACGAGTACAGATCGGTCGGGTATTCGGTCAGCGCGAACGTCGCGTCGGGCGCCGCACCCACGAACATGTATTTGCCGCCGAAGTACATCGGGATGTCGCGTACCCCCGAGCCACCTTGCTTCCCCACGGGCGCATTCGGATGCATCACATCTGTGGTCGTCTCCGACAGGAGCGTCCACTGATTCGGAAGCGGTCCGTTCATCTCGTAGACCTTGAACCCCTTCAAGTGATCCGCGTTGCGGTGCATCGCGACTTTATCGGGCTCACTGCGCTTGTCGTTGATGACACCGAAGCGCTGAATCTCGAACGACTGGACCATGATCATCTTTCCGAGATCCTCGTTCCACATGATCGACGCCGCGCCGAACATATCACCCGGCGCGTAAGGGTTGACCTCGTCGCCCGGTGATCCCGAATCCCAGGGCGCCCCCTTCTCGTACACCTTCTTCACGTTCTTCGGGTCAGTAATATCGAAGATCCCGAGGTCCCGGCGAACGTACTGATAAAGGTAGCGCCGCCCGTCGAAATCCACGATGTTCTGCCACGTGTGGAACGGCTCGACGACCCACGGGTAATAGGCCTCGACCTTCATGTTCTTGGCGTAGTCTTGGCTATCCCAATAATCGAGCTCACCATCGAACGACATCGTCTCGTGCTGATGCGGAGTCGCCGACGGATGGATGAACCGGCCCGTCGCTGGATCCATTCCGTAGCTATCACGCGCCGGGTCCGCCGGCTCATTGGCCTCGCATAGCGCATCGGTGAGGACGATAAAGGGGTCCTCGATGTTCGTCTTGTTCGTCTCCTCGGCGGCGGCCGACGCGAACGCAATCAGCGCGACGGCAAGAGCCGGATATCGCATGAATTCCTCCAAAAGTAGAATCAGTTTCAGACAAACAGCGGCCAAATGCCGGTGAGAAGAACAATAACGATGGCAACGGGCGCGACGTATCGGATGAGTACACCCCAGAGCCTAGGTGCAGGAAACCAGGCGTGGTCTCGCACCAGCTCTTCGATCGCTTTGTCGACACCCCAGACCCAACCAACGAAGATCGAAAGCAAGAGCCCACCGATCGGAAGCGCAAAGTTGTTCCAGATCGTAGCCGTGAACTGCAGGTAGTCCCCACCCCACGCCGGCGCCGTGAAGTTCGTCAAAAAATCCACCGCGCCACCCGCCAGCGCACACGGGATCGAAAGCAGGAAAGCCGAGCCGGCGATGACGCCAACGGACTTTTTTCGTGACCATTTGAACTGGTCGATGCAATGAGACACGGGAATCTCGAGGAGCGAAATCGCCGAAGTGAGCGCCGCGAGCGCGAGGAGTACGAAAAACGCCGCGCCGAAAAACGCGCCGGCTGGCATCGTTGCGAAAAGCTCCGGGAGCGTAATGAACAGGAGGCCCGGGCCCGAGGAGCTTGGGTCGAATCCGGCGAGCGTGAAACCCACAGGGAACACGATGAGTCCGGCAACGAGAGCGATGGACGTATCGAGAATCACCACCCAAAACGCCGAGCGACCAATGCTCTCTTTGCGACTCAGGTAGCTACCGTAGGTGAGCATGCAGCCATTACCTAGGCTCAGCGAGAAAAACGCCTGCCCTAG
>CAMYKY010000014.1:0-623 GCA_947259165.1 uncultured Acidobacteriota bacterium | reverse complement strand
CGCCGGCACCAGGCAGCGTCAGCGCGCGCACGCACAAAAGCAGGAGAAGTCCGATCAAAATCGGCATCAAGATTTTCGTAACCCGCTCGATTCCGTCTCGCACGCCGCCGACATTCGCCGCGGCCGCGAACGCGATGAACACGAACGTCAACGCGATGTTGAGCCCGCCCCTGGAAATGAGCCCCATGAACAGCTCGCCGAGATTCCCGCCGAGTCCGCCCGCCGCGGCAACGCCGACGTACGCGAGCGTCCATCCACCGATCACGGAGTAAAACGAAACGATACCGACGCCGGAAACCACGCCGAGGGCCCCCACGAGCCACCACTTCGAGCCCGGACGGAAGCGTTCGAACGCTCCGACGGGAGAGAGTCCAGCGGCCCGGCCGAGCGCGATCTCGGCGATCAGAATCGGAGCGCAGATGAAGAAGATGCACACGAGGTAGATGAGCACGAACGCAGCGCCGCCGCCTTGACCGACCCGCGTAGGAAAGCCCCAGATGTTACCCAGGCCGATCGCCGAGCCTGAAGCCGCCAGGATAAACGCCAGCCTCGAGCCCCAGAATCCTCTCTCGGTCATACTCTCCCCTCCATCGAAAGCCAAGTTAGGCAAAACGTTCTAACAT
>CAMYKY010000013.1 GCA_947259165.1 uncultured Acidobacteriota bacterium | reverse complement strand
TGCTGCGCCTCGAACTGCGATCGACACCTTCGGAAGCGCGAGTTCCTTCACCGAGGCGCGATCGTACAAGAAAAGATCCCCTACAAACGAGCGGCAACCGGATGCCGAAAGCCGATGAGCCGTTTGCCTCTACGAATCCCCCGAGGCAAACAGGTAGCCTACGCCGCGGAGGGTCAGGATCCGCACCGGGTTTTTCGGATCGTCCTCGACGGCAGAGCGGATTCTCGAGATATGGACGTCGATGCTACGGTCGAACGGCTCTAGCCCGGCCCCACGCACGCTTTGCATCAGCTCGTCCCGGCTCATGACACGTCCTCGGTTTTGTGCGAGCGCCACCAAGAGGTCGAACTGATAGGCGGTGAGCTGCCGCTCGACACCATCGAGTCGAACCCGTCGCAGCGAAAGGTCAATCTCGAGACTACCCACGCGTAGCACTGTGGCCCCAGCCGTGACTGCGCGGCGTTGACGTCGCATCAGTGCGCGAAGACGAGCAAGAAGCTCCCGGGGATTGAACGGTTTCGGCAAATAGTCGTCGGCGCCCAGCTCGAGGCCCACGATACGATCGGTCTCCTCACCACGAGCCGTCAGCATCAGGATCGGTATATCGCTGTTTGCCCGGATGCGCGACACCATCTCGAAGCCGTCAATCTCGGGGAGCATGACATCGAGTACGACGACATCGAAGCGCCTCGTTTTCAGCAGGGCAAGCCCCCGCATCGGGTGCGCGGCATGCTCGACCTCGAGACCATGGCCTTGAAGATACTCAGCGACCATGGAGGCTAGTATCTCATCGTCGTCGATGATGAGGACGCTGTCTTTCATGCCAAAAGAAAAAGGGCGAGACGGCGCCCGAAAGCACTGTCTCGCCCGAAAAGCTTATGGAGCTGGTGGCGGAAGAGAGGTTTTCCTACTGAGCCGTCTCCTGGGCTTCGCCGGCGGCCTCAGCGGCAGCCTCGGCCGCGGCGTCTTGCACTTCCTTCAAGGCCATGGCTCGGTCGCGGAGCTCATTCGCCTCGGCGGTGAGCTCGGCTTCGTCGGCCGGTTGAACTTTGGCCTTCTCGCGGAGAAGTAGATTCTTGTAAATCAGCGCGTCGACATACTCATCGTTGATCTCGAGCGACTGGTCGAGCTGTGCGATACCAAGCTCGATGAAGTCGCGCTTGTCGCTCGTATCCAGATCGGGATCCCGGTAGACCTTGTCCCAGTAATGTACGGCGATCAAATAGTAACCCTCGGGATCGTCCGCTTTGACATCTCGCGCCTTCGCGAGCCAGTCCATCGTCTCCTCGAACCGACCGTATTTGTTGAGCAGGTTCGCCACTTGACGATACCCGAGCGGATCATCAGGATTGAGCTCAACCGGCGTCTTGTATGCTTCGATCGCCTGCTCGAGCAAAGGCATCTCATCGTCATCGTTGAACCGCTCATAGACGTCCGCGAGCGCGTAGTAACGCTCGGGGGTGTCGGCGTCGAGCTCAATGAGTCCCTTGAAGAAGTACTCAGCGTTCGCGAAATCATCGAGGTTGTCTCGATAGATCGCGGCGAGCTGCTCCATGGAGTACTGCCGATACGGCTCGACCAGCTCGTACTCATCCGCATATTGCTCGGCCAATTCGAGTGCCCGCTCGTAGTCCTCGATGCCCGCGTCCAAATGGGCCTCGTTTTCAGCATCGCCAAACATGCCCGGCCGAAACTGGAGATGGTGACTGCTACCTCGGTAGAAATAGGTCGTCACCAAAACCCTCGGATCCGGGTTGTCATCGAGATCGAGCGTACTGTTGTAGAACTCGACTGCATCCGGGTACTGCTTGTTGGCGTAGGCTTGGTTGGCTTGTTTGAAAGCGCGTCGCGACTTCAGCATGTTCCACTTTTCCGAAACAGCGCAGCCGTTGAGCGCGAATAAAGCCAGTAATATGAATACTATACGATGGGTCCTCATGACCAAAACCCCCTCTTCCAGTAGCTCTCCACTAACTGGGGAGCGCAGTATATTATGCGCCGCTGGCGCCAGTCAAGAAACTCAGTTTCCGGGCTATTCAAAACGCCGCGGGACCCCGGTCTTGATCCCGCGAAGACCGAAGCCTATCATGGACGGGATAGCAAGCCACTCAGGATACGGAATTTGCGCCTCCCCCTGAAGCGACGCTTGATGCGATGATCCGATTCGAAAATATCCTGGAGAAAGTCCGCGCGTACCAGCCGGACGGCGATTTGGAGCTGCTCCGCCGTGCCTACGTTTTCTCCGCGCGCGAGCACCGGGGCCAACTCAGGAAATCAGGTGAGCCGTATCTGATCCATCCGCTCGAAGTCGCCAACATCCTGGCCGAGATGAAGCTCGACATCGTCTGCGTCGTGTGCGGACTTCTTCACGACGTCGTCGAGGACACGCTCACGACCGCCGAGACCGTAGAGGAATATTTCGGCGAGGAAGCAGCACACATCATCGAGGGCCTGACGAAAATCAGCAAGATGAATTTCTCGTCCGCGGAAGAGCGCCAAGCGGAGAACTTTCGAAAAATGCTGATGGCAATGGTGGACGACATCCGCATTATCATCATCAAGCTCGCTGACCGGTTGCACAATATGCGGACGCTGGAGCACTTGTCTGACGAACGGCGCAGTCGGATTGCGAACGAGACCCTAGAGATCTACGCACCTTTGGCGGGCCGGCTCGGGATCGGCAAGATGAAATCCGAGCTCGAGGAGTTGTGCCTCAAGAACCTCGACCAGAAGTCCTACGGCGTTCTCGCGGCTCGTGTCGAGGCGAAGAAGAAGTGGGCGTACGAGTTCATCGCCGAGATTCAGGGAAAGCTCGAGCACGAGCTCGCCGAAAACGGAATCCAGTCCGAGATCGTGGGTCGCACCAAGAGTATCTACAGCATCTATCAGAAAATGGAACGCCAGCGCATCGAGCTCGACCAGGTTTATGACTTCATTGCGCTACGCATCATCACCGACAGCGTCAAAGACTGCTACGGAACGCTCGGCATCATCCACAACACCTGGCGCCCAGTGCCGGGTCGCATCAAGGATTTCATCGCGATGCCGAGGCCTAACGGGTACCGTTCGCTTCACACGAGCGTCATCACCGATTCTGGAGTTCCGTTCGAAGTTCAGATCCGGACTCCGGAAATGCACCGAGTCGCTGAGCAAGGCATTGCTGCCCACTGGAAGTACAAGGAAGGCCGTCCTCTCGAGGACGACGACGTCAAGAACTTCGCGTGGTTGCGGCAAATCATTGAATGGCAACACGAGGTAAACGATCCCCACGAATTTCTGAATGAGTTGAAGGTCGATCTGTATCCTGAAGACGTCTTCTGCTTTACGCCCAAGGGGGATGTGAAATCGTTCCCGCGTGGCGCCACTCCGGTCGACTTCGCCTACGCCATCCATACTGACGTCGGCCACCAGTGTGTCGGCTCTCGCGTCAACGGTTTGATGGTACCGCTGCGCTACCAGCTGAAAAACGGAGATATCGTCGAGGTCCTCACCAACCGCGGGCACAAGCCCAGCCGTGACTGGCTCAGCTTCGTCGCCTCGGCGCGTGCGCGCAACAAGATTCGAACGTTTCTCAACGCCACCGAGAAGAATCGAAGCATCGAAATCGGCAAGAAATTGATCGACAAAGAATCCCGTCGCCTCGACGTCAGCCTCAAACCGGCCCTCGAGTCGGAAACATTCCAGCAAATCCTGAAGGAATACGGCTTCAGCAACGACGCCGATCTCTACGCAGCCGTCGGGTACGGAAAAGTCTCGCCGCGCAAAGTGCTAACCCGGCTGATCCCGTCCGACCAACTCGAAGAAAAGGCCGGCGCGGGAGCGAGTCTGGCGCGTGCGGTGAGGCGGGTTCTGCGAGGCACCGAGGACAAGATCAAAGTCAACGGCATGGACGACCTCATGGTCTATCGAGCGAAGTGCTGCAACCCCGTGCCCGGTGAGAACATCACCGGCTACATCACCCGCGGTAAGGGTGTGTCGGTGCACTCGGTCAGTTGTGCCAATCTCCTGAACCTCATGGTGGATCCCGAGCGGCGCATCGACGTGTCCTGGGAAGGTGAGAAGGGCACGAAATACGACATCACACTCTCCGTCAACGTAGAGGACCGCAAAGGCATCCTTGCCGACATCACCTCGATCATTGCCGAAACGAACACCGATATCCGCACCGTCGAGGCCAAGACATTCGAGGATCAAAAAGGAACGATCGACGTCACCGTCTCCATCACGAACGTCAAGGAGCTCGACCGTATCTCTCGATCCATCCGTGCCGTGGACGGCGTGCTCGACGTCGCCCGGCCTGGCGCCCAAAACGAACAAAGCGATAGGAGCACGCTGGCATGAAAGAAGCGATTCGAAGCGACAAAGCCCCCGCCCCCATTGGTCCCTACAGCCAGGCGGTGCGCGTGGGCAATCTAGTCTTCGTTTCGGGACAGGTTCCGCTCGATCCCGCCACCGGGGAGATGATCGAAGGCGACATCGGTGCCCTGACACGCCGCTGTATGGACAGCGTTCTGGGAATCCTCGAAGCGGCGAACATGAACGCCCGGCACATCATCAAGACCAACATCTATTTGGCCGACATGAGTGAGTTCGCCGCGATGAACGAAGCCTACGGGTCCTACTTCGAAGGCGTCGCCGTCCCACCCGCGCGCGCTGCCGTGCAACCCGCGCGACTCCCGAAAGACGCCCGCATCGAAATCGAAGTCACCGCCGCAGGACCGTGATCGCGTGGCGGTATACGGGTAACAGCCCCGTATGCCGATGGCTATTTCTGTGCGGCTTCGAGCTCCACGGCCATTTCTTTCAGTCCGCGGAAGCTGTAGATGCCGGTGTTGTGGCTGTCTGACCAGCCGATCTGGATGGCGTAATTGCCGACGGGCTCGACGGTCATCGGGCGGAAGTTCGACGGCAGCAACAAAATGAGGTGTTTGCGCTTACCACTCCACTCATCTACACAGAGCGCACAGGGGCAGCGGTTTCTCAGGAAGTCGAACGGGAAACTCGTCGCCGATCCGTCAGCCCAGAGGATCTTGAGTTTTCCATCCTCTTCCAAAATTTCCTTCGGTCGATCAGCGGTGTCGCTATCGAAGTTGACGCGCGCCACGGCGGCTGCAACCCGCGTCGCAATCTCCCGGTAGACGGCCGAAACCGGGGCGTCCGGATTCCGCGCCACTATGGGCTCTCCTTGGTCTCCAGCGAGAACCACCTCCGGATCCAGGGGAATGCCCCCGAGAAACGGCACTCCGAGCTCACTGCTGATGGACTCTCCGCCACCTTGGCTGAAGATGTGGGTTTTCTCGTGGCAGTGAGAGCACTGAAAGTAGCTCATATTCTCGATAATGCCGAGCACCGGAACCTGAACCGGGCGGAACATTCTCAGCCCCTTCTCCGCGATCGTGCGCGCCACGTCCTGCGGGGTCGTCACGATGACCGCGCCCGTCAGCGGGACGCTCTGGGTGAGCGTTAGTTGAACATCACCGGTACCCGGAGGAAGATCGATGATCAAATAGTCGAGCTCTCCCCAAAGGACTCCGCCCATGAACTGTTGGATTAGGCGAGTCGCCATGGGACCACGCCAAATGACTGGCGTCTCCTTCGTCGTTAACAGCCCCATGGACATAATCTTGACTCCATGCGCCTCGAGCGGGATGAGCCGCTGCTCGGAGTCAGCCTCCGGTCGTGCGGTCAGACCGAACATGGTGCCTTGCGACGGCCCGTAGACGTCGGCATCGCAGAGCCCAACGGACGCCCCAGTCTGCCGAAGTGCTACGGCCAGGTTGGCGGCGACGGTCGATTTGCCAACGCCTCCCTTCCCGGAGGCAACAGCGATGAGGTTTTTTACCCCTTCAGGCTTTTGCGGGGCCGGAGCGACCTGCCCACCTGGTAGAGCTCGCTTCACGCCTTCCGGCGATGCGGTCACCCGCCACTTGATCTCGACGTTGGCTTCGTTGATTTCCGGAAGCTCGAGAAGAGCCTTTCGCGCGTCGTCGCGAATCTTGTCCTTGGCCATGCTCGCCGGGTTCGACAGCTCGATATCGCAGCTCACGATGGGAGCGCACACACGGATGTTCTTGACGTATTCGAGCGATACAACGTCCCGGCCCAAATCCGGGTCTCGAACAACGGACAATTTATCGAGAACGTCTTTTTCACTTAGCATATGCTGGGGATTATAGGCACAAGAACGGCATTCGGTTGATGCTCGTTTGTAGCCAATCCCTTTTCTGCGCGAACCCGCCTCGGTGAAAGGTTTTGCGTCGCGGAGGCCTAGAGCCGCTTCCAGGCGTGGCTCTGTGGAAGAAGCGTTCAGTCCAAACGAGCACGGCAACCGTATGCCGTTTGCCGAGAACCGAACGAAGTATTGATACGTCGGACCGTTGTGTGAGATAAGACAACGTCGGTCTCGATGGTGCCCCAGCCAGGAGGTAGTCATGACCCGCACTCCCATCGGTTTCATCCTCATACTGTTCACGTCGACCCTAACTCCGGAGTCACTAGAGGCCTTCCAGGACCAGACCCAACAAGAACGAGAGCAGCAGCAACAGGAGCAAGAGCAGTCCGAACAACCCCTTGCATACTCCGAGACGGTTGTTGTCACCGCTTCGAAAACCGAGACGCAGATTGTCAACGCGCCCGCGACGGTGACCGTAATTGGCCCCGAGATCATCGAAAACGGTGGCGCCCAGAGCTACGGAGACCTCATTCGAACCGTGCCCGGCGCCAACGTGTCTCAGACGTCGGCACGCGACATCAACATCACCAGCCGAGGCGCTACGTCTACGTTGGCCAACACTCAGATCGCGCTCCTCGATGGTCGAACCATCTTTCAAGACTTTTTCGGCTTCGTGGCGTGGGACTTCCTGCCCATCGACACCAGCGAGATCGCCCAGATTGAGGTCATCAATGGCCCCGCCTCGGCCGTGTGGGGACCCAACGCGATGACCGGCGTGGTGAACGTCATCAGCAAGACCCCGCGGGAGCTCGACGGCAGCGCCGTCACCTTGGGTTTCGGCGCGGTCAACCGAGGCGCCGCACCCACGGGGCAGGACCTCGACACCGGGACGAGCTACCACCTGAACGTCAGGCACGCGCAGGCGCTCAACGAACGTTGGGCGTTCAAAGTCTCGGGTGGAGTTTTCGGGATGGACGCCTTGGCACGACCGGTTGGAACCGTACCCATCGTGGACGACCCTGAACGTGGTGCCACGGGAGGTGGAGAGTACCCGGCCTACGAGAACCAAGGGACCGCACAGCCGAAATTCGACGTTCGCGTGGACTACGACCATCCTGACGGGCGACAAAAATACGTTTTCGCCGGAGGGATCGCCGGCACCCGCGGGATCATCCATACGGGCATCGGCCCGTTCGATATCCAATCCGGCACGGTGCTCGGCTATGGAAAGGTCAACTACCAGCGCGACAACTGGAAGGTCAACTTCTTCACCAACATCCTCGACGGTGAGGCGCCTGCACTTCTCGCCGTCGGAGTGGATGGAAACCCCATTGACTTCACGTTCGCGAATAACACCTACGATGTCGAAGTCGCGAACTCGCAACTACTGGGGACGAAACACCTCATCAACTACGGCGGCAATTTCCGCTACAACACATTCGACCTATCGATCGCCCCGGGTGGTGACAGTCGCACCGAAGGCGGCTTCTACATCCAAGACGAGATCTTTCTCTCCGATCACTTCCGCTGGCTTGTCGGCGGCCGCGTGGACGCCTTCAGCGTTCTCAACAAGGCGGTCTTCTCGCCACGCACCACGTTCATGATCAAACCAACGCCCGATCACACGTTCCGCGTGTCGTACAACCGAGCCTTCCGGGCACCGTCGTTTGTCAACAGCTTTCTCGACGTCACCATCTTGCAGTCGGCACAGCTCCCCACTGGAGTGTTCGTGTTTCCGATCCGAGCTACCGGCAACACCGAGCTGGACGAGGAACGGTTGACGGCTTATGAAGTCGGCTACACGGGAACGTTCGGTGGCCGCCATACCGTCAGCGCCGCTTTCTACCTCAACGATACGAAAGACAGCATCTTGTTTACCACCTCGCGCCTCTACACCAGCGACAATCCGCCCCCAGGTTGGCCGCTGCCGCCGGCTTTTGTCGACGGGGCGCGTCTTCCGGCCGAGTTGACGTATCTGCCATTCGAGGGTGTGCGCGACAAAGGGGTTGAGCTCGGTCTCAATACACGAGCCACCGCCGACTTGAGCTTTTTCGCCAACTACTCTTGGCAGGCCGAGCCGGTTCCGGACAACGGCGATGATTTTGGCGAGTACAACGTTGCCCCCGCGAATCGATTCAACGCGGGTGTCAACTACGACAGCGGGACGTGGTTCGCCAATATCAGTTTGAACTTCACCGATACTGCTTTCTGGACCGACGTGCTCGACGCGCGCTTTCATGGTCCGACCGAGCGCTACACCATGGTGAACGGAGGCGTCGGCGTTCGGTTCGCGGAGGAAAGGATGACGCTCTCGGTGAAGTTCACCAACCTCAACAACGCCAAGGCTCAACAGCACGTGTTCGGAGACATCCTGAAACGCCAGATTCTGACCGAGCTCAAATTCAACTTCTAGTCAGCGGTCGAAAAGCAAGAGGATAAGGGGATGAGCGCGATTCGATGCTTGTAGATGAGGGGATTTCAGAGAGTTTCTTCTATCCCCACATCCCCTCCTATCCCCGTATCTCCTTTGCTTTTAGCGGCGGCGCATCCCAGGCTCGATGCGACCGAAAGCTACTTCAGTGACTCCATCACGTCGTCCAGTGCGCTTTTCGGCGGACGGACGCGATCGAGCGGCAACGTCGCGAGAGGCTCGTCGACGACGTCGAGTAGCTCGATGAGATTCTCTTTTTTCGTGTCGAGGTAGATCAATCCGGTGAGGAATTGCTTCTTTTCGTCGGAATCGAGGAGAAGCTCGAGGGCCTTGCGTCGATTCGTAGGATCGTAGTCGCGCTCGAGTTTCTTGAGAATGATGGACGAGCCGTCGTGGAGCTTGACTTTTTTGGCCTCGCCTTCGTCGTAGTCCACATCGATCTCGTCGAAGAACGGAACGAAGCCCACATCTTGGATGAGCTCTTCGTTCTCTTTACCCCAGGTGTAGCTCTTCGTCGAGCCGGCGTGGTTGTTGAACGTCACGCAAGGGCTGATGATGTCGAGAACAGCGGTCCCACTGTGCCCGAACGCGCCCTTCATGAGGGTCACGACCTGCTTCGGATCGCCCGCGAAGGAACGCGCAACGTAGGTCGCGCCGAGCTCGACCGCCAACCCACAGAGATCGACCGCAGGTAGTTCATTCACGACTCCGGTTTTCAATTTGGACCCGAGGTCTGCTGTCGCCGAGAACTGGCCCTTCGTCAACCCGTACACGCCGTTGTTCTCGACGATGTAGACGATCGGAAGATTTCGGCGGAGGAGATGAACGAACTGCCCAATGCCGATCGAGGCCGTGTCCCCGTCTCCCGAGACGCCGACGGCAACCAAGTCACGATTCGCAAGGACCGCTCCTGTCGCAACCGATGGCATGCGGCCGTGGACGGCGTTGAAACCGTGACTCTTGCTCAAGAAATAGGCGGGCGTTTTCGATGAGCAGCCGATACCAGAGAGCTTCGCCACCCGGTGGGGCTCGACTCCATACTCGTAGAACGCTTTGATGAGCTGGTTGCTGATCGAATCGTGGCCGCACCCCTTGCACAGCGTGGAGGGCTTGCCCCTGTAGTCGGCCTGTGCAAGCCCGAGCCGATTGACTTTCTTGGGTGGTGCAGGCGGTTGTTTAGCCGTGGTTGACATGTCTATCTCCCAATCTCAAGGGTATTCACTCGGCCGGATATTCCTGCGCGACCAGCTCCTCGGTGACGGAACGCGCGTCGATCGGGTGTCCGGCAAAATGTAAAACGCTGCTCAGCTTGGCGAGAAGCTCCGGCCGATGGGCCAACTCGAGTCGAATCAGTTGGAGCATCTGCGCATCACGGTTTTGTTCGATCACGTAGACGCGGTCGTATTTGCTCACGAACGCTTCCAGCTCATCGTTGAACGGAAGCGCCCGGATTCGGAGGTAACTCGCGGCCAGGTCGCTCTCGTTGCGCAGCTGATCGCGCGATTCCACGATCGCCCAGTGGGTCGTGCCGTAGCCAATGAGCCCGATCTTGGCCCCGTCCACTTCGTCGAGCACCGGCCCCGGCACGGCGTTTCGTGCCGTATCGAATTTCCTCGACAGACGCATCATCGTCTTTTCATAATCTTCCGGCCGTTCCGTGTACTCGGCGTAGTCGTTATGCCCGCTGCCGCGAGTGAAATACGCCGCCCCCGGGTGGTTCGTGCCGGGAAGCGTACGATGGGGGATGCCATCGCCATCGACGTCTTTGTAGCGACCCCAATCATCGACCTTTGCGAGAGCTTCAGCGTCGAGCACCTTGCCGCGATCAATCGGCTTTTCTGGGTATTCGAATGCATCCGACATCCAGATATTCATCCCGAGGTCAAGATCGGACATGACAAAGACCGGAGTCTGAAAGCGCTCCGCGAGGTCGAACGACGTACCACCGAACTCGAAACACTCCGCGACTGACGAGGGGAATAGCAGGATGTGTTTCGTGTCTCCATGGGATAGCAGGTAGGTGCTGAGGACGTCACCTTGCGCGGTGCGCGTAGGAAGTCCCGTAGAGGGTCCCACGCGTTGGATGTTCCAGATGACGGCGGGAATCTCGGCAAAGTAGCCGAGCCCAACGAATTCGGACATTAGCGAGATGCCCGGACCGCTGGTCGATGTCAACGAACGCGCGCCAGCCCAACCGGCGCCGAGCACCATCCCGATGGCGGCGAGCTCGTCCTCCGCCTGGACGACGGCAAAGGTTGCCTTGCCGGTCTTCTCGTCAATGCGATAGACCTTCATGTAGTCGATGAGAGATTCGACCAGGCTCGACGACGGTGTGATCGGGTACCAGGTCACGACGGTGACACCGTTGAACATGGAGCCGAGAGCTCCGGCCGCGTTGCCGTCGATGAGGATCTTGCCGGCGGTCTCGTTCATCCTCTCGATCTCGAGAGGATCGGCTTTCGTGAGTTTTTTTTCCGCGTAGTCGAAACCCACGTTGATCGCCTTGACGTTGAGCTCGACCGCTTTCGCTTTCGCTTTGAACTGCTTCGTAATCGCGGCGCGAATCTCTTCCTTTTCGATCGAAAGCAGCTGGCCGACGACACCGACGTAGATCATGTTGGCTAGAAGCTTGCGCAGACGCGGCTCGTCGATGACATCCTTGGCCAACTCCGCAAAAGGAACGGGGTAAAAAACGACGTCATCCCGCACGTTGTCGAGCCCCAAGCTTTGCTCGTAGACGACAGCCGATCCCGGTTTCAGGGATTGCACATCCTCGCGAGCGGTCTGCGGGTTCATCGCAACGAGCATGTCGACATCACGTTTTCGTGCGATGTAGCTGTCTTTGCTCGCGCGGATCGTAAACCACGTCGGCAATCCTTGGATGTTCGACGGGAACAGGTTCTTGCCGCTCACGGGCACACCCATCTGAAAGATGGCGCGCATCAATACGCTATTGGAGGACTGGCTCCCTGAGCCGTTGATTGTCGCGACTTGGATGGAGAAGTCGTTGACGACGGTTGGCTTGGCACCGGATTCCTTCTCACCTACGAGAGTTTGCGTTGACATGTGAAGTCTCCAGTCGCGGGGGGTAAGTCTGCTCGTACGGTCGGCGTCCTTACCAGAAATAATAACAAATCGAGGTCGGTTGTCGAAAAACTTCGGCAACCGAAGACCAATTTTTCCGTAGGTTTACAGCTCGTCATGATCGACTCTTCGATAAGTTCCGGGTTCATCTCTGGGAATAACTTTGGAGGTGGCCGTTGGCTCGACACTCGAGCTCGACTCTGGCCCGTTTCCAGTAATCTGCGACCGTTTCCGGGGAACGCCGTAGCGGGCAATCTTGTAGTGGAGCGCCCGCGGGCTGATCCCGAGGATGCTCGCCGCTTTTTGACGATGATCGGTCAGCTCTTCGAGCGTCCGCCGAATGACAATTTCCTCCACCTTGCGCAACGGAGTCCCGAGACGAATGAAAATTTGACGGGTCGCACTCTTGCCCGCCGTCAACTCGTCCGGAAGGTGCTCGACACGAATCGTGCTCGCATCAACGGTGACCGTCAAACGTTCAATGACATTTCGAAGCTCCCTGATATTCCCCGGCCAATGGTAGCGCGACAGCGCCTCCAGCGCTTCCCGTGAGAGGCGTTTCGCGGCTCTTCCGCTCGATTGCGCAAACTCCTTCAGGAAGGAATCCACGAGCAGCGGGATGTCCTCGCGCCGCTCGCGCAGCGACGGCAAGTGGATCGGAACCACCGCAAGCCGGTAGTACAGATCCTGCCGAAACCGCTCGGCTCGAACCTCCTCGAGCAGGTCCTTGTTCGTCGCGGCGATGATGCGAACGTCGACATGGATGAGCTTGTCCCCCCCCACTCGCCGAAACTCCCGCTCCTGCAGGACCCGTAGAAACTCGACCTGGGTCTTGGGGCTCATTTCTCCGACTTCATCGAGAAACAACGTGCCATGATCCGCGAGCTCGAACTTGCCGGGCGTGGAGTCGATGGCGCCGGTAAAAGCACCGCGCTCGAAGCCGAAGAGCTCGCTTTCGAGAAGTGCTTCCGGTAGCGCGCCGCAGTTCAGCGAGACGAAAGGACGTTTTCGCCGTTGGCTCCGCTTGTGGATCGCCTTGGCGACGAGCTCTTTTCCGGTGCCGCTCTCGCCGGTGAGCAGCGCCGTCGCCGAAGTACTGGCGACCTGTCCCGCGATTTCGTAAACCTCAGTAATAGACCGGCTCTTGCCGACGACGTTCCCGTATTCGTCTGTCAGCGACAATCGCTGCCGCAGCGCCCGATTCTCCTCCGACAAGCGTCGCCGCTCGAGCGCCTTGTGCACCAAAACTGGCAGCCGATTCGGATCAAGAGGTTTGACGAGGTAGTCGAACGCTCCCTCGCGGATCGCAGATACAGCCGCTTCGACAGAACCTTCGCCCGCCTGCGTCGTCAGAATGACCTCGGTTTCCGGCGCCGAGCGCTTGAACCCCGACAGCTGGCGAGACCAATCCGAGTCGAGCAAATCCATATCCAACACCACGAGGCCGTAGCGCGAAAGCTCCGCCCCTTGGATACGTTCGGCCATATCCACGCTGAGGCCACGATGGGTGAGCCAGCCGGCGATGTTCTGGCGCTCAGCACCGACTGAGTCGAGTACGAGCACGCGTTCCGAGAGCTCGGGCATCGTGTCAGCGGAGCGGCACGCCGCTCAAAAAGCACTGTTGCTCGGACGACCCGACGACCGGCGAGCCTAGAAGCCGGCGCGTCAAGCGGTGTGGCCACAGTGAAAGCATCGCGTGTCGGTACCCTTCTCCCGGTTGCAAACAGGAGTTGTATGAAATAGCTGCTAGAGCACGAAGCAATTTTTGTACCGGATTAGTGACCATATTTAAAATCAATGAAATCAATAACTTAAAGCGAGCTGTCGGCAGACCGCCCGCCAAAAGAAACAAAAACTGCATCTATTGCGCGATAATGGATCGTGGGCGAGCTTGCGTTGGCGTTACCTCGAGCGCATTCGGCAACGCGGGCAACACTTTACTATATTTAGAAACAATTGTTTACACCGACATGCAGGTTTTTCCACTCACCGCTTGAAAGTTCAGCAATACTTGCGCAATATTGCCATCCACTACTTCCATAATGACACAGCCGTTCGGACACCCGCCGAAGACGAGCTGGCCGTTGACACATAGGCGAGCGGGCCTCTAAACTCCGCGTCGGGAGGGTCGCACGATGAGACCGACTTGGAAGGGATTCCTCAAACTTTCGCTCGTGAATATTCCAGTCCGCATGTACCCGGCCGCACGCTCCCAATCTGTATCATTTAATCAAATACACAAAGAGTGCAACTCTCGCGTGAAATACGACAAGCGGTGTCCCACGTGCGAGCGCAGCGTCTCGAGCGACGAAATCGTGAAGGGTTACCAATACGCGAAAGAACAGTACGTCATCATGGACGAGGAAGATTTCACCAAGGTACGGCTGGAGTCGACGAAGTCCATCAACATCGTCCAATTCGTCAATCGTGGGGAAATCGATCCTGTCTACTACCACGGCTCCCATTACGTCGTGCCGGACGGCCCTGTCGCGATCGAAAGCTTCGCCACAATCCTGCACGCCACCGAAGAACAACAACGCGTCGCGCTCGCGCGAGTCGTCATGAACGGCAAAGAACAGGTGGTCGCCATCCGTCCCCGGGACAAAGTCTTTGTGATGTCGGCGCTCTACTACGCTGACGAAGTTCGCGCGCTGACAGGTATCGAAGAGCTCGAGGCAACGCCCCAGATCAATCCCGAAGAGCTGCAGCTCGCGACGCAGCTCATCGAATCGATCACCAAGCCGTTCCATCCCGAGGAGTTCGAAGACAACTACCGCACGGCACTTCTCGACATCGTCAAAGCCAAGGCCGAGGGCAAAGAAATCGTCGCGCCGCCCGAAGTGGAGATGGGCAAGGTCATCAACCTTATGGATGCCCTCAAGACGAGCCTCGAACAAAGCCAGCTCGCGACACGGGAAGAGGCGACCTCTGAAGAGGCCCCGGCCGCCAAAGCCTCCAACGAGTGAAGGCCCGCCGCGCTGCAACGGAATTCAGACGGAGGCGCTGCGGTTTCGCGAAAGAGCAAGGATGGTTGGGGGCGACATGTGACCATCGGTCATCGCGCGGTGAAGCGGAATGAGCGATTGGCTCCAGGCGAGAATCTCGCCGATGCTTGCGCGCACCGGCTCCCCGTTCGATTCGGACGAGCACCTGTTCGAGATCAAGTGGGACGGCATTCGAATCCTCGCCTTCTTCGGCAACAACGTCGCTCGGCTGCAAGGGCGAAAGCGCACCGATGCGACGGCGCGCTATCCCGAAATCGAAAGAGCACTGGCAAAGTTGCCCGGTGACGGGATTCTCGACGGCGAAGTCGTCGTTCTCGACGAGGACGGTCACCCGAACTTCCAGCGGGTCCTGATCCGCGAGCAAACCGCGACCCGAGACGCCGCGCTTCTCAAGGCACGACAACACCCCGTCGTCTACGTCGCCTTCGACCTTCTGTACCGCAACGGCGAGCCCCTGGTCGATCGCCCCCTGGTCGAGCGCAAGGCTCTTCTGTCCGAGCTGTTGAAGGACCCGCCCGCACCCATCCTCGAGAGTACGTATGTCCTCAGCCAGGGCAGGGCGCTGTTCAAAGAAGCCGACGATCGTGGCCTCGAGGGCATCGTCGCAAAAAGCCTGAACGGCCGCTATCTCCAGGGAGAACGATCGAACGAGTGGCTGAAGCTCAAGGTACGGCGCCGCACCGACGGAGTGCTCGTCGGCATCGTGCGGGAGCGAGGCACCCGGCGTGTGAAATCTCTCGTGCTCGGTGCGTACGACGGAGCCGCGCTCGCCTGGCTCGGAAACGTCGGTAGTGGCCTTGACCAGCAGACGCTCGCACAGATCGCCACCGAGCTAGATCCTCTCAAGTCCGCGGCCCCCGACGACTTCACCGCACAAGCACCAGGCGAGATCGAATGGCTCAAACCCGCACTCGTCGTCAGAGTGGAGTACTCGGAGCTAACAAAGGACCGCCGACTCCGACACCCGGTATTCATAGGCTTCGTCCAGATGGATCCTCGGGATTGCGTCGTGCCAGTCCGTTAGCAGCGCAGCGGCTTTCGGCTCTCGGCATCCGGCATTAGGTTGCCGTACTCGTTTTGGACTGAGAGCTATTCCCTCAATGCCGCGCCTCTAACCGGCGTCTAGATCTTCGGGAACAGAACATTGTTCACCGAGCGAGCTGCGCAGAAGAAACAGCTGCCCCAAACGAGCATCAACCGAAAGCCGAAAGCCGGATGCCACTCACTCGATCAGGTCCAGAAACTCCTTGATCAACTGCCCCGTGATCCCCCAAATATCGTGGCCCTCGAAGTGATAGTGATAAACGTCGCGGATCGATCCGTCTGGCAGGCGACGCGGTTCGACTTCGAGCACTCCCGGGTCCCGTAGGGCATCGATGGGCACTTCGAAAAAGGCCTCCACTTCGTGGTTCGTTCGAAACGGGTACGGGCCCTCGACCGTGGCGACGAACGGCGAGATGCGAAACCCCGTCACCGTTCCCCGCTCGTCCATTTGACCCAACACCGTGACATCGTCGGAAACGAGCCCGACTTCCTCGTAGCTTTCGCGCAGAGCCGTCGCCAGCGGTGAGGAGTCCTCTGCATCCACTGCGCCACCGGGGAAAGCGATATCCCCCGGCTGGCGCCGCAGCGCCTGCGAACGCCGTGTCAAAAGGAGCCTTTCGCCGCCCGTCTCGGGACCCACGATGATCGGGACGAGTACAGCAGCCGCTCGGAGGTCACTCGGACCGCGGCGAGGAGACCTGACCGACAAACGACGGCGTAGCTGTTCCACGATCCCGCTCACGGGGAAAAGAATAGCACCCGCGTCGATACGTTGATGCCGCGGGCCTAGCTCCGATATAATCCGCAACACATGCAACTCGTTAGCAATCGAGCGGTCGCCGGCGTCGTTGTTGCCGTCTTGTTCACTGCCTTGTGGTCCACGCCGTCCTCGGCGGGGGACGCGTTTCTCAGAGGCGGTATCATTTTTCAGCCGCGCGACATCGGTTTCGAGGGACGGTGGCGGGCAGCGTTCGGATCCGACTACCCGGTGAATTTCGGTGAAACCGTGTATGTGGGCTTCGAGCTCCAAACATCCGTATATCGGCAGGACGTTATCGGCTCGACGCGAACGGCGACGCTGTTCCCGGCAAACGGGTTCGTCAACGTCAAATACAAGTCGGGCAATATCGGTGCACGACCGTATGGCGGAGGCGGCGTTGGACTCATCAGCATGTTCACCCTGTTGTCGGGCAACAACGATTGGGAGTACGATCTCGGTTTTCACTTGGTCGGCGGCGTCGAGCTCGGCCGTCTCAGCGTTGAGCTCCAGCTGCAGCGACCCTTCGAATCTGGTGCCGAGATGACCTACGCTTTGTATGCCGGCTTCGTCTGGTAGACATGTCGATACGCGCCCACGCGCCGACCCGCATCGATCTCGCCGGCGGTACCGTCGACCTCTGGCCGCTTTACCTGCTCATCGACGAGGCTGCGACCGTCAACATCGCGATTGATCTCTACACCGAGGTAGAAATCGACCCTTCACCCGACGACGCGTGGCACGTTCGCACCCGGGGCTCCGACCGCGAAGTGTGCACCGCATCGATCGAGGAGTTGATCCACGTCGAGGGTGCCGAGATCGCAGGGCGCCTGCTCGCGTTCTTCGCCCCCGAGCGCCCGCTTTCGCTGACAACGCACTCTCAAGCGCCGCCTCAAGCGGGTCTGGGAGCGTCATCTTCGCTCGGGATCTCGATCGCGGGCGCGCTGAACGGGATTACGGGATTCCGCTACGGCGCGGACGCGCTGATCGATATCGTCAAACAAGTCGAGGTCGAATTGCTCCGAACGATGACCGGAGCCCAAGACCACTACCCGCCCGTTTTCGGCGGGGCGGCTTGCCTCTGGTGGGGGAAGCTCGGTCATCGCCGCGAGCCGGTACCCGTCGACCCCGAGCGCTTCCGTGAGCGGTTCCTGCTCGCCTACTCCCACCAACCGCATCGCTCCGGAGCGACGAACTGGGAAGTCGTCAAGCGGTTCATCGAGGACGACCGCCAGACGGTGGCTGCAGTCGAGCGAAGTGGTCGGACGGCCGTTGCCATACGGGACGCGCTCGTCGCCGCGGATCTAGACTCTGTGGCCGAGCTCATCGGCGACGATTGGCAGGCACGTCGTGAAATGGCACCGGCGGTCTCGAGCCCCGAGCTCGAAGAGATCATCGCCGCCGCTCGTGAAGGCGGAGCGAGCGCAGCAAGGGTGTGCGGCGCGGGTGGCGGTGGGTGCATGATCCTGGCGGTGCCGGACGGAAAACGGGCGTCGGTCGCGGCTTCCGTGGTGGAGGCCGGTGGATCCGTGCTGGAGTACAATCTCGCTCCGCGAGGGTTGGAGCTCATATTCGACGACCCTCGCGGAACATGACCAGCGCCATCGTCGCCATCGGGACGACCCGGCAACCCAAGGTTCAGGCAGTGGAAAGCGCGATAGGCCAACTCCGATCACGCTTTCCGGGCTTTCTTGCAGGCGAGCTGCGGCTGGAGCCACGCCAGGTAGCCTCGGGTGCGCCTCCGACGCCAGCGACCACCGAAGAAACCATGCACGGCGCCCGGAATCGAGCGCACAATGCTCGCATCGCGCTGCAAAACGAAGGCTTCGAGCCGTCGCTGAGCATCGGACTCGAGGGCGGCGTCGCGGCTGAAGGGCGAGTCGTTTTTCTCGAGGCCTGGGCATTTGCGACCGACGGCATCCGCGGCTTCTTCGGAGGCAGCGGCCGCGTTCCCCTCCCGGACGAGCTCGCCGCGGCCGTTGTCGAACGAGGGCTCGATCTCGGCCCGGCCGCCGACCGTTTTTTCGAAAGGCAGGACGTCGCCGGCCACGAGGGCACGTTTGGCGTTCTCACGAATGGAATGGTGACGCGTGAGGAGGCCTTCGTCCGCTCGATGTTGCATGCCCTCGCTCCGTTCTATAATGCAAGAGCGTATTCGATAGAGTAGCTACTAAATTATGGATGTTTTTCGTTCTCACCCCGGGTGCATCGAAGTGATCACCGGCAGTATGTTCAGCGGCAAGAGCGAGGAGCTCATCCGCCGTTTGCGCCGTGCACAGATCGCCCGCCAGCGCGTTCAAATCTTCAAGCCCATCGTCGACGGCCGCTATAGCCAAGAGCACATCGTCTCGCACAGCGATATGCGCATCGATGCCGAGCTCGTCGAGCTCCCGAACGAAATCGTCGACAAGTTGAATCCCCGGACGGAAGTCATCGGCATCGACGAAGGGCAGTTTTTCGACAACTCCCTCGTCGACGTCTGCATCCAACTGGCCAATTCCGGAAAGCGCGTGATCATTGCGGGACTCGATACCGACTTCCTCGGAAAGCCGTTCGAGCCGATGCCTCAACTTTTGGCGGTCGCCGAATACATCACCAAGACCCTGGCAATCTGTATGCGATGCGGGAGTCCGGCGAATCAGACGCAGCGCCTAGTCGCCTCCAAGGACCGAGTCGTCGTCGGTGGCGCCGGTGCATACGAGGCGAGATGCCGTCGATGCTTCGAACCCGTTATCGAGGAAGACCAAAAACGCGACGAGATCGTTAATTCGCTAAAGCGGCCGCGCTCCGCCAGTTGAAGCGGTATACCGCGTACGGTTGCTGGTTCGTCCAACACGCATCCCCTTCGAACACGCCTGCACCTCGATGGCGCATCAGCGACTCCGTGAAACGGCGAGCTCGCCTACCGCCTTCGTCGACCCCAAGGCCTCGACTCTCTGGACCGGCACGTCGTTGGTTCTGGCCGTATGCCGTGAACCCTATGCCGTATACCGCTACTGACTCGGTCCGTGGCTTTGGAGCTCTTCGGACTCGAACAGGCTCGGTTGGTAGCTGTCGGGTTCGGCGCCGCCGCGTTTTCGGCCCTTACGGCGGGCCTTGTCTTCGTACATGTTCTTGTCCGCGGCCATGAGAAGGGATTCCAGGTCTTGGCCGGCCGCAGGGTAAGAAGCGAGGCCTAGCGAGATGCCGACTTTGAGCATCGAGCCGATCCCAACGTCAAGCTCGGTCGCCTCCACCGCATCCTGAAGTCGGTAGGAGAACTGACGCGCTTGCTCATAGGTTGTCTTCGGTAAGATCGCGATGAACTCGTCACCGGCATAGCGCACGAGCACGTCCGCATCACGCATGTGGCCTTTCAAAATACGACCCACTTCTTTCAGAAACCGGTCGCCCGTGTGATGGCCGTGCCGATCATTGACGGACTTGAAGTCGTCGAGGTCGAGCTCGATCACGGTCAGCGGCTCTCCGTAGCGTTTCGCCTCGGAGAGCGTCTGCTCGAAGAAAATGTAGAGAAAACGGGAATTAGGAAGACCGGTGAGGCGATCGGTAAAAGCGTCTTCCTGGGTTTCCTCGAAACGGGTGGCGTTGAAAAGAGCGATCGAGGCACGGTTCGAGACGATCTCCATCAGTCGAATGTGATCGTCGGTGTAGCGTTCGTCGCCGGCGACATACAACGCGATGGTCCCGAGAGGCCGGTCTTCGTGAACGAGGGGCGCCAAAAGTGAGTTGCCGTAGAGGCTCTTGATCTCCTCCGGTAGCGCCATCGTGTCGGGCCCAGGGTGCACGTTGTAGAGGAAACGGTTGTTGGCCGCAACCCACCCGGCAAGCCGGGTTCCGATTTCGATCGACAACTGGGAGAACGCATCTTTGTGCTCGCCGGCGATGTGCGCGGGCTTGAGCTCTTCCGTTCCCTCTTCCGCGAGGTAAATGACGAGCGTCGTGAACGGAACGATCTTCTCGAGCTTCGAGGCGAGAATCGTCAGCGTGTCCCGGCGCGAGAGCGAATTACCAATATTTTGCAGGATCTCGAACAGGGTGAAGATCTCCTGCTGGGGCTCGGAGATGGAGCTACTCAGCGTCGAGGACTTGGGAGTTCCCACGATATCGGGAGCTCTCTTCTGGTCGCGGTGCTCTCTCGGGTCGTCGAGCGATCGCACCTCGATGGACTTCAGCTCGTGCTCGAGCTGCGAAATCGATTCGAGAAATATGTCGAACACGTCCGGGTCGAACCGGTTTCTCTCTCGCTTCATGATCGTCAACGCGGCGTCGCGCGACAAGGACCGACGGTAAACGCGCCGCGCCGTCAGCGCTTCGTAACAATCGGCCACCGCGAGAATGCGGGAGCCTAGTGGGATCGAGTTCCCTTTGAGCCCATCCGGATAGCCCGAACCGTCCCAGTTCTCATGATGGTGTCTCACGATCTCCACTACCGGGAACGGAAAATCGATCGACGACAGAATCTGGGCACCCACCGCAGGGTGCGTGCTCATTTTCTGAAACTCTCGCTCGGTCAACCGAGTCGGCTTGTGCAAGATGTAAGACGGAATCGAGATCTTGCCAACATCGTGAAGAACCGACGCATAGCTCAGCCCCTCATACGTCGTCTCGTCCACATTGAGAGCGCGCGCTAGACCGAGGGTCAGTACCTGTGTCCTCTGGATATGCGTGTGCGTGTGGTGCTTGAAATCGGTGTGAAGCTCCATCGCGTCGATGCAAAAGGCGAATGCCTCGAGCGTCTGCTTGTGGACCCGCGATAGCTGCTCATACTTCTCGTTGTAAAAAAGGTGCGCGTAGTACGCGACGATGAGTATGGGAAGGGCGAGCACGAACGACCACGGCCCCGCGAACGCATGAAACAGATAAACGATGGCGGCTCCGCCCGCGGAGGCTAGAAAGTAGAGCGGCACCAATGGCAGGTTTTGTCGCCACAGGTCCCAAAACTCGCCTCGACCCGCAAGTGTTTGGGCAACGTCCGTGAGAAAGCTGTTGGCGAGAAAATACGACCCCGCCATCAGTACCACCGGAATGAGGAGCTCGCGAGCGCCGATCGGTCCCTCGGGAAGCGTGGCGAAAAAGACCGCTCCGAAAGCCAGTGCGTAGAGGGCACCGGCTCCCATATTGAACGCCGCTTGAACATCTCTCCATACGTGCTGTGCTCCGCGAGGATCGCGGCGCATGGGCCGGGTCGCAAACCAATAGCTCACGAGGTAGAACAACCCGTTCGCTAGGATCCCCGCCACCAGACCGTAAATCATCGTTACCGCGAGCATCAAGGAATCGGCGACAGCCATGTAGTTGTCGGTCCCGGGTACGCGGACGACCCAGCGTGCACTCACGCACGCGACGACAATCACACTCACGAACGCGACCCCTTCCGAGAGGGGTAGATTGAACAGGAAGTCGTCGAAGGAGAGAGTGGCCCACCCGAGAGTGATCGCCCCGAGCAGAGCTATCGTATAGGAGAAGATTCGGACCCCTAAGGGCCCCTTGTACAAATCCAACTCCGACTCCGGCTCGTCTGCAGGTTGGCACCTGCGGGTTAGGGTAAGATTTTTTAAGAAAATAGAAAAGTGCGAGTAAGAAATTGATCCATCTCTTACCGGAGTCGCTTTTTCTGAAAATCTAGAAACCCAACGGGAAGCAAATTAACACATGTCTCGGAGAGGGTCAATAGAAACCAACTTGGGAGGGAAAGGAGGGTCAGGAGACCGCTCCCCAGTGGCCTCCTGAATTCAAATCTTCGCGGGGAGAATCTATTTCTTATTAAATAACTACTAACAAAATTAGGTCCAGACGAGACCCGGGGCGGTGCGCTCTTCCAACTCTTCAACGGTCAGCTCGACGATTTCGATGGTTTCTTGTACGTTATTCATGGTGTTCTCCTTTTATATATGGAATGAAACACATGACAAAGAATAACTTTTTTTTGTTGCCAAATTGAAATGTCAAACCCAAAGAATTCCTCGCATCGGACACCTCCTCTTGTCGGGATTCAGGTCGCGTCGGCAAATACACCAAGCGCCTGAGATTGATAGAGAGTTACTACTGGGGCGGGATGTTCAGCTCACGAGTCGAGATGACACTCTAGAGCAAAGCGGAAAATACGGAAATTTAGGAAAAATAGAATCGCGTGTTCTTCACCGCTTTACCATGGGGCCATCCGCAACGCTTGCGTTGATCCCGGGCTCACCTCCTCGCCCCCGCGAACTCAGATTCTAGCTCCAAGTCACCCGTGCAAACTACTCCCACTTCCACTGCGAATCAGTGACGTGCGTCACGCTCTCATGGCGCATTGGATTGCCAACCTTCCAGGAAAAGCTCCTCGCTATTCCACAAGGAATGGCTAAGCGGCGTCAAGCGGACGCCGCGCAACCGAACGCTATGCACGACAAGAGCGTGGGGTACGACGAGGTCGAGAATCGGAAGCTGCTCGACCACGATGCGCTGCACCTCGTGATAGCAGGCTCTTCGGTGCTCGCGATCCACCGAGCCCATTTGCGACTCCATGAGCTCGTCGATGCGGGCTTCCCACGGCGTGGCAGGCTCCGCTTGCGCTGGATGCCAAAGATGAAGCGGCGCATGGCTCAACCACAGGGCCATTTCCGCCGACGGATCCGGGTCCGACGGCGCAAATCCGAGCAGGCACGCCTCATAGTCGAACGTGTTGGTGACCGCGCCGAAGAGAGTACCGCCGTCGATCGGCGCCAGCACAACCTCAATCCCGAGTTGGCTCAGATCCTCCTGCAGGAACGCCCCTGCGCGCCGCCTCTGACGATTATCATTGTTGGTCACGATCGTGAACCGAACCCAGTTCCCGTCCCGATCGTGGAGTTTGCCATCGTCCCAACGAAAACCCGCATCCGCCAACAACACTCGGGAACTTTCGAGATCGCGTTGCGTCGCGGCAAGGCCCTCGTCTCTCCAGAAATGATTGGCAGGCGAGACCGGACCGATCGCGGGTGAGGCCAAGCCGCCAAAAACAACGCGCGCAAGGCCCTCCCGGTCGATCGCAAGCGACACCGCGCGACGGAACCTAACGTCTCTGAACCACTCCTTTTTGAAGTCATCGATCGGGCTCGCCGGGTTCAAGTTGAACCAGAACCTTTCGGAAACCATGCTCGGGCCGAGATCGTTCAGAACGATTGCCGGAGAGTCTATCGTCCTCAGCTCGCGAAAAACGTCGGGGCCCGTGGGCTCAAGAAGATCAACCTCGCCGGAACGGAGTCGAAGAACCTGGGCGCTTTCGTCCGGCAACACCTCGAAGGCTATTCCCGAAAGCCGCGGAAGCCCCTCGTCCGCTCGAAAGTAGTAAGGGTTCTTCTCCAGCACGACACGCTGGCCAGCGACGTGCTCGAGCAGGCGGAACGGTCCGAGACCAGCAACGTTCTCGACGGGAGCACCGAGTCCACTGTCCCTAGCGAGCGTCCCGGCCTCGAGACTCCCGGCGAGCAGGTGCTCGGGGAGAATCCGAATACTGTCGAAAATACGCTCGACGGTAGCCGTTCGCCGCGGGAGTCGAAAACGAACCGTCGCCTCCCCGAGCGCCTCGGCTACGAGCGCCTGCCCGTCGATCTCGGCCGTGTCCCTAAGCGGGCTCGCGACCTTGGGGTCTCGCATAACGCGGAACGTGAAGACGACATCCGCGGCGGTGAACGGCTCCCCGTCCGAGAAACGTACTCCCTCGCGCAAGCGGAACACGAGCTCACTCCCGTCTTCCGAGAACGCCCACGATCGCGCGAGCGCTGGCTCCATCTCTTGGGTTTGTTGATTCAAGCGAATCAGGGGCGCGTGAAGCTGATCGGTCACGATTCGAGTCACGATGTCCGTCACGAGCAAGCGGTTCCACGTCGAGGGCTCGCGCGGGATGGCAACGCGTAGCACGCCGTCGTCCTGGACAGGCTCGACACCCTTGTCAGGCGCCCAATCGCACCCCGCAACCAAGCCCCAGAAAGTGATGAGAACGCAGAAGAAAGGGCCGCGTCGCATGCCGCCTTCCCCAGCGAGCTTGTCGCGGGGAGGGATAGGCCAAAGGCCGAAATGCAAGAACTTCACCACGATGGCAGCGCCCCAAAAAGGCCCGAGTTTTATGTCACGAACTTCTGAGACACGAACACTAGCATCCCGCTCCCGAGGCGACACACAAATCGACCTAGATTGTTATAGTGCGGTTGTCGACATGCGACCCGAAATCATGGATAGCGCTATCAGAGCGCTGAATATCGTACTTCCAACGCTCTACGCGCTTCTATGGGCCGACTACGCGCTCCTGTTCTTCCGCAACGACCCGTTTGCCGAGCGCACCGCCAAGCACCTCCTCAGATTTTCGGTGTTAGCGCATGCTTGGTATCTCATGCTGCGAACGGTCGCTTACGATCATTTCCCCGCAGCGACTGTTTTCGAGGCCTGCTCGGTTCTCGCGTTTTCCGTGATCGCGCTCTACACACTCATCGAATGGCGCATCGGCGTCCGCACGACAGGATTTTTCGTCATCGGGATCGTGTTTTTCTTCCAGGTCGTTTCGTCCGCCTTCGTGCAGGCCCCGGAGAGCTTCAGCGCGCTCCTCTGGGATCCGGTGTTCATGCTTCACGTCTCCACGGCACTGCTCGGTTATTCGGGAATGGCCATCTCGGCGATGTATGGCGTTGTCTACCTGATGCTCTTTTACGACATCAAGAAGCACCGTTTCGGCCTCATCTACAAACAACTCCCCTCCCTGGAAGTGATGGCGAGCTTCACGTATCGCTCGGCGATCCTGGGCCTCGTCTTTCTCACCGTCGCGATGGTCGGCGGAATCCTGTTACTCGTCGAGGTCTATGGAACCTACTGGAGCTGGGATCCCAAGCTCATGATCACGTTCATTGCATGGCTGATCTATGGGCTGTGCGTCGCCGCGACACGATTTTGGGGTTGGTCGGCGAAGCACGTCGCGATCACATCCATCGCCGGGTTCGCGGTAATTTTGTTTTCACTCGTGTTCGTCAATCTCGTGTTCACGCGTTTTCACGCTTTCGTCTGACAATGGATCTCATCGTCGTTGGGATGAACCACCGCACGGCACCCGTCGAGGTGCGCGAGCAGGTAGCGTTTTCTGAGGACGAGATTCTCGATGTTCTCGCCTTGGCGCGCCGGGAGTCAACGCTCGCGGAAGCGATCCTGCTATCGACCTGCAACCGCACCGAGTTTTATGGGCTCTCGACCGACAACGGCGCGGCCGAGATGTACATACGCAAGCTGATCGGGAGCCGGAAGAACGTCGACTTCGACACCCACCCCGGCTACGCATACACACTCACGAGGAACGAGTCCGTACGACACTTGTTGCGAGTAGCGGCCGGGTTGGACTCGCTCGTTCTCGGCGAAGCCCAGATCCTCGGCCAAGTTCGTCGCGCCTATGAGCTCTCCCTCGAAAGCCACGCTTGTGGACTCGTGCTCAATCGGATTCTCCAATCCGCAATCGCGGTTGGACGCCGCGCCCGCAACGAAACTTCCATTGGCGCTGGAGCCGTATCGGTCGCGAGTGCCGCGTCTGAGCTCGCAGGCAAGATCTTCGCCGATCTGTCATCTCGCACCGTCCTCCTCATCGGTGTCGGCGAAATGGGCACCCTCACCGCCCGACACATGATCGAAAAAGGCGCCACGTCGCTCGTCATCGCGAACCGTACTTTCTCCAAGGCCGAAGAGCTCGCCAACGAGCTCGGCGGATGCGCCATGCCGCTCGATCGACTTCATGAATCGTTGGCTGCGGCTGATATCGTGATCAGCTCCACCGCCGCGACGACACCGGTCGTGAGTCGGGAGACGATGGCGCCCATTCTCAGCCGACGGGGCGGTCGACCGATCTACGTCATCGATATTGCAGTGCCGCGCGATTTCGAGAGCAGCATCGGCGAGATGGACGGCGTTTTTTTGCACGACATCGACGACATGGGCGTACTCGTCGATCGCAACCTCGAAAAGCGCCGCGCCGAGATCCCCAAGGCGGAGTCGATCGTCGAGCAAGAGCTCGAGAGCTTTTCGGCCTGGCGCAACTCGCTCACCGCCACGCCGCTCATCAAGAGGATCCGCGAGCACGTCGAGCAGGTGCGCGCGCAAGAGATATCCCGGCACCGCAAGCGGTTTTGCCGCGAGGACCGTGAGCAGTTGGACCGGTTGACCGAGAGCGTGGTCAACAAGATCCTCCACCCGCTCATGGGGCACGTCCGCGACTGGAGCAACGAGGGCGCGCTCGGCGAGCTGCGCATCGACACGCTCTACGAGGCCTTTGACCTGGAACGGCCCAAGACAACGGACAGGAAGAAACTCTGATGTCGCTCTCGCAACCCATCCGCATCGGCTCCCGCGGAAGCGAACTGGCTCTGCTCCAAGCGCGCTCGGTCGCGCAGGCACTCGACGCGAGAACCGAGCTCATTATCATCGAGACGCACGGAGATCGAGTGACCGATCGACCTCTGAATGAGGTAGGCGGCGCCGGGCTCTTTATCAAGGAGATAGAATCAGCGCTCACCGACGATCGCATCGACGTCGCCGTCCATAGCATGAAAGACGTGCCCTCGGTCGTTCCCGAGGGGCTCACCCTCGCGGCCACACTCGCGCGACTGGATGTGCGCGATGCGCTCGTCAGTCGAGCCGCGCCGTCCATCGCGGCACTACCGCGCGGAGCGAACGTGGCCACGGGTAGCCTGCGCCGACGCTCACAACTGCTCGCACTTCGCCCCGATCTGGAAGTCGAGGATCTGCGTGGCAACGTCGGCACACGCCTCGATAAATTCGACGCGTCGTCGTGGGATGCGATCGTCCTCGCCGCAGCGGGCCTGCTTCGGCTCGGTCTGGAAGAACGGATTCGCGCCACGATTCCTATCGATGAAATGATTCCAGCAGTGGGACAGGGGGCACTCGCCCTCGAAACCCGCTCCGACGATCGAGAGGTGCTCTCTGCCGTTGGCAGCTTGAATCACCCCGAAACGCAGAGGGCCGTTGCCTGTGAGCGCGCTTTTCTGGGACGACTCGAAGGCGGCTGCCAGGTCCCCATCGGAGCGTTTGCCGAGGTGCGCCAGGACAAGCTGCGCTTGCTCGGCTACGTGGGATCGGTCGACGGATCGAGACGATTGAAGCGTGAAGCGACCGGTGCGCTCGACGCTCCGGCCACGCTGGGGCTCGCGCTCGCCGAGGAGATGCTCGACCACGGCGCGGGAGAGATCATCGGCGAAGTGGCCAGGATGACGAACGTCGATGATTGAAACGCAGCCCCTCGACGGGCGTTGCATTGTCGTCACCCGTCCTCGCCACCAGGCCGAGTCCCTGAGAAACGCCTTAGCGGCTCTTGGCGCCGAAGTCGTCGTTGCGCCTGCAATCCGCATCGAGCCGTCCGCCGACCCGAGGCTGCTGGAGGCGGCCGTGGCGCGCGCCGACGATTTCGACTGGATCGTGTTTACCAGCGTCAACGGCGTGGACGCGTTTTTCGATCACGCAGCAACAAAGCCGCGAAGCAAGCTCGCTGCCATCGGTCCGGCCACTGCAGCAGCGCTCTCGGAGCGAGGAGTTCGAGCCACCGTCGTTCCCGAGCGATACGTTGCCGAAGAAGTTTTCGAAGCACTGGCGCGCCGCACGAGCCTGGCCGGAAAGAAAATTCTTCTACCCCGAGCCGACATCGCGCGGGAAGCGTTGCCAAAGCTGTTGCGCGAGACGGGCGCCGACGTCGAGGTCGTCGCCGCCTACACCACCGTACCCGCGACCGACGATATCGCGCGTGCGGTTGCCCTGGTCCGAGACGGCGCCGTCGATGCGGTGACGTTTACGTCAGGCTCAACGGTGCGGAGTTTCTTTTCCACAGCCGACGACACCGTGCGGGCGCAAGTCGCGCCAGCAAGCATCGGGCCCATCACGAGCGCCGCGCTGCGCGACGAGAACGTGGAGCCTATCATCGAAGCCGAACACTACACGACCGAAGGCCTCGTCGAGGCCATAAGACTCCATTTTTCTCAGAAGGACCCGTGACTCGATGGATCGAAGCGATCAGCTCTACGAAGACGCCAAGCGGTACCTGCCCGGCGGAGTCAACTCGCCCGTCCGCGCTTTCCGCGGTATTGATATCGCTCCGCGTTTCATCGCTGAGGCTCACGGTTGTCGTCTGACCGATGAGGACGGTCGCGACTACATCGACTATATCGGCGCTTATGGCCCTCTCATTCTCGGCCACGGCCACCCGCGCGTTCTCAGCGCGCTCGAAGCTGCCATCAAGAAGGGCACCGCTTTCGGAGCCCCGACGGCTCTCGAAGTCGAAATCGCTCAGAAGGTGACCGCGCTCGTGCCCTCCGTTGAAATGGTGCGCATGGTCAACTCCGGTACCGAGGCCACGATGTCCGCGATACGGTTGGCACGTGCCGCGACCGGCCGCGACGGTATCCTCAAATTCGAAGGCTGCTACCACGGGCACGCGGACTCGTTTTTGATCCAGGCGGGCTCCGGAGCCTTGACGATGGGAGTCCCGGACAGCCCCGGCGTCCCCGAAGCGCTCGCCGCACTGACCCGCGTCGCCCGTTTCAACGATCTAGAGTCAGTCGAACGGGTATTCGAGGCCGCGCCCGATACCATCGCGGCGGTCATCGTCGAGCCTGTCGCCGGTAACATGGGAGTCGTGCCACCCGCCGGCGGCTTCATCCAATGGCTGCGACAACTCGCCGATCGGTTCGGGGCGCTGCTGATTTTCGACGAAGTGATGACAGGCTTTCGCGTGAGCCGAGGTGGCGCCCAAGAGCTGTACGGTGTCCGCCCGGATCTCACCACGCTCGGCAAAGTCATCGGAGGTGGACTGCCTGTCGGCGCTTACGGTGGCCGACGGGACTTGATGGAGCAAATCGCCCCATCGGGGCCGGTTTACCAGGCGGGCACGTTGTCGGGTAACCCTCTAGCCATGAGTGCCGGGCTCGCCCAGCTCGAACAGCTCGAACAAGCCAACTCCTGGGAGCGCCTCGAAACGAGCTCAGAGCAACTCGCGAGCGGTCTGATGGGTATCGTCGAGGAGCTGAGTCTCCCGCTGACGTTGAACCGAGTCGGCTCGATGATGACGCTATTTTTCACCGGGGGTCCGGTCACCGATTTCGCGAGTGCGACCGGTTCCGACACGAAACGCCACGCCCGTTTCTTCCGCGCGATGATCGAAAACGGCGTCCACCTACCTCCCTCGCAATTCGAAGCCTGGTTCGTCTCCCTCGCCCATGAGCCGGACGACCTCGGTCACACGCTCGACGCGGCCCGCAAGAGCTTGCTCACCGCGTTTCGTTGAGCGGTATACGGCATACGGTTGCCGTACTCGTTTGGATACCAAGCGAGTCCTCAAGACTGCGCCTCGAACCGGCGTCCAACCCTTCGGGGCGCAAAATCGTTCACCGAGGCACGTCATGCAGAAGAAGGGGTTGCCCTTAAAACGAGCATCAACCGAATGCCGGATGCCGATAGCCGAACGCCGTATACCGCTCTACAAAGAAACCCAGATCCCGCCGTTTTCGACGCGAACTGGGTATCGGTTCACCCGCGAATTCGGATTCACGGGGGAACAGCCGCTCGTCAGTGCGAACTGCCATTGGTGCCACGGGCACACGACGATACCGTTTTGGACGCTTCCTTGGTGAAGCGGCGCTCCGCGATGAGGGCAGGTTTCGTCGAGCGCGAAGAACTCGTCGCGGTAGCGAAAGATCGCGATGCGTTTGTCGCCAATATCAACGGCGACGCCCGCGCCCTCCGGGATGGCACCCGTGGATACGACGCGATGCTCGGTCATTTCGCCGCGGCGCGGAGTTGCTCGAAAGCGTCTTGGCTGAGATGTGGGCAACCGAGCTGTCGAATCTCCTCGCTTGGACGATGAAAATCCGACCCCCCCGTTTCCAAGAGCCCATGCTCGTTGGCCAGCGATTCGTACCCCGCAATCTGCTCGGGGGAGTGGTCCCGGTGGTAGACCTCGAGACCCGGCAACCCACTCGACACCATCTCCGGGATCAGTCCATCGTTGTCGAGCACGTACGGGTGCGCGAGTGAGGCTATGCCCCCGGCGCGCTCGATGAGCGCGAGGGCTTGTTCGAGCGAAACCTTCTCGTAGCCGACGTAGGCTGGGCAACCTTCTCCGAGAAAACGTGCGAACACATCGGTCAAGCTCGAGGCGACGCCTCGCTCGAGCAGGACTTCCGCGACGTGCGGCCTCCCCACTGTCCCGTGGCTCGAGCGGGCGAACACTTCTTCAGGATCGATATCGATCCCGAGCTTCGCGAGTTTCGCAACCATTTCATGAACGCGGTCGATGCGTCGCTCAGCCGCCTCTGCGAAAAACTCGACGAGCCACGGCTCTCGGTACTCGATGAACAACCCGAGGACGTGAATCGGAACGTCGCCGAAGCTCGCACTGATCTCGACTCCGGGCACGAGCTCGACTCCGAGCGACTCCGCTTCCTCCCGAGCCGCGGGAATTCCGTCGACGGTGTCGTGGTCGGTGACCGCGAAAGCTCGCAACTCGTGTTCTTTGGCCAAGCGCACGAGCTCCCTGGGCGAGAGAGTCCCATCCGATGCCGTCGTGTGGGCGTGTAGATCGTAAAACGATTGGCTATCCATGGAGTCCTAAACGATCGGTAACCGTCTATGGTAGGAAAGCACGAGCCGCGTTGTCAAACCCTGGATTCCCGCAAATGGGTCCTCCCGATCCGTCTTTTTATGCCACGCAACCGGCGACAACACTTGACCCGTTTTCAAGGGCTGGCTATAATATTGATGTCTGAGTGTTTTGGTCAGATTTCTCGAATCACGCTCAGCTAAAGGACTTAGGAGAGCAACCTATGATTAAGATCACGTCCCTCGCCGCCACGAAGGTGCAGGAGTTCTTGCAGCAAAACGGGCGCCCCGAGGCCGGACTCCGAGTCCGCGTCGTCGGCGGCGGATGCTCCGGATTCCAGTACCAGCTCGCGCTCGATGACGCCGCCTCGGAAGGCGACGAGGTCTTGGAACAAGACGGTGTCAAGCTGTACGTCGACCCGAAGAGCCTTCTCTATCTGGACGGAACCGAAATCGACTTTGTGGAAGACATCATGGGCTCGGGTTTTCGCTTCAACAACCCGAACTCGACCGGCAGCTGCGGCTGCGGTGAGTCGTTCCAAGTCTAGAACCCAAACCGCATCAGCAAATTCCTACCCTTTTGAGCGCCTCCGATCTCGTTCACATCGAGATCGGAGGTGCGCGCTTCGCCGTACCCAAAGGGGAAGTGCTCCTCGCCTGCATCCAATATATAGTTAGGGACGAAGTGCCCGTCCTGGGACGTTTCTGTTGGAGCAACGAGTGCGGCAACTGCGAGATGAGTGTAGCGAAAACCGAGGAGTTGTTACCCACACGGACTCGTGGATGCCAAACGCTCGTGGAGGAAGGCATGCGGGTGTCCGAGCTCGGTCCCGATCTCCGCTACTGGATTCGACACAAACTCACTTAGTTGCGCAATTCGCCGTGAGGGCAGCTTCGAAGGAGTGCGGACGATTCGGTATTCGGCGCCCTCGGCCGTCGAAATCCTCCTCACGAGCCCGGACTTTGTGTTCCCGGTGTCGACGGCGAAAAACTCACGATGATCGGTAGCGTGACGGCTCTGCTGGCGAGCCATCTTGCGGTGGGGGGTCTCTTTGTCACGGCGGTTCTTGCCTTGACGAACAAATTGCCGGAGAGTTTTCTGCGGTTTTGTGCGGCGTCGGCCGCGGGAGCTGCAGCGCTCGCGGGCTTTGTCGATCCTGGCCCGACGCGCTGGGTTTGGCTCGGTTTCGCTCTGGTCAGCGGGATCTGGTACGGGTTGCTACGAAGCAGCCGAGGCGTTCAAAAGCCGGTCGTGGCGATCGTCGCGATAGCGTCAGCAGCCGCCCCGGTCTTATCAGCGGTTGTGTCATCGGAGAGCGCTCCGGGCCTCGCGATCGCCGGAGCGGTTAGCTCGTCGCTTCTTCTCGGCGCGGTCACGGTGACGATGATCCTGGGGCACTGGTACCTCGTCGACACGAGCCTTTCTATCTCACCTCTCCGTGATGGCGCACTTTGGTTTTCCATCGCCGTTGCACTCCGCTGGGGCACCGTCCTGCTCGTGCTCGGCTACGGCGGGTGGGAAGTTCTTCGCGTCAGCCGCGCCGCCGATTTCATCCTTTCGACGAACGGCCTCTTCTTCCTGTTTCGAAGCCTCATGGGTCTCGCCGCACCCTTGCTGCTCGCGGTGCTGATCTGGCAAACGGTGAAGATGCGCTCAACGCAGTCCGCCACCGGGCTACTCTACGTTGCACTCGTCCTCGTTCTTTTCGGGGAGCTCGTCTCCCAGTTTCTGCTCGTCCTGACCGGCTACCCCCTATGACTGAACGCTCCGTCGGATATTTCTGTGACAAGTGCTCGCTCTACAACATCTACGCCCTGCCTCCGCCAGAAACAGCGGGCAAGTGCGAGCATTGCGGGCACAGCAATGAAATACGGCCTAGCGCAGCCGTACTCGCCGGCGGTCCAATCGATCGCTGCCCTCAATGCGACAACCTGCGTTTGTATCACCGGAAAGACTTCCCACAACAACTTGGCTGCGCAGCGGTGACGGCAACGATCGTGCTTTCGTCGGTCGCCTATGCGCTATGGCATTTTCCAGCGGCGTTGGCGGTTCTGGTCACAGCTTCCATCGCGGACTACGCTTTGTACCATCGGTTGAGCGATGTGACGGTGTGTTACCGGTGTCATGCGGAGCTCAGGGGCTTCGAAACGAGTGTGGAGCACGGGGCTTTCGATATGCACACGGCCGAAGAGTACGACGCTTAGGGGGAAGAGGTCGCTTCACGCTCAGTCTAAGAGGCGACGACGGGCGTGGTTCGGTGGATCGGGCACAGGCACGAGGGCGGTTGGGAACGCCGAGCTCGTCAATCGACTTCGGATCCGCGAGGCGGATGGTTCAGGTCTCGATTGAGATGGGGCCTTGCTGCTCGTGGTGAGGGGCTTGGAGCATATCGGCCATCGTGACGCCACGTAGGAAGCCCACCATCTGGCTCTGCGCTTGATTCCACACGTGTTGCATCTCGCAGCTATCGAGAATGGTGCAATCTTCGTGCTGACCCTCGACGCACTTGTTGAGACGCAGCGGACCCTCGACGGACTCGATGATGTCGAGAAACGAGATCCTTTCGGGCGATCTCGCCAGTGCGTAGCCGCCGTGTGCGCCTTGCTGCGATTTGACCACACCATGGTTCGCTAGTAGCGGAAGAATCTGCGCCAGAAAGGCTTGAGGGATGTCCTTCGCCTTAGCGATTTCGCTGACGCGCCCAAAGCGATTATCCGAGATACGAGCCAGGTAAATCACCGCACGCAGTGCGTAGTCACTCTTACGAGAAAGCTCTAACATGCAACGTACCTAACCCCAGCGAAATTATATCGCAGCCCGCAGCAGGGACCAACGATCCGCCCGCAAGGCCCAGGCTAGCCGGTAGGAAACGATAAGATGAGCTCGATGAAGCTCGTCATCTTCGACCTCGATGGGACCCTGATCGACTCGGCAGAAGACATTGCACACTCGGTGAACGAGGTGCGCACGCTACTCGCACTCGAGCCTCTACCCCTCGACGAGATCGAAAGCTACATCGGAAACGGGGTCCGGAGACTCCTCGATCTCGCGCTCGAGGGTTGTGGACCTGAAGCTCGAGAGCGCGCGCATAGTGTCTACTTGCCGATCTACCGTCGCCGGCTTCTCGACAACACGAAGCCGTACCCCGGGGTGTTGGCTGCGCTAGAACAGCTCGATGTGCCCGGACACTCGCTTGCGGTGTTGACCAACAAACCCGTTCGCGAAAGCGTCCAAATCCTCGAAGGCCTCGGGATGCACCGTTACTTCGCGCCCGTCTATGGTGGGGATTCTTTCCCGCGCAAAAAACCCGACCCCACCGGAGTGAATCACATCATCGAGGAAGCCGGTGCGCAACGCAGCAAAACACTGTTCGTCGGAGACTCGAGCGTCGACTTCGAAACCGCTCGAAACGCCGGAGTCCGATGCTGCTTGGTGACGTACGGGATTCGCCCCAAACACATCGCCACCCTCGAGCCCGACTACCGCATCGACGACCTCCGCAAACTCACCGCCATCATCGACGCCGCTTGAAGCAAGGGGATAGGGGGATACCCGCGATTCGGTGTTTCGAGAGAGGGGGAAATAGAAATATTTTCCATCCCCAAATCCCCTCTATCCCCACATCCCCTTGCTGTTAACAACGTCGCACTCAGCTCGTCGCCGACAGCTACTCGGAGCGCGGGGGCATTTCGGGCTCTAGGTCAACGCCTAGTGCGTCGGCGACGCGGTTGATATGGTTAAAGTAGCCAATGACATGTACGAGGACGAGGATGTCTTCGTCGGATAAGCCATGCGACCTCAGCGGCTCCAGATCTTCGCGGCGCGCGTCTTTCGGCGACTCGGTGAGATTGACGGCGAAATCGACGATCGCGCGCTGGCGTGGTGTGAGCTTCGCGGCCGCGGGATCGTTTTTGACCTGCGCGACGAGATCGTCATTCTCGGAGACTTGACGGAGATCCTCCCCGTGAGCCTCGGTTCAGTAGTGACAATGATTGACCCGGGAAACGACCGTCGCCACCATTTCACGCTCGGCACGAGACAAACCCGAGACGCCGTGCATTAACTGGGTGTAGAGCGTCATGAACGCGCGCATAATGTCCGGCCGAAGGCTCTGCATCTTGACGATCTGATACACCTTGCCGGTCCGCTTGACCGCAGCTTTGTACTGGCGGGCAACGTCGTCGGTCGCTTCTTCCTCCGAAATCGTGCGAATCCAGGCCATTTCCCTACCTCATCTTTCTTTGCACCGATGCTCGTCGAAATGCTAATCTCTTCTTGCTAAGTTTAACCGAGCAACTTCGTGCCATCGATACTGATCGTCGACGACGAAGAGACCGTCCGAGAGACCTTTCATGATGTCCTCGAGCTGGAGGGTCATGACGTCTTGACCGCGTCGAGCTTCAACGAAGCGAAGGCGATGCTGGCCGAACAGCGATTCGATGTCGCTCTGACCGATCTCATGCTGCCGCAAGAGAGCGGCTTGTCGTTGCTGCGCTACGCTGCGGACCACGACGAAACGATGAGCGTGGTCATGGTCACCGGCCACCCCGACCTCACAACCGCTGTCGAGGCTCTCAAAGAGGGCGCCTACGACTACATTACGAAGCCGGTGACACGCCCGGTGCTGCTCGCCGTGGTCGAGCGCGCGAGTGAGCGCAACGCGCTCTTGCGCGAAAAAGGCCGCCTCGAGGCAGAGAACGAGGACTATCAACGGTCGCTCGAGCGGAAAGTGAGGGAGCGTACGGCCCGGTTGCGGGAATCCGAAAAACGCTATCGGGAGTTGTTTCAAGAGACCCGACGCGCCTACGAGGAGCTCAAGGAGACCCAAGAAAAACTGATCCGTTCAGAAAGGCTGGCAGCGGTCGGTGAGTTGGCGGCGCAGATCGCTCACGAGATCCGAAATCCCCTCGGCGCGATCTCGAACTCCGTCGGTGTTCTCAGGCGCGACTTGGAGCTGCACGGCGATGATCGCCGCCTCCTCGAGGTCGTCCACGATGAGTCGCAACGGCTAGAAGACATCGTCGCCGATTTTCTCCGCTTCGCCCGGCCTCGACCGATCCACAAGATACCGGAACAAGTGACCGCAATCCTCGACGACTTGCTACTGTTGCTGTCTCAGGAGCGGGCTGCCAAAAGTGAGATCCGAATCGAAAAGCACTATGGGGCCGACCTGCCACTAGTGGAGCTCGACTCCGCACAAACGCGGGAGGCGCTGTGGAACCTTCTCGTGAACGCAGTCGAAGCCATGCCTAAAGGCGGCACAATAAGCGTCAGCGCGACCCGCTCGACGAAACGCGGTGATTTTCTCGAAGTCGTCGTCGCCGATACTGGAAAAGGCATTCACGCCGGCGAACGCGATAAGATCTTCGAGCCGTTTCACACGACGAAGGCCGAAGGAACGGGCTTAGGACTTGCGATAGTCCATCGTGTCGTGGAAGCTCACGCCGGTGAAGTCGAAGTAGAAAGTGAAGAAGGTCAAGGAAGCACGTTTCGCCTAAGATTCCCGCTGAGTCCAGAATCGAGTTCCGATGAGCGCCAACCGATCGAGATCCATCGCTGAAGACGTAGCCAAGGAACCTGCCGACGACATCTCTGTTCTCGTCGTCGACGACCAGGCTCCGATCCGCGAGTCGATGGTCATCACCTTCCGCCGCGAAGGCTACGCCGTCGAATCCGCCGAAAGCGGCGAGCAAGCGCTCGAGTTGCTGTTTCGCAAACCTTTCGATCTCATCGTCACCGACATGCGCCTCAACGGCATGAACGGCATGGAAGTGCTGACCCGGAGCAAAGAGCTTTTCCCCGATACCGAAATCGTCGTGATGACAGCGTACGGAACGATCGAGGGCGCGGTGGAGGCCATCAAGTCCGGCGCCTATGACTACCTCACCAAACCGTTCCAACCCGAAGAGCTGACCCTGGTGGCGGAACGCGCACTGGAGCGCAAGGGACTGGCGCAACGCGTTCGTTTGCTGGAAGAGGAAGTACGGGGACAAGATCCGTTTGAGGGCATCGTTTGCGCATCACCACCCATGAACGAAGTCCTGAAGATGGTCGAGCAGGTGGCGCGGCTCGACTCCACGGTTCTCATCACCGGTGAGAGCGGCACGGGCAAAGAGCTCGTTGCCCGGGCACTCCACCGGCTATCGCCGCGGAAAGACAAACCTCTCGTCATCGTGAATTGTGGGGCGATACCGGAGAACCTTCAAGAGAGCGAGCTGTTCGGGCACGCAAAGGGATCCTTCACCGGAGCCTACGCCGACAAACGCGGATTGTTCGACGAGGCGCACGGAGGTACGGCGTTTCTCGACGAGGTCGGCGAGCTCGCCCCGATGGCGCAGGTCAAGATGCTGCGCTTTCTGCAAAACGGCGAGGTTCGTCGTGTCGGGACAACCACGAGTCGAAACCTCGACGTTCGTATCATCGCTGCAACCAATCGCAACCTCGAAAAAAGCGTGGAAGACGGCACCTTCCGCGAAGACTTGTTCTACCGCCTCAACGTCATCCCGATCGAGCTTCCATCTCTACGCGAGCGCCGCGAAGACATTCCCCCGCTCGCCCAACACTTCGTGCGCCGCATTGCCGCGCGCATGGGTAACGCGCAGCCACCGTCGATCTCACCTCGGGCGATGGAACGCCTACTCAAACAATCCTGGCGAGGAAACGTGCGCGAGCTCGAAAACATCATCGAACGGGCAGCGGCTCTCGACCGGGACGGCATTCTCGGCACGGATGATTTGCCGTTCGCGGAGCCCGAGCGCAATGAAGATCGCATCATCGACCAGGCTCGGCGAGGCTCGCTGACCCTCTCCGAGCTCGAGAAGGAGTACATCCTCGAAGTCTTGTCCGAATGCAGTGGCAGCCGCAAAAACACCGCGCGACGCCTAGGCATCACGACTGCGACGCTTTGGCGCAAGCTCAAGCAGTACGAAAAAGAGGGCTAGTGTTGTCTGTTGTCTGCGTGAACCCCTCGGTGTCTGCGTAGTGAAACGGAAAATCTACTCGCGGCCTTCGACGGTGGGGTCAATGGCCTGGGCCTTCTCCAAAGTCTTTTGGGCTCTCAGATGCAAGCCGGCGCCTTCATACAGTGTCGCCAGCTCGAGCATGTAAGACGCTTTGAATGGGTCGAGGTTCGCGGCGATTCTTAGGTTCTTCTCGGCGTCCTGACGCCACTTCGGATTCTTCGCGAGAGCTACTCCGAGCAAGTGGTAGTAGGCGGCGACATCTGGCGCGAGGTCGACGGCCTGACGGATCAACTCGATGCAGGTCCAAAACTCCTCTGTTTCGAATGCGTGCTTGGCGCGATTGAAGAGGCTCGTGGCATCCTCTGGGCTGGACCTCGGAGCGGAGCCGCTCGGCGCCGGCGCGACGGCTCCCCGTTGGGACTCGGCGTACTGCTCCTCTTTCTCGCTGAGAGACTCGTAGCGCCTCTTCGATTCGCTCGAGGAGAGCGTTTCATACGCTTCGTTGATCCTTCGAAATACGAAGGACAACTCCTCTTGAAACCCGGGCTCGGTGATATGCCGGAACTTGTCCGGGTGGTATTTCTTCGCACCTTGGAAGAACGCTTGCTTGATATCTTCCGCTGATGCGGTGCGCTCAACGCCCAAAACTTCCCAGTGATCTTGGAACTGGATCTCCTGGTAGAGCCGTTCGACAGAGGCTCGCTCTCGGTCACGCTGCTCGCCTCGTCGCAGGGTTTGGCTGGTATCGACGCCCTCGTCTTCGTCTTCGCTGGTGACGCGCTTTGGCCGCACTTCCTTGGGTGCGAGAATGTCGTTACCCTCGGGCTCGATGAGTTGGGCCTCGAGCAAGCCAAGCAGAGTCCGCGCGGTCTGTTCTTCGGACAGCGGGCTGAGGGCAAAGATATCCTTGGGCGTTTGAGTTCCATCGACTCGCGACAGCACGAACGCTTCCTCCGGCTGGAGAGTCACATCCTGGAAGCGTTTGAGCGGATCGCTGGGGAAGCCGAGTTTTCGCTCTTCCTCCATCAGCGCCTCGAGTTGTCGATCGATTTTTTCGGTTCGGCGCACTGCCTCCATAAGAATGTCAGCAACGGACAACGGAGCCGCGAGGTAGGCGTCCACGCCACTTAGTGGGGCGAAGGAGAGACGTTTCGGTGGGCGTATGAGCTGCGTGCAGGCGATATCGAGAAGCTGAAGTCGAACGAAAGCTTCTATCTCACCCGCATCGATAATGCTCAGCTCGACGAGAATCTCGCCAAGCTTCCAGCCACTCTTGATGAAGTGCGACGCGTCGTCGAACTGCTGTTGGGTGAGCCGCCCACGGCGGATCATGACTTCGCCCAGCCGATCTTGCTCCAGGCTCGACGACGCACTCACGACGAACCCAGACTGAAAATAGACCGCGCGCTGCGCGGCATCGGCTTCACACGTCAGCACACCGGTGCGCTTGCCGAAGTAGAGTTTCTTGAAGGCCTCTGCGACCTGCTGGTTCATCGGGGAAAATCCAGCAATCTCTTTTAGGGAGTTGTCGATTTAATTTAGTTTAATTCTAACAGACGTACCGGGGGGGCACCACGGGGGAGGCGCCGAGGGGGACCACGGAGGGACAAAGGGCACGGAGGAGTTCACGGAGAAAATCGGGGCCGGGAACGGGAACGAACGGCAGTCAGAGTAGAGGGTTTAGGCGGAAACGTTTCATTTTTTGATGCAAAAAGTTTACGAACGATTTCAAATTTGAACATTCGGGACGTGTTCGATTCGAAGGTGTTCGCGTTAAGTCATTATAAATAATCATGTTAGCTGATATTCTTGATGTTTGGCACGGCATTTGCTCCCTAGAGAGGACGAGAACGCAGTTTGGCGTCGCTCCCCAATCTCGACGCCAGCCCCGGGAGGTGCCCCCCGCACCGCCTCCCGGGGATAGAAAACTGGGGGACGGGCGTTACGCCTGTCCCCCAGTTTTCTTTTGGAGCCCACCAGTGCATGTACCCGCTGATCCTGTCGGTAAATCCCGACGTCATTTTGGGTCAGCGAGCTTGTCGAGCGGGAGGGATAGGCCGTAGGCCGAACTGCAACGATGCTCGCAACGCTGTCAGCGCCGAAAAGGGCCAGGAATTTACCGACAGGCTCAGCGGGTTCGTGCACTAGTTCCCGTCGCTCAAGTTCATCTCGAACAGGTCATAGACCCTTCGGTACTCGTCGAGCCAGCTCGAGGGCTCGCGAAATCCATGGGCTTCGACGGGATAGATCGCCGTCTCCCAACCCGTTTTCTCGAGCTCGATGAGACGTTGGACGAGACGGACTGAGTCCTTGAAGAAAACATTGTTGTCGAGCATGCCGTGCGCGATGAGAAGCGGTTTCGAGAGACCTCGAGCAAATTCGAGCGGCGAGCTCCGCTCATAGGCTTCGGGATCGTCGGCAGGCGTGTTCAAGATTCGCGCCGTATACGGGTGGTTGTAATGAGCCCAGTCGGTAACCGGCCGCAGCGCGGCACCGCAAGCGAATAGATCCGGCTTCTTGAAAAGCGCCATGAACGTGAGGAACCCGCCGTAGGAGCCGCCGTAGACACCGACGTGCGCGGGATCCACATTCTCGTTGGCTGCCAGATAGCGCACGCCGTCTTCCAAGTCCTCGAGCTCGGGAGTACCCATTTGCCGATAGATGGCCGTGCGCCAGTCGCGTCCGTAGCCGGCAGAAGCACGGTAGTCCATATCGAGCACGACGTAGCCCTTCTGCGTCAGGAGCGTGTGGAACATGAACTCCCGAAAGTAGCTGGACCACCCGAGGTGTGAGTTCTGCAAATACCCCGCGCCGTGGACGAACACGACGGCCGAGCGCGCTGCGGTCGCATCGTCAGACGGACGGTAAATTCTTGAATAGATGGGGCGGTCGTGGTGGGTTGAGGGGATCGGGACGACTTCGGGCTCGACCCACGGAAAGGATTGGAACAACGATGACACGGTGTCTGTCACTTGCCTTGCGGCCGCTCCCGGGCGAGCGCTTTGAACAAACAGCTCAGGAGGCATGGTCGTCTCCGAGTGCGAGAGCAAAAGGGAGCCCCCATCCGGCGAGACAACGAAGGCATTTCTCCCGCCGAGTCGCGTGAGTTGTTCGTTGCGCCGCTCCTGAAGATCGTAGCGATAAGTCTCATACGTCCCGGGATGGTCCGCGTTGGCGGTGTAATAAAGATATCGCCCCTGCGGGCCTTCGGCGGTGTCGGAGACGACAAAATCTCCGTGGGTCAGCCGCGTCTTCTCGCCGGTCGTGAGTGATCGCAGATAAAGCTGGGAATAGCCACTCTCCTCCGACGTGTAGTAGAGCGTCGGCGTCGATTCGAGAAACCCGATCTCGTTCAAGCTCCAGTTGATCCAGGCCTCGTCGGAAATGCGCTCGAGGGCTGTCATCGAGCCGGCTTCGAGATTCACTCCTGCGATCCATCGATCCTTGTGGTCGTAGGAAAGGACGTTCAAGACAAGGTGCTCGCCGTCAGCGCTCCACAGGACTCCGGCAGTAGCGCTTTCTCCGAACGCGCTCGAGCCCACGTAGACCGCCCGGGCCTTCTTTTCATCACCGTTCCCGTTCCCGTTCCCGTTCCCGTTCCCGTTCCCGTTCCTATCCTGGCCGTCGCTTTCGTCCGGTTTTCGAATCGCCGCCAGCGGATCCTCGTGGATGCCAGGAAGAGTCTCGAACGAGATGTCCGCCTGTGTATGGGTATCGAGGTTCAACAGAATCACCCGGTCGGAGACGCGGGTTCCCGTACCCACGAGAGTGCGAACCTCCTGTGGAGCTACATAGGCACTGTCGGTAACGTAGTCGGGCATGATGTCGTGCTTGCCGTCGTCGCGATCCTCGGCGAGCAATAGGAGCACCATCCACTTTCCCGAAGGTGAAAGACTCGACGCCTTGAGCTCGACCCCGTCACCCAGATAGAAGGTTTCCGGAACCCGCGACGAGTCCAACTCACGTGAGCTCCGGTCACGCTCCCTCGCCGAGTCCCGCTTTTCCTTCTGCTGGCGAACATAGTTCACCAGCCGGCGCTGCTGGTTACGCAGATAGCCCTGGGCTTCGTCCTCCTCTGGGTCCTCATCGGGATCGTCCTCGAACTTCACTACGGCCGGCTGGTACTCGAGCCCGGTTTCGAGATTCCGGATGAAGACGGTTTCGTCGCGGCGATACGCGACGCGATCGTCGCCCGCCATGAAGAACGGGTCGGTTTCGTCCGACTCCGTTCGCGTGAGCTGGCGCACCTGCGCAGTCGCCCTCTCCCGCACGAACAAGTCGCCGTTTCTAGAGTAAACCTTATGTGATCGGTCCGAGCTCCAGTCGCCACCGCGGTAGTCGGCCGCGGCTTTGTCTTGCTCCGCCACTAGCCGCACCTCGCTTCCATCGAGCGCCAAGCGGAAAAGCTGCCTCTCTTCCGAGCCCTCCACTTTGCGCTCGTAGTAGATCGACGCACCATCGTCCGCCCAATAGGGGCTTTCGGGCTGTCGCCCGAGCCAATCGGGGTGCGCCATGATTTGCTCGAGCGTCTGGGGATAGGCGAATCCCGCAGACAGGGCGAGCGCGAAGATTGTGCACAAGGCGAGAATCATAGAGAGCTCCTTCGAAGGCAAGAATGTCGAGGAATTCTAAACCGGTTCTCGGAGTCTATCTCGTGCACGTTTTGTGAGTGGGACGCGGGGGCAGGCCAGCCTGCCCCCGCTCGTTGCTATGACGCGGGAACGCCGGAGTTACTAGCGAAACTCAGCGCGCCATCCTGAACGTCGACCGTGAGCTTCGTCCCTTCATGGATTTCTCCGGAAAGCAGCCTTCTGGCAATTTCGGTCTCGACGGATTTTTGAATCGTCCGCTTGATGGGCCGCGCACCGTAGACCGGATCGTAGCCCGCCTCGGCAATGAATCGCTTTGCTGCGTCGGTCAGCTCGAGCTCGATGTGCTTGTCGGCGAGACGACGTCGCAGCCGCTCGAGCTGGATATCGACAATCGCCACGAGCTGGTCCTTGTCGAGCGCATGAAACACAACGATCTCGTCGACCCGATTCAGAAACTCGGGACGGAAATGATGCTTCATCAAGTCGAGCACTTCGCTTTTCATGCCTTGATAGTGCTCGCTATCGGTAGCTCCCTCGAACGCGAGGATCTCCGAGCTTCCAATGTTGGACGTCATGATGAGAACCGTATTGCGAAAATCGACGGTACGGCCCTGGGAATTCGTGAGGCGTCCCTCGTCGAGGATCTGCAACAGCAGATTGAAGACGTCGGGATGTGCTTTTTCGACTTCGTCGAACAACACGACCGAAAACGGCTTTCTGCGAACCGCTTCGGTGAGCTGCCCACCTTCCTCATAGCCCACGTAGCCCGGAGGCGCCCCGACGAGACGCGACACGGCGTGTTTTTCCATGTACTCGCTCATGTCGATCCGAATGAGCGCTTTGTCATCGTTGAAGAGGTACGCGGCGAGGGTGCGCGCGAGCTCGGTCTTGCCGACGCCCGTCGGACCCAAGAAGATGAAGCTCCCAATCGGGCGCTCGGGGTCCTGGATTCCAGCACGAGCTCGTACGACCGCGTCCGCGATAGCCTCGACGGCTTCATCTTGACCAATCACCCGCTCGTGGAGATGAGCCCCGAGTTTCAAGAGCTTGTCGACTTCACCTTCGAGTAGCTTTGCGACCGGGATACCGGTCCATCGCGCAACCACTTCCGCGATGTCCCCGTCATCCACCTCCTCTTTCAGGAGGGTGCTCGTGTTTCCCGCGAGGTTTGCTTCCGCTTCCTTGAGCTGGGATTCAAGCTCGTTCAACTGACCGTAGCGAAGCTCCGCCACTTTGTTGAGCTCGTAAGCGCGCTCGGCTTTCTCGATCTCCTGCTTCGTCTCTTCGATCGCCTCGCGCAGCTTGTGGACCGAGGCGATTTGCGCCTTCTCTTCCAGCCACTGGGCTCGCAACGCATCGGCCATTGCCGTGTGGTCGGCGAGCTCCTTCTCGAGCGCTTTCAACCGCTGCTTCGACGCTTTGTCCTTTTCCTTCTTGAGAGCCTGGCGCTCGATCTCGAGCTGCATGACGCGGCGATCGACTTCGTCGAGCTGCGTCGGCACACTTTCGATTTCCGTACGAAGCCGTGCAGCAGACTCGTCCATGAGATCGATGGCCTTGTCCGGCAGGAAACGATCGGAGATGTAGCGATGCGACAAAAGCGCGGCTGCCACGAGCGCGGCATCCTTGATCCGCACGCCATGATGGACCTCGTAGCGATCTTTGAGCCCGCGCAGGATCGAAATCGTATCCTCCGGCGTTGGCTCGTCGACTAGAACGGTCTGGAACCGCCGTTCCAGAGCCGCGTCCTTTTCGATATGTTTTCGATACTCGTCGAGCGTCGTCGCGCCGATACAGTGGAGCTCGCCACGAGCAAGCATCGGCTTCAGGAGGTTGCCGGCATCCATGGGAGCGCCTTCGGCCTTGCCGGCGCCGACGACGTTGTGGAGCTCATCGATAAAGAGAATGACGCGGCCTTCGGATTCCTGCACTGCCTTGAGAACAGCTTTGAGGCGCTCTTCGAACTCACCGCGGAACTTGGCGCCGGCAATCAGGGCACCCATGTCGAGCGAGACGACCTGCCTGTCCTTCAAGCTCTCGGGAACATCACCGCGCACGATGCGCTGCGCCAGTCCTTCGGCGATGGCAGTCTTGCCGACGCCAGGTTCGCCGATGAGCACCGGGTTGTTCTTCGTACGACGGGACAGGATTTGGACGACACGACGGATCTCGTCGTCACGACCAATCACCGGGTCGAGTTTCCCGGAGGAGGCCAGCTGCGTCAGGTCACGACCATATTGCTCGAGGGCCTCGTACGTGCTTTCCGGGTTCTGGGACGTCACGCGTTGAGAGCCGCGCATATCCTTCAAAACGGACAGCAGTGATTCCCGCGTCGCACCATGCTCCTCGAGAAGGAGACCCGATGGTCCTTTGTCGGCAGCAATTCCCAGCAGCAGGTGCTCGACGCTCACATAATCGTCCTTCAGTTTCGACGCTTCCTGCTGAGCCCGATCGAGCACCTCGCGCAAGCGAGTCCCCAAGTACAGCTGTCCCGCTCCCGGCCCCTGAACGGAGGGAAGTGAGGCAATCTCTTGTTCCGTCTTCTGTTTCAACTGCCCGGTGTCGATATCGAGCCGGGACAACACCTTCTCCGCGAGGCCGCCCTCCTGCTCGAACAGAGCGACGACGAGGTGCTCGACGTCGACCTGTTGCTGGCCGTGGCGTGTCGCCAGCGCCTGGGCCTGGCCTACGGCTTCCTGTGACTTTTCCGTGAATTTGTTGAAGTCCATAATAAGCTGCTTCCTCCCTATGCCCCCTCTCCCGCCTGCGGGAGAGGGTCCCGAGCGTCGCGAAGGGGGGTGAGGGTGCGGCGGCCGCCACACGACCCGCTATCACTAGAAAATTCTGCCACGAACTCCGCTCGACTCGACATCCCTCACTCCTTCATCCATCTGCGAGATAAAGAAAGTATAAAATATGAGTTAGCATATGTCAAATGATTTAATGCCATAGCACTCATCTTTGTTGACTTCGTGCGGTCGTTCCTGTATACTTGCTCTCGTAGCGTGGAGTGATTTCAACTCAATCCACGCTCTAACAACAGTTTAGAGAGGAGTGGCGACACATGGGAAAAACAATCGGAATTGACCTAGGAACCACCAACTCGGTCGTTTCAGTTATCGAGGGCGGCGAGCCCAAGGTCATCGTAAATTCGGAGGGCGATCGCGTGACTCCGAGCGTCGTCGGCTTCAACAAGGACGGGCAGCGGCTCGTGGGCCAGGTGGCACGCCGCCAGGCTATTACCAACCCCGAGAACACCGTTTACTCCATCAAACGATTCATGGGACGTCGCTTTGACGAGGTCAAAGCCGAAATCTCGATGGTGCCGTTCACGGTCGAAAAAGGAAAAAACGGTGACGTTCGCGTGAAAGCGGGCGGGAAGAGCTATTCGCCTCCAGAGATCTCGGCGCTCGTGCTCGAAAAGCTCAAGCAAGCGGCTGAAGACTATCTCGGCGAGAAAGTCACCGACGCCGTGATCACCGTTCCGGCGTACTTCAATGACGCTCAACGACAGGCAACCAAAGACGCCGGCAAAATCGCTGGCCTCAATGTACAGCGCATCATCAACGAGCCGACGGCCGCGGCATTGGCCTACGGGCTCGACAAAAAAGAGGAAGAGACGATCGCGGTTTTCGATTTCGGCGGCGGTACGTTCGACATCTCGATTCTGGAAGTCGGCGACGGTGTCATCGAAGTCATGGCCACGGGTGGCGATACCCATCTCGGTGGTGACGACCTCGATCAACGCATCATCGAGTGGATGGTGAAGGAGTTCAAGAAAGACCAGGGCATCGACCTCGCTGCCGACAAAATGGCTCGCCAGCGCCTCAAAGAGGCTGCAGAGCGTGCCAAAATCGAGCTCTCGACCTCGGTTGAGACGGAGATCAACTTGCCCTTCGTCACCGCGGACGCCGCCGGTCCGAAGCATCTGCAGCTGAAGCTCACTCGCGCAAAGTTCGAACAACTCGTGGCGGATTTGCTCGACCGAGCCCTCGTGCCCTCCAAGCAGGCGCTCAAGGACGCGGACATCGACACGTCGAAAATCGACGAAGTCGTCCTCGTCGGTGGCTCGACGCGGATCCCCAAAGTCCAACAAATGGTGCAAGAGCTCTTCGGGAAAGAGCCCCACAAGGGCGTCAACCCGGACGAGGTCGTCTCGATCGGTGCAGCAATTCAGGGCGGCGTGTTGCAGGGTGACGTCAAAGACGTCTTACTGCTCGACGTAACGCCCCTGTCGCTCGGGATCGAGACCCTCGGCGGTGTTTTCACCAAGCTCATCGAGCGCAACACGACCATTCCCGTCCAAAAGAGCGAGGTATTCTCGACCGCCGCGGACAGCCAATCGAGTGTCGGCGTGCACGTCCTCCAGGGCGAACGCGAGATGGCCAAGGACAACCGGACTCTCGGGCAATTCGAGCTCGTCGGTATCCCACCGGCACCGCGGGGCATCCCGCAGATTGAGGTCTCCTTCGACATCGATGCGAACGGCATTGTGAACGTTGGTGCGAAAGACCTCGCGACCGGGAAGGAACAGAGCATCACCATCACCAGCTCCAGCGGTCTCAGCAAAGACGAGATCGACGAGATGGTCAAAGGGGCTGAGGCAAACCGCGAAGAGGATCAAAAGCTCCGACAGGCAGTCGAAGCCAAGAACCACCTCGACACGGCGATCTTCACGACCGAGCGAAGCCTCGAAGAGAACAAGGCGAACGTGGAAGCGTCGCTCGCCAGCGAGGTCGAAGCAGCACTAGCCGAAGCCAAGGAGAAGCTCGACAGCGGTGACCTCGACGCGATGAAAGCGGCCGAGGAGCGGCTCACCAAGGCGGCCCACGCCATGGCCGAGCAGCTCTATAAGAACACGCAGGCGTCGGGCGAGGAGACCACCGGCGAGAAGCCTCAAGATGGTCCGGGCGACGACGAGGACGTTGTCGACGCCGAATACACCGAAGTGAAAAACTAAGACCTAGCGACTAACTTAGGGTCCCTCGTCCGCGTACGGCGAGGGGCCCTTCGTAGCCTTTTTGTTGTTTTCGCTTCCGCGCCGCCTTAACGAGATCGAATCGCGCTGAGAGTGCTAGTGCTCGGCCTCCTCGGAATATCTGGATATGATCTCGTCGGGCGCCTTGGCAGCGCCAAAAATGACCTCGCAATTTACCGACAGGATCAGCGGGTCCAAGCACTAGTTCTTTCTTCGCGTGCAGCCAACTAAGGCGAGCCCCAGCGCGACGAGCGCGAGCGCGCCTGGCGCAGGTACTTCTCGCTCATCCCGCACACCGCGAAGCCCGAGGTCAAGACCATCCCGGTACTCCCCCGTTCGGGGGCAGAAAGCTACCCCACAACCGCATCGACAACTCGTTGTCGACGAGCGCGACATGGTTGAACACACCGCCGTCCACGTGAGCGAAGCTCGCCGTACTCCCGAACGCCGGTTTCGGACCGCGCTCGAGTATCCAGTCGAAAGAGGCAGGATCGATGTGATGCCCTGGAGAGCGCGAACAATCCGAGGAGTTAGCGGAGTGGGGTAGGAGCCTGGACGTCAGCGTCTAGTGTCTCGTCTCAGAAGTTCTGTGCATAAAGCTCGAGGTCATTTTGTGCGCTGGCGAGGCGTGAATGCGATGGCATACCTGGGCTGGCGAGGCGTGAATGCGATGGCATACCTGGGTATTTCGAGTATTCACAACGAAGCCAGCGCGCAAAAGGGCCAGAGATTTATGTACAGAACTTCTGAGACGAGACACTAGGACCCGACGACGCCGTGCGCGCTCCCGACCTTAGTGAACGCCTCAATCGCCCGTTTGACGTGGTCGCGCGTGTGTGCCGCAGACAGCTGGACTCGGATTCTCGCCTGGCCTTTCGGCACGACCGGGAAGCTGAAACCGATGACGTAGATTCCTTCATCGAGCATGTCTTGGGCCACGTCTCGCGCGAGACGGGCATCGCCCAGCATAATCGGCACGATCGGGTGCGTGCCGTCGACCACATCGAAGCCGCGCTCCGTCATGGCGCCCCGAAAGTGGGCGGTGTTGTCCATCAGGCGCTTTCGATGGTCGGAGCTACTCTCTAGCATCTCCAGCGCTTTGTTCGCCGCGGACACAATGACCGGCGCGAGTGAGTTCGAGAACAAGTACGGGCGTGAACGTTGCCGCAAAAAGTCGACGAGCTCCTGGCGACCCGAGGTGAACCCGCCGGCCGCGCCGCCAAGCGCCTTACCGAGCGTTGACGTCACGATGTCGACGCGCTCCTGAACACCGAACAACTCCGGAGTTCCCCTCCCGTTATCGCCCACGAAACCCGTCGCGTGCGAGTCGTCGACCATAACCATCGCGTTGTACCGTTCCGCTAGTTCACAAATCTCCAGAAGGGGCGCGTAGGTGCCGTCCATGCTGAAGACACCGTCGGTTGCGATCAGCCGGAAACGCGCGTCTGAGGCTTCCTCGAGCTTGGATTCGAGGTCTTTCATGTCCCGGTTCTGATACCGGAAGCGCTTCGCTTTCGAGAGACGGATGCCGTCAATGATACTCGCGTGATTGAGCGCGTCGCTGATGATGGCGTCTTCCTCCGAGAGCAACGTCTCGAACAAGCCACCGTTGGCGTCAAAACAAGAGCTGTAGAGGATGGTGTCCTCGGTTCCGAGGAAACGCGAAATGTTGGCTTCGAGGTCTTTGTGAATATCCTGAGTCCCGCAGATGAATCGTACCGAGGACAATCCGAAGCCGCGCGCGTTCAGACCCTCGTGAGCTGCCTCGAGAATTTGAACATCGCCCGAAAGCCCGAGATAGTTGTTCGCGCAGAAGTTCAAGACCTCCCCGCCGGCCACGGAGATAGTGGCGCCCTGGGGAGAGCCAATAACCCGCTCGCTTTTGCGGAGTCCGGCCTCTTCGATTTCCTTCAGGCTGGCGCGGAAGAACTTTCGCGGTTCATCGAACATTGAACGTGTCCAAATCTCCCCTTCTCTACATAGACTAATGCAGGAGGCTGCTCGTGCAAAAAGGGATTCCAGGGGAGCTAGTGTCTCGTCTCAGAAGTTCTGTGCATAAAGCTCGAGGTCATTTTGTGCGCTGGCGAGGCGCGAATGCGATGGCATACCTGGGTATTTCGAGTATTCACAACGAAGCCAGCGCGCAAAAGGGCCAGAGATTTATGTACAGAACTTCTGGGACGGGACACTA
>CAMYKY010000012.1 GCA_947259165.1 uncultured Acidobacteriota bacterium | reverse complement strand
AGCTGTGCCGTACTCACCCCAGTGGCGGGCATGCTACGGGTTCCGTTCAAATACTTCCAGTCCACGTAGCTGGTCGTGCCACTTCCAACGACCGACAGCCCTACCCAGTCGCCGCGGTTTGCCGGGCCGTCGGCCACAGTGACTTGCACCGAGGCTCCGGGCGGCACCGATGTGGCGCTCACGGTAACCGTGGGCGGCGTCACGCTCACCACCGGGCTCGTGGCCAAAAGCGTGTAGTTGTTGTTGGCGAAGAATCGGAACACGTAGTCGCCTGGCGCCGGCGGGAGGACAAAGCTCAGCTGGGCCGTCGTCAAACCCGTAGGAGGAAGCGATCGGGTCCCGCTCAAATACTTCCAGTCCGAATAGGACGTCAACGGGCTTCCCACGCTCGCGAGTGCCACCCAATCACTACGATTGCCGGGACCACTCGAGACGGTCACTTGAACCGACCCGCCGAGAGGCACCGACGAGGCGCTCACACTCACCGTCGGTCCTACCGACCCAGTGCCGCTCAGAGGCACCGTCGCTCCGGCGCCGCCGGTCAGGCTCAGGACTCCGATTTTGTCGCCAGCGTCGAGCGGTGCAAACCGAACCGTCAAGCTCGCCGATTCGCCCGCTGCCAGCGCGTAGTTGGTGACACCCTCGAGCAGGAACTCGGCGCCCGTCACGGTAGCGTCTCCCGAGAGGATCCCGGCGCCCGTGTTCCGCACGGTAATCGAAAGATCCGCAGTGGAACCCGGTGCGACACCTCCGAAGGACAACGCTGGAGGATCGACGTCGAGCACCGGTGTCGTCGACGGAAGCTCTCCGGTCCCGCTCAGGGGAACGTTAGCGCCGCCAGCGCCGGTCAAGCTCAAATCTCCGCTTGCCGCACCCTCACCAAGGGGAGCAAAGCGTACCGTGAGAACCGCCGTCTCGTTGGCTGCTAGTGAGTACGAGGCGTTGCCCAGGAGGCTGAACCCATTGCCCGTGACCGCGGCATCTCCTACCAGCGTCCCCCCACCCGCGTTGCGAATCGTGACACTCTGGTCAGCGCTCGAGTCTGTCGCTACCGCTCCGAAAGACAGGTTCGTCGGTAACACCTCGAGTAGCGGCGTGCTCAGCAGCTCCACGTTCACGACGGGGCTCGTCGCCAGAAGCGTGTAGCCGTTGTTGGCGAGGAATCGGAACTCGTACACCCCCACCGTTTGCGGCATCGTGAACGAGAGCACTGCCGAGGTCATGCCGGTGGCAGGCAGCGTGCGGGTTCCGCTGAGATACTGCCAATCCAAATAGCTCGTCACCGCGCTTCCCACCGTCGCCAAAGTCACCCAGTCGGGGCGATTTCCTGGACCTTCCGCGATAGTCACTTGAACCGAGCCGCCCGGCACGACCGATGGCGCGCTCACTGTCATGCTTGGCGCTCGGACCGTCACCACGGGACTCGTCGCGAGTAGATCGAAGCCATTGCTCGCAAAAAGCCGGAACTCATAGTCTCCGGGATTCAGCGGCATCGTGAAGCTCAGCTGGGCAGATGTGGATCCGGTCGGCGGGGCGGTCTTGCTTCCGTTCAAATACTGCCAGTCCACATAGAGATTCGTGGCGCTTCCAACCGCCGCCAGGACCATCCAGTCGGTGGGATTGCCGGGACCGTCCGCCAGCGTCACTTGCACGGACTCGCCCATTGCGGCGGAGGAAGTGCTCACCGACATCGTGGGCGCGTCATCGTTCAGGATGGTCCCAACGCCGTGCGCATCGATGAAGTCCGCACCCACAGCCCCCGAGAGATCGACGAAGAAACTCTCATCGCCCTCGAACGCCGTCTCGCCGGTTACGGCGACGGACACCGTCTGCAGGGTCATCCCCGGAGTGAAAACGACCGTGCCGGCGGCGGCCTCGTAGTCGCTTCCCGCCGTCGCCGTATTGTCTCGAGTCGCGTAGGCGACGCTCACATCCGCCAACGATGGAACGGAAATCGTCACCGCGAAATCGAAGCTCGTCGTCCCCGAATTTCCCTCGACGAGCGAAACATCACCAATCGCGACGCTCGTCAAGTCATCGTTGATATTGACCGCGGTCACATCGCTCGGGTCGAGGCCTTCGTAGTCGGTATCCGAGCTCGAGGCGGGCAGAGTAACGATCGTAAACGCCACATCGCCATCGAGGAGGCTATCGTCGATACCGGTGACCACGACGGCCTTGGGCAATTGAGCATCGCTCGGAGTGAAAACCAGCTCGCTCGGTGCGACCACGCCCTCGGAGAGATCGGAGCTTTCGAGACCGATGGTCACATCAGCGCTCGGCGAGGAGGTGAGCGAGATGGTGAACGTGGCGGTGCCTCCCGCCTCGGTGGTGGTGATGTCGCCCGAGCTCACCACGAACCCCGGGGCGCCACCACAGCAGATGGCAACGGTGCTGTCGAACTCCAAGCTCCAGCCGCCGGTGAAGTTTCCGCCATCCAAGAAAAAATCATCGGTGACGTACAGGCTCCAGCTTCCATTCGCATCGACGCCGCTGAGATCTCCGAGAGCGCTCCCGTAAGGTCCAGACGGTGCAGGAGAGGCGAACGTGTCGGCCGTCCCCTCGTAGTTCGAAGGCGCGTAGGTGCCGGTCGTGATCTGGCCTCCATCGGGGAGTACGGTGGCGGCGGCGTCGTCGAAGGTGATATCGACGCCTTGTAGCACACCTGCCCCTCCGGCGTCGGACATGAGCACCACACTGCTTCCATCCGGAGCGACGAGCAATACGTCGAGATCGTCCGGGAAGTTGTGCGTCACGCCGGAGAGCGTCACCCGCACGTTGGTCACTCGGCCGATCAGTCCCGACACGTTGATCGTGGAGGGATAGGGGCTCGCCGGTCCACCGATGGGAACGAAGATCGAGCTCGGATTGCTGCGGATCGTTGCCACACCGGACGGTACCTGCAAGCCGAGATCGAAGACGAAATCGACGGAGCCGAGATCGGCGCCAGCGTCTTCGAGCGAAAGCGTCGCGATCACGTTCCCGCCGCAAACACCATCCGCGACAAAAGAAAAGGATCGAGAAACGGCCGGCGCTCCGACCTGAAGCTGTCCGTAGCTCAGCGGAGCACTTGGCGAGGTGACGCCTCCGGAGACTTCGAGCGTCGCGATCAGATCGGTCGTGTCTAGGAGCCCGAGGTTGGCGAGTCCAAAGTCGACAGTGACGCTTTCACCGGGATCGAGCACACCGTTGGGCGCCTGGCATTCCTCCGTCAGCAGTGTGGCACCTGCAGCGACGATCGCCGGCCGTGGGATCTCGTCACCGTTTTCAACGATGAGCGCAAAATCCTGGTCCAAATTACCGCCAACGTTGGGAACTCCGTCCGAGTTGATATTGGCGGCAGTGACTAATACGGTAAAATCCCCGACCGTGCCTGCGGGGAGATGGACGCTCTCCGCGTTGTTGCGCATATCCGCAGCGCCGCCGGTTGTCGACAAAGCGCCCGAGAAGACGTTGCCCTTGTACGTCTGACCGTCGACCGTCACGGTAAGGTCCAAGTCATTGTTAAACGCATGACCGGTGGTCGAGCCTGGTGCATCGGTCCAAGCCAGCGTGACTCGGAACGGACGGCTCGGCTCTGAGATCGTACCGGTTATGATGAAGCTCTGACCGCTCGCGGTGAACATCTCTTCTGGGCGCTGGTCATGCAAGAGACGAGCCGGCGTATCGAACGCCGCGCTGAGGTCGACCGCACCCATACCTTGGCTGTTGGAAAAAAGCGTGTCGTTCGCGCCCGCACCAATCAAGTAGCGAGCGGAGCTCATGAGAAAAGCCTTCGTCATCGCTGGGCTGGGCGGAGCCAGACCCTGATTGATGAAGAACTGTCGGACCAGCGCCGCGGCCCCTGCCACGGCGGGCGTGGAGTGGCTAGTGCCCGACGAAGTGGTATACAACTCCTGGCCGACGGGGAAGAACAAGCCGTTGGCAAGCCCACAATTGCCCGTGCCGTCGAAGCAGGGACTCGCCTGTCCGGGAGTTGAGGATTGGTAGACGCCTCCGCTGATGTGGGTGCCCGGAGCGACGATGTCCGGCTTGACGCGCCCGTCCTGGGTGGGACCGCGGCTCGAAAAATCGGCAATGTCGTCCGCGTTGTCCGCGGCGGTGTCGTCGAGGCCGCAGCCGTCGGCGTCGCCCAAGAAATGGACGTTCTCACTCGCGCCCACGGTGATCACATTCTTCGACGTTGCCGGCGAGCGCAGGCCCTGGAAGCCTTCGTTGCCGGCAGCGACGAGGATCACCATCTCCTGGTTTCCCGGAGACGACACCGCGGCGCCCAAGGGCTGCGCGTCGCGCACGAGTACGTCGAAGGTCTGCGCGTTAACGTCGTAGGCCCCGAAGACGAGGCTGCCCCAACTGTTGCTACTGATGCGAGCGCCGTCAGCGTACGCCCTCGACTGCAGGTCGGCGAAATCCGGGAAGGTGTAGCTCGGCGAGAAGATCACCGACGATCCGAGTTTGACGAACGGTGCGACGCCGAGACCGAAGCGAAAACCCTCTGTGTCGGCGAAGGGGAAGCCGAATCCGTCGTTATAGCCGCCCACGATATGAGCGTTGATGTTTCCGTGCCCGTCGCACCCTTCCACGGTGCCGCCGATCAGACCCTCGAGGCGGTTGTAGACCACGCGACTCGCCATGCCGGTGTCGCCACCAACGTAGAGGCCGGGGTGGTTCGGCAGCGTCGTCGCGTTGTCGATGCCGCTGTCGGAAATATCAATGCAAAATCCCGAAGTCGTAAACTGATCCTGGGTGAAACCGCTTGCGGCCAAGAAGTCGAGATAGCCCGGCGCGGTGCCGGTCAAGTCGCCCGCCATAATTTGGCCTTGCCGCTCACCCGATTTTTCCGGGACGGCGTACGGATGGATCGAGATGACATCGGGCCGTGCGGCGACTCGATCCAAATCTCCAGGTTCGAGCCGGACGATCAGGTTACGGTACTCCCGTACCCGGAACTGTTGGCGCAGCCCGCCGCGAGAAATGGCTCGGACCATTCGCGTGGTGACGGCGTTCGTCGCCGGGTCGTTGACGAGCTGGACAGCATAGAGGTCCTCGTTGTCCACATCCGAGGGTAGAAGGAGTCTTTGGCGACGCAAAGCGCGCAGCTGCGCCGCACGGAACGCGCCTGGGTGAACCTTGTGCGTTCGTTGGTAGGGTGCCTGCCACTGAATGATGCCACCGCCACTCGAGGTTTCGAGCTCGCTCAGCGCGCCCAAGCTAGCGTCGTCGACGTAGACGAGGTAGGCGTTGTGCGGGAGGTAGGTGACCAGCTCAGCGCCGGTATCGCGAACCGCCATGACCCACTCTGGCCGCGAGGGCCCCACGAACTGAAGGATCTGTAGGCGCTTGCCATCGAAATTCCCCGGAGCCGCGCGGCGACGGCCGAAGGCGGCGTCCGATTCGGTATCGATCGAGCCGCTATTGAGCATGACGAAGCGGTAATCGTCGACGGGCTCGACCGAGGCTTCGCCGACGAGCTCCTGAGCCGCGCCTTCCGGCACGTTGTAGAGAAGATAGCCGCCGTAGTCAGCAACCTGCTGGCCTCCGAGCCGATTGAGTCGCTCCGCCATCGCGCGCTCTGTCACGCGAATCTTCCGCCCGCGCGCGCGTCCCTGGGCCTGGACGGCAGGTCTCAATGTGGACACGAGCACCCAGCCCACCAGAAAAAGCAGCGAAGCAACCACGAGGAGGCGCAAGGCGCCTCGGCGCGGGTTACGGGCACGCCCGCTGTTGCGCGTTGTAAACCAGGACTGCCTCATCGTCGCCCCTTTCAGTGTCGATCCGCGGCATTGGAGCAAGCTCTGTCAGCCGCTTGGTGCCTGTCGATCGAGCACACTGAAAACCCCCATCCAAAAGCGCGCCGGAAGCTGCGTTTCTAGGTGACCCCTAAGCAACCCCCGTTTTTCAGAACGTAACACGGTTCGGACGGAGTGTAAAAACCCGACAGCGCCGCGTGGGGGCGGGCAGCATCGGCCGGTGAGAACCTTTGGCTTGGTTGGAATGTTTCGCGGAAGCGCGTTTGGATTTGGATTCGCACGGTTTCGATTGTACGGGTTGGGCGTCGCGGCGTTTGTGAGCTATGTCGTAGGGATTCGGGGACAGGGACGGGCCCTACGACTCTAGCGGGAGAGAGGGGATGGAGATGGAGCAGAGCCGCTCCCTCACCCCCCTCGCTGCACTCGGGACCCTCTCCCGCGAGCGGGAGAGGGGGTGTAGGGATCCAAGCGGGGCCGCTCCCTCACCCCCCTCGCTGCGCTCGGGACCCTCTCCCGCAAGCGGGAGAGGGGGTGTAGGGATCAAGCAACTTAATTAATCATAGAAGTCGGGGGCTTTTCTCAGGGTGGGCCATTGTTCGGGATCGTGGCCGTAGATGAGAAATGCCTTCTCGGCGCGGGCCATTTCGACCAGGCGCCTCGTGCTCGCGAGGGCGAGGGCCTGATCGGAGCCGCCGGAGTTGAGGCCAGTCTCGAGCTCCTCCTCCCGGTTGATGGCGTCGCCGGCGAGGATGACGGTCTCAGTATTCGGTAGGCGCACTCGGAGCGAAACGTGGCCGGCGGAGTGTCCCGGCGTCGGCAGCACTCTCACCCCAGGGGCGATCTGCGTGTCCTCGTCGATGAGACGGTAGGTCGCGTTCTCAGGCCAACTCATGCGACTCTTGCCGCCGAAATAGCGAGGGGGGCCCGCCGCGCGCTCCGCCGCGCCCATGACGATCGTCGCGTGTACGAACTGGTGAATGAAACCGACGTGGTCGATGTCACCATGGGTCACGACGAGGTGAGTGATATCCGCAGGCTGGAGACCCATCTTTTCGAGTTGGGCCTCGGGAAAATGCTCGGGCTCGAGCTTCAAAATGCGGCCAAATTCTCCAAGGCCGTCCTCGAGCGAAGCCGCCTCCGCGTCGTCGCGGTACCACGGCGGAAATCCCGTATCCACTAAGATCCTCTCGTCACCGTCGGTTTCGACACAGTAGCCGGGAATGCCGATGATGCGACCGTTCTCGTGGACCTGGAACAGCCCAAAATCGAGCACGTAGAGGCGTTGGGCAACTGTCTCTGCGGAGCTCACGAACACCTCATTTCTCGAGCGCCTTCGCCATGGCCCGACACACGATCTGCAACACGTCGATGCGCGCCCAGCGCTTGTCGTTGCCGGCCACGACGTGCCACCGGGCGTGATCGGTGCTCGTGCGCTGAATCATCTCGTCCGCGGCCAGCTCATAACCGCTCCAGCGATCGCGATTCCGATAGTCGTCCGGCGTAATTTTGTACTTCTTGAAAGGGACCTTCTCCCGCGCCTTGAAACGACGAAGTTGCTCCTCCTGCGACAAATGGACCCAGAACTTCAAAACGAGGACGCCGCGGTGCGCGAGCTGGCCTTCGAAATCGTTGATCTCGGAGTAGGCCCGCTTCCACGCCTTCTCGGTGGCAAGGCCCTCGACCCGCTCGACGAGCACACGTCCGTACCAGCTTCGATCGAAGATCGCGACGTGCCCCTCACGAGGAACGTGGCGCCAGAATCGCCACAAATACTGATGCGCGAGCTCTTCGTCCGTGGGTGCAGCAATCGGGATGACGCGATAGTGAGCGGCGTCCATCGCGCGAGTCAGCCGGCGGATGGCACCTCCCTTGCCGGCGGCATCCCAACCCTCGAACGCAAAAACCGACGACATCCCTCTCTTGTGCGCTTTTTCGCTCAGCTCGGCGAGGCGACCCCAAAGCCGCTTCAACTTTCTCTCGTAAGCAGGCTTTTCCAGCTTCTGGCTCAGATCGACCCGGTCGAGGACGGTAATAGCGTTGGGTGCGGCGGCGGCCGCGTGGCGACGTGACTTCCGAGCTTTGGGCGGCTGGGCGAGACGTTTCGTCAGCGACTGGATGATGGTCTGAGCCACCGTCACGTCGCGATAGTTCGCGTCCGTACTTTCGACGATGTTCCAGAGCGACTCGTCACGACTCGTCTGGCGCAAAACCCGTTCGGCGACGTCACTCACTTCGCCGTAGCGCTTCACAATGATCCGATCCTCTTTGAGCACTCGCCACGCTCGACCCGGGTTTTTCTCCGCCGACTTGATTCGCTTCTTCAGCGCTTTTTTCGGCATGTGCAGCCAAAACTTGAGAACGAGAGCACCATCGTCGGAGAGAGCCTTTTCGAACGCCTGGATATTGCGGACCCGGCGATCGAGCTCGACCTCGTCGATATCACCGACGACGCGCTCGACGATGGCGCGCGACGTCCACTCTCTCGAGTAGAGTCCGATCTGGCCCCTCGGCCGGAGCGTTCGCCAATATCGCCAGAAACGGGGCCGCTCCGCCTCTTCTTGGGTGAGCCGCTCGAACACGTGCGCAGCCAGATAACGCGGGTCCATCCATTCGTGAAGGATGTTCAAAACCTCGGTGCACCCTAGCTGATCGTTACCTCCGAGCACGAGGATCACCGGAAAATCAGACTCTCGAAGCTCGTATTGAACCGTGAGGAGCCCAACGCGAAGAAACGGTTCTTGCTCCTTGTAGTCCTTCTTACTCGTCGTGCGACCCAGCTCCGCCGTTTCAAACATCCAAAGCGCCTCCCGACGAGAGCATCATACCGCCGTTGTCGGCGAGCAACAGGACGACAACAACGATTTCGTTCACGAAAATGCTCGACAACGCGCGCCGCATCAGTACAATAAGGCGTTTTGTTGCGTTGGGGTCAACGGTTCAGGATCGACGAGAATTCGATCGCCATCATATAAATAGCGGGCTTTTTTCAGCCGTCAGTTCGGTCCGTTCCCGCCCCGTTACAACTGGGAGTCGAAGTTTGTCCGATTCGGACCCGCGAAAGCCTATCGACAGTTCAGGAGTTTCCAGCAAGATGTCAGGACGGGAAGACTATTTCGAAGGCGCCACCCTCGCGCCGGAAGACGTGATGTTCCAACGAGAAGGGCTGCCGAACGACTACCGCATGCGCAACGCCGATCATTATGTTGATGAGCTCGTTGCCGCCACCACCATGCCGCAACTTCGACTCGTCGCAGTCGCTGAGATCGAAGGGTTCGTCAAGGGCAGTGGCGAAGGCCTGGATGGCTTGGTCGATTCCATCCAGGCTTACGGCGTTTTGCAGCCTCTATTGGTACGTCGCCTTCGAGGTCGCTACGAGCTTCTCGCAGGAACGAAACGACTCGCCGCGGCGGTCAATGCCGGCCTCAAGGAGGTTCCCTGTCTCGTCCATGAAGTGGACGACGTCGAGGCACGGCGTCTCGCCGAGGCAGCGAATCGACGGGCTAGTCGCACCGACCTCGCTGCGGGCGCCTCGCAAGGGTGGAGCCGCGACGCCGCTCAACTCGTCGCCGGAAGCCTCAGCACCATTCTTTCTACGTTGGGACTCTTCGATAAGCCCGACAGCGCGCTTCGTGACCGCATCGCCGTTGGCCTGATCCGTGCTGAGGCACTCAAAGCGGACGGATTGCTACGCGGTCTCGAGATCCTTCGAAACGAGCCCCCGCTCGTGCGGCGACCGATGGACGCCGCTGCCGCTTTGACGAGCGTTTTGAGATCCTCCGAGGACGAACGCGGTCTTCTCGGGATCGACGTCATCGCCTCGATTCCGGGCGTGTGCCCGATCCGAGCCGACGAAGAGCTCATCAGAGTAGCCCTCTCCGGGGCGGTCGAGACGATTCTCTCTCTCATGCGCTCTCACCGCGGTGGGCAGCTCTCGGTGGAGATGACGCTCAACCCGCGCTCGAATGCCGTCAACGTCACCGTGTCCGAGGAAACCGTGCGTATGCCCACCGCGTCTTGGTCTCGCTGGTTCGATCTGGCGTGGGACGAGCGACCCGGGGGCTTCGGCGCTGCCATATCGCTTCTGGCAGCCAAACGGGCGGCGGAGCTTCACAGCGGAAGACTCGAGCTTGCTCCGACCGCGGCCGGTGGATGCCGGCTGACGCTGGTGCTCCCGACTGACGCTAGCTAAAGCAAGAACAAAACGCGAAGGCGCAGCGGCGGCTTTGCGATCGTTCTTTTCTTTTTGTCGTCAGCGGCGGCCCTCGTATTTCACGCTGCCGCCAACGATCGTGTAGAGCACTTTCGCTTCGAGGATCTCGTCCTCGGGCACCGTCATGATGTCTTTCGATAACACCGTGACGTCGGCGAGCTTTCCGACCTCCAGAGACCCCTTGATGTCCTCCTCGAACGCGGCCCACGCTCCGGCGAGCGTGTACGAGTGTAGCGCCTCTTGGCGAGTCATTCGCTGCTCGGGATAGAAAAGCTCTCCGTTCGCCTTCATCCTCCGCGTCACGGTGGCGTAAAAGCTTTCGATCGGATCCACGTCTTCCACCGGCGCGTCGGTGCCGTTCGATACGACGGCGCCAGTTTCGAGAAGCGTGCGCCAGGGATACGCCCCTTCTTCGGCTCGCTTGTCACCGAGTCGCGGCGCGACCCAAGGTCCGTCTGACGTGCAGTGAATGCCTTGCATCGACGCGACGACACCGAGAGCGCCGAAACGCGGGATGTCGTCAGGATGAAGATGCTGCGAGTGCTCGATACGCCAGCGCAAATCGGTTTTGTCGGGATTCGCCTCGAGAGCCCGTTCGTACAAATCGAGAGTTTCCCGATTACCCCGATCGCCGATTGCGTGAACACAAAGCTGGAAGCCATGACGTATAGCGAGCTCCGCTGTCTCCGAGATGACCTCGGGTGGCGTCGTGTTGAGACCCGAGGTCTCCGGCATGTCCGAATACGGCTCGAGGAGCCAAGCTCCGTGCGAGCCGAGGGCGCCATCGATCGCGCGTTTGATCGCGCGCACCGTCAACCGCTGGTCGCCGACATTGATCATCTTGTAGTGAGGCAGCTTGACGGCAAGCGATTCGTTCGACTCACCGATCATGACCCACAGACGCAGGTCGAGATTTCCCTCTTCGGCCATCGTTTTCAGCAGATCGATGGTCGCGAAGGATGAGCCCGCGTCTTGAAAGCTGGTGATGCCTTTCGACAGAATCTCGCGCGAAGCAAGCTCGACTTTGCGGCGTTCTACCGAATCCACCCAGTCGCTGGGCGCCCGGACGAGTCGCTGCGCCGTCTCCCGGAGCATTCCCGTTGGATTCCCGTCTGCGTCTTTGACGATCGTGCCACCCGGGGGATCCCCCGTCTCGGCATCGAGCCCGGCGAGCTCCATGGCCTTCGCGTTGACGAACGCCGCGTGCCCGCTCGCGTGGCGCAACACGACCGGGTTGTCCGGCGACACCGCGCTCAGCGTGTGGTGCGTCGGAGTGCCGTCCACCGCGTTTTCTGGAACCTCGTCCCACTTTTCTTGGTGCCAGCCTCGGCCGCTGATCCACACACCGGATTCCGATTCCTCGACAGCGTTTTTCACATCCTGGACGATCTCGTCCCAGCTTCTTGCCACGCCGAGCTTGAGTTGCATCTGCGCGCTGCCGATCCCCATGAAATGGGCGTGGCCTTCGATGAAGCCCGGGATGGCGAGGGCGCCTTCGAGGTCGATGACCTCGGTTGTCGAGCCGATATACGGCGAAACATCCTCGTTCGAGCCGACGGCCATCACGAGCCCACCGCGCGCCGCTAGCGCCTGGGCTTCGGGATTATTCGGATCGACGGTAACGATCTTCCCGTTCCGCAAAACGAGGTCGGCCGCGTCCTGGGCCGTCGCAAGGGCTGCAGCCGCGAGGAGTGGTGCAGCAAGCCAAACAGAGATACGAGTGTTCATGGAAAAGCCTCCCTGGCCGCTACCCTATCGCGTGAGCACCGTTTGTCAAGACTCCCGTTCATCGACTACCCGTGTGCCGTTTTTGAGTGCGGATCAAGCCTTCGTTTCGTTGAACGAGCGCGTTGCTTTTCGACGTCGACGGACAACGAGTGCTCCTCGGCACGGACCGGCGATCGTTTCACCGCGACGACTCCGAATCGTCACGAGCGTCAAGGGAGTCGAGCCCCGCACTCAACGGGTCATTTGGGTGTCGCGAAGTACCAGTTGTGGCCTTCGAGATCGGATGCGGCGTACACCCGGTCTCCGTAAGGTTGGTCTTCGAGCTCGGCGATGATCTTCGCTCCGGCTTGTCGTGCACGCTGGTAGTGCACGTCCACGTCATCGACGTAGCACATGAGACAGCCACCCCGAATGTCGAGGTCCTTGACTCTCTTCGGCTTGCCCGCATCATCGACGGGAGTGCCCAACATGACGACGTTGTCCTGATAACCCACCTCACCGTGCATGAACGTGCCATCGTCGCGTATCACCCTCTCGTGCTCTTCGAAGCCGAACGTCTTGCAGAGATAGTCCATCGCCGCGATTCCGTCTTCGTAGTAGAGATATGGAATGATTCTTTGTCGCTTCATGAGTCCCCGCTTTGCGAAAGGAGTTGCCCGAACATGACGCCTTATTTATCAGGCCATTATTAACTGTCAAGTTAATAATAGGGATTCAGCGCCCGCGCTTGGCTCGTTCGAATCTCTTGCGGCGCTCGGTGGTGCTGGTACCTTCGGGTTCTGGCTCCAACGGCTCAAGGACCGCAACAGCCGGCAGATCCACGATCGCCGCCGGACGCGTCGCAGCGACAACCGCGCCAGCCCTGGGTCGCGGGAGCTCGAGGCTGGGGAGCTGCCAGCCGACCCGGCTCATCAAGGCCTCCAGCAAAAAGACGGCGAGAAACAGCGCCAAGACGTGAGGTCGCAGATCGAGCTCGCCGCCCGGCGGCCGGTCCTCCCAGACGCTGGTGAGCTCGGTACGCTCGACCCCACCGCTCGCTCGGCTAAGCGCTCGGACTTCTTGCAACCGCTGGTCATCGAAGCTCCACTCGGCGCCGGTCGGGGCTGCGATCGGGCCGAACGGTAACCGAATGTTCCCGACCGCCACGGCGCCGCGGTAGAAGCTTCCGCCTTCGAGGGTTCGCGCTGCACGGAACCGACCCGGCTCGAGGCGCTCCCACACCAGCGCCTCCGGCTCGCGGGAGCTTCCCTGGGCGAGAAGAATCTCCGGCGGCGTCTCAGCAAGCCGCGGCTCCCAGCTGGTGTCGAACAGCAGGTCGATTTCGACTCGTTGTCCATTCAACCGCGTCTGCAGACCCATGCCCGGCGGCGTGTCGTCGCCCATGAGCCAGCGAGCCAACGTCTGGGTAAAGTCTCCGAACTCCGACCACCGTCTCACGCGAGTGGAGTAGTCACCTCCAAGCGGAAACGACACCGCGGCAACGCGTCCCCCGCCGCGATTCCAAAACGCGACCAGCGGCGCCTCATACTCGTCCCGGGAGAAGGCGCCGGCGGTCGCGTCGTCACGCAAGTAGCTCAGGTTGTAGCCGTCGATCATCGACAGGTTCTCGATCGGCTTCGATGAAACTTCGAGCCAGCCCGACGTCGCTTCGACTGCGACGGGCTCGTCGACGAACGTCGACCTCGCGACCGCTACGGTCTCCTGTGCAAACAGCGCCGGAAGCGTCGAGGGGTCGGCATTGAAAAACATGCGGCCACCGCCTCGCTTGGCGATGTCTTGAAGAAGCTCAGCGTCGGTGTCGGTTTCCGTTCCCAGTCCGATGACGCTCACGGTGGTGTTGTGGGAGACCATCTCCGCGACCAGCTCGGCGTAGTTGCCCGGCACCTCGGAGTCGGCAGCATCAGAAAATAGGATGACGTGGCGTTGGCCCTGCGGGGCCCTTTTCAGCTGATCCCACGCGGCGCTCAAACCTTCGTACACATAGATGCCCCCGCCCATACTCTGGACGCGACGGACTTTGTCGATGATGGGACCCGCACCGTTCACGAGCGGAGTCAAAGGGACGATCGAATGCGCGGTGCTATCCACTGCGAAGACGGCCACGGCGTCGCGTGGACCGAGAAGCTCGATGCCCCGTGCGGCCCCTTCGTTGGCGAGATCCATCTTGGTCGTGCCGCCGGCGACGCCCGCCGCCATGCTTCCAGACCGATCCATGACGATCGCCATGGCCACCGAAAGCGTTCGGTGGTCCTCACGAAGCTCCATCGAGACCGGCAGCAGCGGGTCGACTGGCGAGCCGAAATACCCTCCCGAGCCGAAACTGAACTCCCCACCGACCATCAGGAGCCCGCCTCCCTGGATACGGACGAAATGATCGAGCCCGGCCAGGAATTCCGGGGCGAACGCGCTCGCGGGAACGTTGTTAATAATGATGCCCCGAGTGCCGGCGAGGTGGCCGAGCTCCAGTCTTCGCGGCGTCTCGACGACACGAACCTGAAAACCCTGGCGCAAAAGCATCTCGGCGACCGGGTCGTCCGCATAAGCCGTCACTAGAAGGAGCGACGGTCCGCCATCGACCTCGACCCATGCGGTAGCGCGATCGTTGCCGGGAAACGGGTCGTGGCTCCGAAGCTCGACATCGTAGCGAACCCCCCCGCCAATGCCCAACCGGTCGAAAAAACGAACCACAGCGCTTCCGTTGTGAAGCTCCGCGGTTTGCTCTTGCTGGGCTTCCCCATTGCGCGATACCACGAACGGGACGATACCGTCGGGATAGCCCTCGAATCGGATCTCGATCTGGAAAGGCTCCCGAGGCTTCACGCGAGTGCGCACATCGATACCCGCCACTTGCCAGTCGGCTTCGCCGCGAAGGTTCACGAGCCGCGTATCGAGCGGGACGCCTTGGCGCTGCAAGCGCTCGCCCACAGCCTTTAGGGGCACCGTGGAATACCCGTCGCTCAACAGAAGTATTCGGGAATGACGGTCGGAGTCGGCGCTGCTCAAAGCGAATTGAAGAGCCGTCTCGAGATCCGACGTGTCTCCGAGACTCGTGATCAGCTCCGACTCGGACGCCGAACGCCGTCGCGCATCCCGAGCAAAGTCGATGAAGAACAAGTGGTCCGAAGACGATTGGCTCGATGCGAGAAGCTCTTCCATCTCCTCGAGACGAGGCTCGAGAAACTCCCGGGTCGATGCCGAGCGGTCTACGAGAACCCACAGGTCGAGCCCATGCCCCTTCCCTGGCAAGATCGGCTCGGCCAACGCCAGCACGAGCAGCACCAGCGCGAGCAAACGCAAAGGCTTTGCCAGCCGGGGCGCTGGCCAATACCACGCAACAAAGGCGATCACCGCCACGAGAAGGAGCCACTCGGGCGATGCTAGGCGCGCCATGTCAGACGCCCCGCTCCTGAACGGCCCATGCCGTTGCCGCCAGAGCCATGAGCAGCAGGATCCAGATGGCGGATAGTGGGTCGGGCAAGCTGTTCCTCAGCACGGAGTCACGCACGATGTCCGTGCTGGGCACGTTCGAGGTCGCGGCCGACAAATCGCCCTCGCGCACATCCGCGAAATGCGCCGCCCCCTTGAGAAGCACCTCGCCGTCGCGGCGCACTTCGAAGAATCCGGGCACGTCCGGAGCCCGCTCCTCGATGCCCGCCGCCACGCGGAGTCGCTGACGGGTCTCGACGTTGCGGTGAGATAACGCCCGCTTCTGCTCGCGAACTCCGGCAGCGTAGCGGTGGAGCGCAAGAACGAACGCTGGGATCCGCTCGGCGTTCGACTTCTCGAGCGGGAAGCCAACGAAGAGCGTTCGCGTTCGTGCCGACTCCCGAAGCACTAAAAGCGGGTGCTCGCCCTGCCAGACAAGAACCCGGTCGCCATCGGCAAGGACGTGCGCGGGTGCGTTGCTCGCGACGAGACCTCGAAAATCGAGCCCCTCCACCAACGGATCGTTCTCGACCACGATCGGGCCCTGGAGGGTTTCCACCTTCGCCAAGGCTCCGGCGGACAAGCCTGGCGCTGCCTCCGCGAACACGATGGATGCACTCGGACCGACGCGCCCAAAAGCGAGGTCCACGCCCTCCTGGCTGGCGTGCGAAACGAGCTCAATCGGCTCCAGTGTTTCGACAAATCCACGGACGAACCGGTTGTCGGCAAGAGCGGGGCTCACGCCCACACGCAGTGTTTTCCGTTGGGGCACGACGAAAGGAAGCCGGTCATCGAGCGTGAACCGGTCTCCCTCGAGAACGAGCGTCAGCTCCTCGACGCTATCAGGAAGCTTGCCCGCGATGAAGCGCACGTCTCCGGGGGCAAGCTCGAGCACATCGGGTACATGCACAGGGGGCGCACCACCTACTTCCAGCCACCAAGAACGTCGCTCGGTTGTCGCTCCAGAGTTTTTGACGATCCCGCGCCACCCGCCCTCGTCATCGACGACCGCGCTCACGACGCCGACATTGGCGAGTGGGACTCCGACTGCCAGCACCTCCACTCCGACCGGAACCTCGGGGACGTGGTCGGTGAGTAGCACCACCAGACCTCTCGGACCTGCCAGCGAGCTCGCCAGGTTCAAGCTCGGGTCGAGCTCGTGAACCCCCAAATGCGATTGCCATGCGACAGCCGCCGCCGCAGCCTCCTCGCGGACGTCGCCCGAGTACAGGCTCGGCGCGGTAGGGTCCGAGCCGAGCACGGTCCACGTAACTCGTTCCGCGCCACGCTCGATCTCGGGGAGATAGCTCGCGAGCGCCTCTTCGGCAGCGTCGCGGTATGCGGACATCGATGCCGAGGCGTCGACGACGAGGACGACGCTGAGCGTCGTATCTTCACGCAACCATCGCGGCTCGACCAGAAGCCAGGTGGCGACGAGCACCGAGGCAAGCTGGAGCCACAAGAGTCGTGACGTGCGCAGCCGATCCAGCTTGCGACCCGCCTCGCGTTCGAACGCACTAGGGTCGAGCAAAAACAGCGTGCTGACGCGAACCCGTCGCGAGCGCACTTGAAGCAGATGGATGAAGACCACCGCGGGGATCCCAACGAGTGCGAAGAACCCGAAAGGGTTCCCAAAGCTCACGCCGCCGGCTCCACGGCGCTCACGCTCAAGGCATGGGTCCGCAAGGCATCACTCAAATCGAGCTCACCCGGTATCTGGGCAAATGCCACGGCGCGACGCCGACAACTCGCCTCCCAGAACTGGAAGTGACGGAGGTACGAGGCGCGATAGCTCTCGAGTCTCGCATCATCGATGAATTCGGTACGACGAGCTCCGGTCTCGCAATCTTCCAGCTCGAGCTGACCCAGCCACTTCGGCTCCGACTCTTCGGTACTCGAGGGAGCGAGCACGACCCCGCGCCCCTTGCTCGAGGCGAGCGCCCGCACAACCGGCTCTGGCTCACCAGGGAAGAGACAATCGCTGACGAGCACCCGCAACGAGCCCGGCCGGAAGTCGACCCCCCGCAGAAGCGACGTGTCGACACGATCGGCGCCGTGGGCCAGCCATGACGCATCTTTTTCAAGACTCTCCGGCTGAAGACTCACCGCGTCCCAACGCTGCGCGCCGTCCCCGGTGAGGATCCAAGGCCGCAGGGCCGCGCCCGCCGCGGTCGCGCTCGCAACAACGAAGTAGAAAAGCTCCAGGCTCCGACGCCTCTTGGCCGCGGTCGCGCTCATCGAGACCGACGCGTCGAGCACCAGCTCGACGGTCGGCGAAACTTCTTCCCGGTACAGCTTCATCACATAGTGATCGCTACGCGCATAAGCCTGCCAGTCGATATACCTCGGGTCATCCCCGGGCAGGTACGGCCGGTGATCCTGAAAGTCGATCGAGCTTCCGACGCCTGCGCCCGCCCAGTTGCCGACCGCGCCCCGCCAGAGCTCACGGCCGAACGGTAGGCGAAACGCTCCCGCACAACGCATTGCCTCCCGGCGTGCGTCGGCCACTTCGTCAGGAGAAGCGTTCACGACAAAGAGCCCTCGGCGACGGAGATTACCGTTTGCGGCTCGATGAGCGCCGCTGCGGGCGCCGATCCGGAACTGCCGCGCGAGACCACACCCTGCCACTCGAGTCGCGCGACTCGAACGAGCGCGACAACACTACCGAGTAGGATCACGACCCCTTCGAGGGTGGGCGCGACCCCCGTATATCCCGACGGCTGGCCGAGCTCGAGCACGAGCGCAACCGGCGGGAAGAACCCCACGACGCTCTCGATCGCATACGTCACGCTGGTATGGTCGAATGCTCGTGCAGCGCCCCACACGTAGAACGGGATCGTCAGCAACACCTGCGTCACGAGGTACAGACCCAGACTCCGACGCTCGGGACGCAGCAGCGTTCGAACGAGTGCAGCCGGAAAGAAAAACGTCGCGACCAAAGCAACGAAAGCTCCCGGTCGGAACTCGCCGGCCCAGGCCGGAAACCACGGCGTGAGCGCCAGAACAAGAGCCGCGAACGCGACGCCTCCGGGCCAGCCCGGCGACAACGGAAACGACACCCAACGCATCAACCCACTTTGCCTCAGAAACGGCGCGTACAGTCTAGGGACCGCGCGCACTTTCTCACTGAGCGCCCCGATGAGGCTAAACGCCAGGATGAGAGAAGCGAAAACTGCCGAGAGCACTTCGACATCGCTCGACCCACGGATCGACAGTGCCGCACCCAAAGTCACGAGCGCGAGAATGCGAATCTGCGTCGAGTGATTCTCGGCTGGGGGCCCGATGCGGCTCGCAGCAAGAGCGAGCATCATCAACAGGGCGATAAACGCGTACACCCACAGCACCAGCCCAATCCCCGCGCCCATGCCCCCAAGCCCGCGTCGGGTAGCGAAGAGGATGACGAACATGTAGGGACCGAACCAGAGAAACCCGAGTACCGCGATCCCTTTGATGAGCTTGTTCACTTTTGTCGCCCAAAAACCCATCGTGATCCCTGCCAGGAGCGCGGACGCCAGGATGAGGATGGCGAAAGAGCGAAGCTCGCCCCAGACATCGATGCCGCCGAGAAAGTAGCGCAACATGAGATACGGAAGTGCGCTCGTCACCAAGAGCGTGCTTTGGACGATCACCGAAGCCCACTTGCCGAGTACGAGACGATAGGACGAGATCCGGGTCAACAAGAGCAGGTCGAGGGTTTTGCCGGTAATCTCCTTGTCAATCCCTTGGCTCGCCATCGCCGGAACGAGGATCAGCAGCGGCAGACCGAGCGCCGACCAAAACAACGCGAGCGCCGAGCTCGAATCGCCTCGGAAGCCGTCGCTCATGAGGAGGGTCGTGCCGTAGAGAAACAAGAGCACTTGGACGACCAGGAATGCCCCGAGAAAAAGCTTGCTGCGAATGCCCTGGCGGAGCTCCTTGACCAGAATCGGGCTGAGCCGCTCGCTCGAGAATATCTTCACGACTGCCGTCCGTTCCCGACTGCGGTCGTCGATGTCTCGTTCTTATTCAGAGTCTCGTTCTTATTCAGAGTTTCAATGAACGCCTGCTCGAGGCGTCGCTCTTCACGTCGAAATTCGATGACAGGAAGCCCGTCTGCAACCAGGCGTCGCAACGCTTCCGCAACCTGGCGCGGCTCGGCCATCGGAAAACGCAACCGCCCGCCCTTCATCGTCAGTTCGACGAGCTCGACGCCCGGTGTCATGTCCGCCCAGCGAGCGAGCCCTTCCGGATCCGAGGCAAGGCTGACGACATACACCGCGCTTTCGTCGTCCACCCTCATGAGACTCTCGGCGGAACCGTGATGAACGATCTGACCGTTGTCGATGAAGAGCACCGCATCGCACATTTCTTCGAGCTCGGAGAGAATGTGCGAGCTGATGAAGATCGTCTTACCGTCGTTCGCCAGCAGTCGGACGAGCCTTTTGAACTCGACGCGTGCTTTCGGGTCGAGCCCGGCGGCGGGTTCGTCGAGAATGAGAACGCTGGGATCGTGCAGAAGCGCTCGACCCAGGCACAGGCGCTGCCCCATCCCTTTTGACAAGCTGTCCATCTCGCGCTCCTGAATCTCGACGAGGTCGGTGAACGCCATGACGTCAGCAACCGCGTTTTCTCGGGCGCGGCCCTCCAGACCGAAAGCGCGCGCAAAAAAGTCCAAGTACTCCCACACCGTCGTGTGCGGGTACGTGCCGTAGCTATCGGGCATCCACCCGATCTGCGAGCGGACTTGCTCCGGCTGATTCATCACGTCATGGCCTCCGATCACGACGCGACCGGCGTCCGCTACATCGAGCGTCGCCATGATGCGCATCGTCGTGGTCTTGCCGGCTCCGTTGGCTCCGATGAAGCCAAGCACCTGCCCAGGCTCGATGTCGAAGCTCACCCCTTGAACTGCGGCGACGGCTCCGAAACGACGCTCGAGCGCCTCGACTTGAACAACCGGCATCACGGACTACCTCGCTTTCCCTTGTCGATGTGACCCGCATAGAGGACAGAGGACTCTCTCCAGTCGATGCTGGAGAGCGTCTCGATGGTCGCGTCGCTGCCGCCTGGTGCCGCCTTCGCCAGAAACGTACCCCGAAGACTGTGAATGGCCGCCGTATGCCGACGAATTCTAGGCCCGGCGGTTCGGAACGAAACTTCGCGCCAGAACTGCTCGTAGTCTTGCTCGGTGGCTGATCCAAGGACCGCCGGACGACCGGGCAAAACGTTCACCGCACGCCACACGAGTCCCTCATCGTCGCGAAAGTAAAGCTGATCGAGCGGAACGTCGATCGATGACAGGAGCGACGGGCGATTGCCCTCGGTGTTGACGAGCTCGACTCGGGCACGGCTCGCGCGCGTCGTCTGAAGACGCTGAGCTTGAACGCTCCGGCTTCGGAACCAGTCGCCTTCGTAGCGTTGGCCAAAGCTCGCAAGCCGCGCGTGATCCGGAGAACCCGGATAGGACTGACTGGAGGTCGCAAGCGACGTGATCTGGATCGGCTCCGCAATCTCGAAGCCGCGTCGAAGAAGAGCCCCAGTCCTGGAGACCTGCTCCTGCACGACGAGCTCGCGCTTGAGCTCGGGCTGTAGATACACGAAGCTCGCTCGCACGCCCGTGCCGCCAACGCCGTCCTGGAGCACGATGACCACCGCCATCACCGCACTCGCCCCTAACGCGATACTCGGCATCGTCCAAAACAGCCGCATGCGCTTCGCGCCTCTCGAGAAAACGAACAGATTCACCGGGCCCGCCAACACGAGATAGCTGAGCAGGACGAGTGACAAGAACCCCTTGTGCGTCTCGATGGGCTCGATGAGACTCCCGGCCCAGGAAGACGAGTCCTCGCCCCCGGCCGGGGGAGTGATGACGGAGTCGAACGCGGTCACGTCCGCAAGGGTCAATCCCGCAGGTACCTTGGCGATCGCGCCCATCCCGTGGCGCCGGACGGGCGACGCGCCTGGTCGGTCTCCGGGCTCGAGGAGGACCAACCGCCCTCCACCCGCGACCCACTCGGTGAGGACGCGGCGGATCGCCGGCTCAGCGCCGCTCCATTCTTCGGCTGTAACCCATAGCGCCGACAGGCTCGCGTAGGCGCGCGCGTCGCGGCTCAGCGAACCCATGTGAAAAGCAAGCGGCTCGCCGGCACCGTAGTCGCCCAGCAACGCCACCCGCGCCTCCTCGTCGTCCATCGTGGCGTCCGCACTCGTCGCCACCGTGGCGTTCAACGTGTTGGCAACGATCTCCATCTGCCCTGCGTTGGCCACGCCATCGCCGTAGACAAACATCTGAACCCAACTGGGGTCCGAAGCTCCAGCAAGCGGGACGAGGATCTCGAACTCGCGGTCGCCGAGGTCCTCGACTTCGAGCTCGAACTGCGAGCGTCTGCCGCCACCTTCATAGCTCACCCTCGGCGCGTTGAACTCGAAAAGCCAAGAACCACTCCGGCCGGTTCGATTGAGGATGCGGATCCGCATCACCATGAAGTCGTTCGACAGCTGCGTGGGCCCCGTATACTCGATGAGCAGAGCGGCATCGTCGATCGTCGGCACCGACGTCTGAGCGCTCGAGACGCTGACGCCAAAAGCCGCGACGGCGACGGCAACCCCGAGCAGCCTCACCAGGGCCATCATCATCCTCGCCGGGTCGCAGTCACGAGCGTCGAAGCGACCGCGATCCCATCGGCGGCAACTTCCTTCAAAAGAGCATCGATGACACCGTCGGTCGTATGACCCTCGAGCCGAGCGCTGTAGTCGAGGATCAACCGGTGGCGCAACACCGCTTTCGCCGCAGACGCGACATCCTCGAAGCTCGCGTTGAGACGACCTTCGACGAGCGCTCGCGCCTTCGAGGCGGCCGCGAGGGCAATCGCTGCGCGAGGGCTCGCGCCAAACTTCACACCCGCCGCACTGGCGGAGCGGCCGGGATGGGTCGCATCGACGAGACGTGCGATGTAGCTCCCGACAACGTCGGGGAGATAGACGCGCCGCGACACCTCCATGACGGCGAGGAGCTCGTCACTTTTCAGTACCGGCCTTACGGAAGGCTCCGAGCCGAGTTCTCTCTCGAGCACAATGCGCTCGAGCACATCGACCGAATTTCGCGTCACTTCGAGCTTGAACAAGAACCGGTCGAGCTGCGCCTCCGGCAGCGGGTAGGTCCCCTCGAGCTCGATCGGATTCTGGGTTGCCAGAACGAAAAACGGTTGAGGTAGGGGATACGCTTCGCCCATCACCGTGACCCGTCGCTCCTGCATCGCTTCGAGCAGCGCAGACTGGGTTTTCGGAGAGGCTCGGTTGATCTCATCCGCGAGAACGAGATTCCCGAAGAGTGGGCCAGGTTGAAAGACAAACCGCTTGGTCCCGTCTCGTTCTTGCAGCACCGGATTGCCGGTGATGTCGCCGGGCAACAAATCCGGCGTGAACTGCACGCGCTTCGCCTCTAGCTGGATCGCCTTTGCCAGAGCTTTGACGATTTCGGTTTTGCCCAGGCCAGGAAGCCCTTCCAAGAGAATGTGTCCCCCCGCGACCAGGCCGACGAGCACATCGTCGATGAGTCGTTCTTGCCCGAACAAAACGTCGTTCATCACGCCTCGCAGACGCGACAGCTTCTCTGCGGATGAGCGGACTTCGGTCTCGGTTGCTACAGTCATTTTTGTATCGCCTCACTTGAAATATTTTTCGAGGACTCGTCGTTCCTCGGGAGTCAACGTTTGGCTCCAGACGAGCTCCCCGCCCTCGCCCCTCGCCGTGGTGGCTCCCGCGACTCCGCCGACTCGAAATTCGCTCGTATCGACATCGTGCTCCCCCAACCCGACCGACACCGTCTCTCCGAACTCCGCCCCCAAAGGTTCGTGACCCATCACGTCTTCGATACGGGTCGTTTCGAGCTCGGTCCGCTCGCCGGTGAGATCGATCGGCGCACTTCCGGGCCCACGATTGACGCCGCCCCGGCCGGGCTCGCCACTCGAGCCCTGGGTATCAGAACCGCCGGGTGTGAGGAACGCGTAGGCGTCGTCGCCGGGACGCGGCAGATTCGCGTAACGACGCTCGCGCAGTCGCTCGCGAAGCTGCTCCAACTGCTCTTTCGTCATCCGCTTCACGTTGCGCTCGCGGGCAAGGGTCATGAGCTGGCGTTTCATTTTCCGGCTGAGCGGCAGGGACGCTAGCTCCAAGTCTTCGAGGGATTCGCCGAGGCGTTTTTGCGACAGCCGACGCTTTTCGGGAGAAGCGTTCTCGTCGAGCTCGATCATCTTACTCAACGAGGCTTCCGCATCGGAGAGGCCCTTCTCGAGAGCGCGAAGCTCGGAGGCGAGCTCTTCACGAAGCGAATCGCTGGCTTCCAGACTACTGTGACTAAACCATTCTTCTTTGGGTTGGCTTTCGAGAGACTCGACACGCTCGTGCCAAGCCTCGATCGCCTGTTCCTCGACGAGCTCGGTTTGTTGGACCTCTTCGAGCCACCGCTCCATCTCCGTCCAAGCGACCGGCGGGGAGACCGGGGGTGGAATCGGACCGCGATCCACCGTAACCGGGATCCAACCCGCGGTAACGAGCAGCAGCGCCGAGAACAAAGGCGCCGGAAGAAGACGGCTGGGCCGCCACGCTAGAAGCTCGAGAGCGTCACGCCTCGGTGTGGGCCACTCCCCAATACCCGCGGCGGCCGCAGTGAGCCGATTGTTCAGCCCCATCCGGTGCTCGAGCCAGACAAGAGCATCGTCCGTGCTCGCGAGGTCGCGACGCGTACCGAAGACGAAGACCGCGAGGCCGCCAATGACGCCGGCAGCGACAACCCCGAGCCCGAACCAGGCCGGATCCACGTCGCCTCGATTGCGAACGATGAGCAGCGCGCACGCCGCGACAACGCTCACCGCCGCCCACACCGGCAACGCTGTCTCGAGCCAGCGCCCGAGGTTGAGACGGCGCGCTAGCCGCGTTGCCGTAGATTGCCAGAACGTCGAGTCGTCCACTGCTCCCCCGAAAGTGCAAGCTCCATACCAACGTAGACTAGGCGCCAATTCGGGCGTTTTCGTGGCGTTCGCGTGAAACTAGTTAGACAAGAACGAGTTGAAGCAGGTCGACATGACACAACGTGTCACTGCACTGACGAAATGTGGGGCTTCCACCCCGATCGTTTCACCACGGAGGTACGAAGGCACGGAGGGAACACGGAGGAATCAAAGAGATTCGACGCAAAGGCGCAAAGGCGCGAAGTCGCAAAAGAAGAGCGGCTAACCCCTTTTGCGCCTTTGCGCCTTTGCGTTGGTTCTTCTTTTTTCGCGAGGATTCCGCAGTGATTTCGATTCGCTGCAGTAAATCTAGTGCGTTGCTAGAAAAGCACTCGCTTTGTCCAGCAGTTCGGTGCGGTAGCTTTTTTCGAGGACGATTCGGTGTTGCGCGGCGGCGTCTTCCGCGCGGCCGCTCTTCGCATACAGATCGGCGAGGAGGCTTCTCGAGCTCATTCGATATTGCCAGTCGTCTCGACCAGCACGCGCGAGAGCCGCCTCGAGCAGCGCGATCGCTTTGTCGGTATCGCCCGATCCCGCCACGACGCGTGCCCACTGAAACTCGAAGACGATGCATTCGGCAACTTCGGCGGCTTTGTTCACGAGCGCCCCCGCTTGGGGCATCTGGTCGGGACCGCTAGCCATCAGCTCGCGTGCCTGGTCGAGGAGCGACCAGCCTTCGCGAAGCTCTTCCGACCAAACTCTGAGCTCCGGTGAAGGCTGAAAAACGAGCACGTCGCGACCTGGCTCGCGGGCGTTGCCGATTCGCGTCCGATGGCTTTTGAGACGCACGACACCCTTTTGCGTTGCGAGCCAAGGATCGACGGGGCCGAGCGATTGGGGCAGGTTGAGAAATCCGTCGAGACGGTAGTGCATCGGGATGACGAGAGGATCGCCGAGCGACTCACGCGCCGCAGCGATCTCGGCGGGCTTCAAGATATGACCGTCACCGTCGGCCGGAACCATGAGCACATCGACACGACCGAGCTCACGAACGTTCTTCTCCGTCAACGGTCCGTTGTCGCCAAGATGGGCAACCCGGACACCACCCGCATCGAGGACCCAGATCGTATTCTTTTGCCCGAAGTCCTCACCGTAGGGATCGGCGTGTTTGCCTTCGACCCCGACAAAGCTGACGTCGCCAACCCCGTAGCTGGAAGGCTCACGAAAAACAGGAACCGAGCTCCCCCAGTAGTACGACGCGTCATGGTCATAATGAGGGTGGGTCACGAGGACGACGTCGGCTTCGACCGATGCGGGATAGCGGTAGCCCAACCAACGGTTGGAGTTGAACGGATCGATAACGACGCGAACGCCCTGGGGCGATTCGATGACGAACGAAGCATGCCCGATGTATTCGATGAGGACGTCGGGTTGGCCGATGCGCGGCGTCAGGAGCACCAGGAAAGCAACACTAATAATGTACGGTTTCACTTTGTGAGCGTAACACGAGCACCGGCGCTGAGTGCTGAGGGGTTTCGTTCCCGTTCCCGTTCCCGGTTCTTAGAACATCATCGTCGGGGGCACGCCGAAAGAGAGCTCGTTTTCCGATGTTTATCGGGACCGGGGACGGGAACGGGAGGGATTCGTAGCAGGTGGGACCGGCTTTAGCTTCGGGGGTGGACGTCGCCACCCAACACCCAGTATCATTGGGGTCCCCTCAAAGATCACGAAACAACATGCATGAGACCGAAGCGGCGCCGAATCGTCCCGATATCCAGATTTCGGTGCGCCAAGTTTTTGGGTTCGACACGGATCTGAATGTTCCGGCGTTTTCGCAGCCGACGCCTCTGGTACCTGAGCTCGACGAGACGTACTCGTTCAACCACGAAACGACGCTCGCGATCCTTGCCGGCTTTGCATACAACCGTCGGGTCTTGATTCAGGGGTACCACGGCACGGGCAAGTCGACGCATATCGAGCAGGTCGCAGCGCGTTTGAACTGGCCCTGCGTCCGCATCAACCTCGACAGTCATATCAGTCGGATCGACCTCGTCGGGCGCGATGCGATCGTCATCCAAGACGGACGGCAGGTGACCGAGTTCCGCCAGGGGATGCTCCCTCGTGCGCTCCAATCTCCAACCGCGCTCGTGTTCGACGAGTACGACGCGGGGCGACCGGATGTCATGTTCGTGATCCAGAGAGTGCTCGAAGTCCGCGGCAAGCTCACGCTTCTCGACGAGAACAAAGTGATTTGGCCTCACCCGGCGTTCCGTCTATTCGCGACGTCGAACACGGTGGGTCTCGGCGACACCACCGGCCTCTATCCGGGAACGCTGCAGCTCAACCAGGGACAGCTCGACCGCTGGAACGTCGTCGTCACGTTGAATTACATCGAAGCTGATGTCGAGTCTCAAATCGTTTTGTCGAAAGTGCCCGTTTACGACACGGATCAGGGACGCAAGATCGTTCAACAGATGGTCTCGCTCGCCGCGTTGACTCGTGAGGGTTTCGCCGCCGGTGACTTGTCCACAGTCATGTCGCCCAGGACGGTCATCACCTGGGCCGAGAACACGGTGATCTTCGAAGACGACCCCGCGTTCGCCTTTCGCGTGACCTTTCTCAACAAGTGCGACGAGTCCGAGCGATCGATCGTCGCCGAGTACTATCAGCGCGTGTTCGGCATCGAGCTTCCGGAGTCCTCGGCCGCTCCCCGAGAGCCGATTTCGTAGCTCGGGTCGATGCCGGAGGATAGCTTCCGACGCGCAGTTGCCGCGGCCGCGCGTGCTCTAGCACACCAACACAGTCTCAAGCTCAATCTGCCACCGCCGCGGCCGGAGGAACCCACTCACGTGGCGCGGGTGCGAGGAACCGCCGATGCCGCCGCGATGAAAGAGCGGTTCCACGACGCCGAGACCCACGCCCAAACACTGCCCAGCTCCGAGCCCGCGCGATCCATTCTCGAAGCAGCAGAACAGGCGCGGGTCGATGCTCTCGGTGGCGACGAGTACGACGGTGTCCGCGTGAATCTAGATGCCGAGCTCACTCTGCGCTACCGGGATGCCGACCTCGACCACATTGTCGAGCGCGACGAGGCGCCACTCGCCGACGTGGTCCGGCTCATGGTACGCGAATGGCTCACCGGCGCGCCCCCACCGCGACCCGCGTTGATGATGATCGAGCTGTGGCGACCCTGGTTCAATCAGCACGCGCGCTCTGAGCTCATGGAGATGACGCGCCAGGTCCACGATCAGGAAGCGTTTGCCGCCCAGACGTTGAGACTCGTGGCGCGGTTTCCGAAATCCGCCCTCGAAGTACCGCCCGTCCTAACGCCGAAACCCCACGATCCCGAGCGCGGGGAGGACCGTACGGAACAAGGCGAGCCCAACGGCTCGGAAGCGCTCATCCACCACCCCAAGCGCCGATGGGAAACGCGGCCCAAGCTCAGCCTCCCCGACGCCAAGGCACTGGAGGCCGAGAGCGCCCGCTACAGCGTGTTCACGCGGGAGTTCGACGAAGTCATCGACGCCCATCGACTGACCAACCCCGACGACCTGCTGCGTCTGCGGCGCAAGCTCGACGCGTTGCTACGTACGGTAGGTGGCGGGATCGCACAGCTAGCCCACCGACTGCAACGCCAGCTCCTCGCACGACAAAGCCGCTCCTGGGTGTTCGACCTCGAAGACGGCATCCTCGACTCCGGCCGACTCGCGCGCGTCGTCGCCACGCCGCATCAGCCCTTGTCGTTCAAACGCGAGCAAAAGTCCGAATTCCCCGATACGGTGGTGAGTCTGCTCGTTGACAACTCGGGATCGATGCGCGGGGTCCCCATCACGACCGCCGCGCTTTGCACCGACCTGCTCGCTCAAACACTCGAGCGATGCGGCGTGAAAGTCGAGATTCTCGGCTTCACCACCAAGGCGTGGAAAGGAGGAGAGTCGCGCAGAAAGTGGAGCGAGCTCGGCAAGCCCGAGACCCCAGGGCGGCTCAACGACCTGCGACACATCATCTATAAGTCGGCGTCCGTTCCTTGGCGGCGCGCGCGCCGCAGACTCGGCGTCATGCTACACCCCGACCTCCTTCGGGAGAACATCGATGGCGAAGCTCTTCTCTGGGCTCACGGCCGGCTCGTAGCTCGGCGGGAGGCTCGTCGCATCCTCATGGTGATCTCGGACGGAGCGCCTATCGATGACTCGACGATCTCCGCGAACGATCGGAGTTTTCTCGACCGTCACTTGCGCTCCGTGATTGCCGCGATCGAGGCCTACTCTCCCATCGAGCTCGTCGCGATCGGCATTGGCCACGACGTCACCCGTTACTATCGCCGCTCCATCACCGTCGCTAGCCCGGAAGATCTCGGCGCCGCGATGGTCGAGCAACTCGAGGAGCTGTTTCTCCGTCAAAGTTGACATCAAAACGCTACGCCCATATGTTCGGGCGGAGTGAATTGGACGGACCACGAGAATGCTCCCGCGCGCGGGACCGAGCTGTGCAAACTCGAGGAGCTCGAGCCCGATGCAGGCAAGGAGCTCGTCATCGCAAACGGCGACGGCCGAGGTGCCGATGCGGTCTGGCCATTCCGTATGTTCGTCGTGCGACGCGGTGATAGTGTCTGGGGCTACGTCAATACTTGCCCACACCAGCACATCCCACTCAACTACTTTCCCGATCGATTCGTGAGTGCGGACAAGCAATTCATTTTGTGCTCCAACCACGGTGCGCTGTTCAACTTCGACGACGGCCATTGCATCGCCGGACCTTGCGTCGGGGAAACGCTTCAGCAAGTGCCGCTCACCGTTCGGCACGGGGTGGTGACCGTCGGATGACGACACTCCGGCGCCAACTCGGTCTTGCGGCCGTCATGGCCGTGGTTATGGGAGACATGCTTGGCTCGGGCATCTTCTTCACTCCGGGCGAGCTCGCTCGAGTCACAGAGCGTCCCTGGCAGGTTTACTTCATTTGGTCACTGTGTGGACTCATCGTGCTTTGTGGCGCCCTCACCCTCGGCGAGCTGGCATCGTTGTTCCCGCGCGCCGGCTCCACTTACCACATCATGAACGAGGCCTTCGGTCCGGCCTGGGGCTTCGTCAAAGCATGGATGGAGGCGTGGGTCAGCGCGCCCGGCTCCATCGCCGGTATCGCAATTGTTTTCGGAGAGTTCGTCGTGAGCTTCCTTGGTGACGCGGCCGGTCCGGCGCCACTTTGGGCAATCATCGCCGTCGCCGTCTTCGCCGGGATCAACTTGATGGGCGTCCAGTGGGGAGGACGGGCGCAAATCGTTCTGACGACCATCAAGATCACCGGCGTTTTGGTCCTCGTCGGAGGAAGCTTTCTTCTCGCCGAAGCCGTGGCACCGAGCGGCGTCACCAGCAGCCCGGCATCCTCCGGCCTCCCGGCGCTTCTGCGCTTCGTCGGGTTAGGGGTCGCGGCTGTGTTTTTCACTTACGACGGTTGGACCGACGTCACTCACGTCGCCGGCGAGGTCGACAATCCGAAGAAGACGCTCCCGCTGGGACTCGGGCTCGGTGTGTCCGGCATCATGGTGCTCTACTTGATCGTCAACTACGCGTTCTTGCGCATCATGCCGCTCTCGGTGATGCGGGAACAAGGCGCCACCGCCGCGACCACCCTCGCGGCTGCGACCTTCGGCGATGCCGCCGGCAATGCAGTGAGCGCGTTCATCATGATCTCAATCTTTGGCGCTCTGGGTGGACTGGTCATGACCGCGCCACGCATCGTCTACGCTCCAGCGTCTCAGTACAAAGACTCCCCGCGCGGAGGCGGTATGTTTAGCCGGATCGCTTACATATCTCCGAAATCCGGAGTCCCCGCGAACGCCATCCTTTTCAGTGCGGCACTCTCCGTGATCGCGATCTTGTTCTTCCAAACCTTCGACCGGCTCGTCTCGTTCATCCTCGTTCCTCTGCAGCTCATCAACGTCGCGACCGTGGCCGCCGTGTTCCGCTTGAGACGGCGCGCTCTGGAGAACCCCGGCCAGTACTTGACGCCCGGCTACCCCGTCGTACCGTTGGTGTTCATCGTTGTCATGACGCTATTGATGGTGAACGCCGCGGTTTACAACCCGCTCGACACGTTTCTCGGCGTCGGGATCACCGCGCTAGGACTCCCCGTCTACCTGTGGATCGCGAGAGGCAGTGCCGGATCTCCGAACAAGTGATAGATCGCGATGAGCTCCGGCATGGCGGCGATTCGCTCCTGAGCGGCCGGCGATGACGAAATCACAAGGTGAAACGCCCGCGGTGGAAACCCTGCGACGAAAAACTTCTCTGACCTGATGTAGACTCGCCGGGCTATGAGATATCTCGGATTTTGCTTCGCTTCGATGCTGGCGCTCGCCGGTTGCGGTGGTCCGTCGGGTCCCGAGCCCGCGGACTTGGTGCTCCTTCACGGCAAAATCGTGACGGTCGATGACGACATGCCCGAGGCCCAGGCGCTTGCAGCCAAAGACGGTCTGATCCTCGCCGTCGGAAGCGACGCTGAGATCGAGACTTACGTGGGAGACGACACCCGTGTGATCGACCTCGAAGGCCTGCTCGCGGTACCCGGCCTCATTGAAGGGCACGGACACTACATGAGCTACGGCGCATCTCTGATGGAGCTCGACCTGCGTTACGCACGCGATTGGGACCATATCGTGTCGATGGTCGATGAAGCGGTCGCCGACGCCGCACCGGGAGAATGGATCGTCGGCCGCGGGTGGCATCAGGACAAATGGGAGTCTCGCCCGGAACCGAACGTGGAAGGCCTGCCGACGCACGACACGTTGAGCGCGGTGAGCCCAGACAATCCGGTCTTCCTCAGCCACACGAGCGGCCACGGCGTTTTCGTGAATGCCAAAGCATTGGAAGCAGCTGGGCTGACGCGTGACAGCAAAGATCCTTCCGGCGGTGAGATGGTTCGCAACGCTGACGGCAATCTAATTGGCATGCTCCGCGAAGGCTCCGCCGATCCCGTTCGGGACGCACTCGCCGACTATCAAGCGCAGCGCTCGCCGGAAGACATCGATGCCGCGAGCCGGCGACACGTGCAGCTCGCAGCGGATGACGCCATGAGAAACGGCATCACCAGCTTCCAGGATATGGGATCGAGCTTTGAGACTCTCGACCTTCTCAAAACCATGGCCGACGAAGGCAACTTGCCGGTTCGGCTCTACATGTCCATCGAAGAGACCGCCGAGGACATGAAAGACAAGCTCGCCGACTATCGCATGGTGGGCTACGGCAATGGCTACCTCACGGTACGCACCATCGGCGAGAAAGTCCTCGACGGTGCGCTCGGAACCCACGGTGGCTGGCTTCTCGAGCCGTATGCGGATCTGCCGCGAAGTGCCGGCTTCGAAGTCACCCCCGTGACCGAAATCGAGGCGTCGGCCGCGCTCGCGATGGAGCACGATTACCAAATGGCAATCCAGGGCATCGGGGATCGCGCCGCTCGCGTTCTCTTCGACATCTACGAGAAAGAGTTCGAAAAGAACTACGCCAAGAGCGATTTCCGCTGGCGCATCGAGCATGCGCAAGTCATCCATCCCGACGACCTGCCGCGGTTTGCCGCGCTCGGCGTCATCGCTGGAATTCAAGGCGTGTTCGCCTGCTCCGATGGTCCCTGGGTCGTCGACCGTCTCGGTGAAGAGCGCACCCAAGAGCGCGGCTACATTTACCGCTCCATGATCGAATCCGGCGCCATGGTACAAAACGGCACCGACCCGCCGGTCGAGGAGATCTCTCCCATCGCAAGCTTCGATTGCTCCGTAACACGGCGGCTTCCCGATGGGTCCATCTTCAACGCCGACGAAGCAATGACCCGCGAGCAAGCGTTGCGCTCCTACACTATTAGCAACGCGTTCGCGGCGTTCGAAGAGGACGTCAAAGGATCGCTGACGCCGGGGAAGTACGCTGATATCACCGTGTTGTCGAAGGACTTGATGACGATTCCCGATGATGAAATCCGTGGGACCGAGGTCGTCTACACGATCATTGGCGGCGAGGTGAAATACGAAAATCCGTGACCGCGAAGCGCATCTTTGGCTGGTAAGACCGGACGAGATTCGCGACCCGAAGCTACTGCGCGACTACGACGCACTTCTCACCGACGACGAGCGAAAAAAACGCGACCGGTTCCGCTTCGAGAAAGATCAGCACAGCTGCCTCGTGACCCGAGCGCTCGTGCGCACGGTGTTATCCAAGTACGCCGACGTGGCTCCCGAAGCGTGGCGCTTCGTCACCAACGAGTACGGACGCCCGGAAATCGATGAGCCTGCCGATGCGCGTTGGTTGAAATTCAACCTCTCGCACACCAACGGGCTCATCGCGATGATCGTCGCGCGCGACCGCGAGGTAGGAGTAGACGTCGAGGATCGAGAACGAAGCGGCCAGCTATTGGAGGTCGCCGACCGTTTCTTCTCACCGTCGGAAGTCGAAGCGCTCCACGCCCTTCCGGAGGAGGAAAGGCTCGATCGATTCTTTCTCTACTGGACGTTGAAAGAGTCCTACATCAAAGCCCGTGGCATGGGTCTAGCGATCCCGCTAGCGCAGTTCTCGTTCGGCGTCGATGCCGACATCACAATCGACTTCGACCCGAAACTGAACGACGACCCGAACCGCTGGCAATTCACTGCCATGAGCGTCGGCCGCCGCCACGCCCTGGCGGCAGGCGTCACCCGCAACAAAAACGAGATCGTGGGAGTCGTCCTCCACGAGACCGTCCCCTTGAAATGAAGGGCACTGACAGAAAAGGGGACTGCCCCTGACAGTCCCACGACATCGTCGCAGTACCGTGAGCAAAGACTTACCTCTCCCCCGTGGGGGAGAGGTCGCTCGCCGAAGGCGAGTGGGTGAGGGGGACATCCGCAAGACTGTTGCCCTCATACGTTTTCACCGGTACGATGCACACCGAGTCGCATGTTGGAATCCGGCACCAAGCTTGGCCCTTACGAGATAACGTCGCCCATCGGTGCGGGCGGTATGGGCGAGGTGTACAAGGCTCGCGATACCCAGCTCGACCGTACGGTCGCGATCAAAATTCTTCCGGAGCACCTAGCTGGGAGTCCCGAGAGGCGTGCGCGGTTCGAGCATGAGGCGCGCGTCTCGAGCCTAAATCACCCCCACATCTGCACCCTCCACGACATCCACCTTCGCCAACTCGCCGGCGGACAAGTTGACGAGGCGCCACCGCTTCACAAGGCGATGGCCTCCGCCTCGGCGATTTTCTTTCGCACGAGCGTCGTTTGGGCGTGTCCCAAAGCGGTTGTTATCGATTCGAGACCTAACTCCCCGCCGGACCGAACGAGTTCTCGAAGAGCTCGCTAATCGCTTTCTGCCCAGGCTCCGACAGTTCGCGAGTACCCGATCCCGTGAAGCGCGTGCTCTGGATCTTCGGCGTGTCGACTTTTTCCCAGCTTTCGTTGTGCCAGCGGAACCAGCTGCCTTTCTTCTGGTCGTAGACGTGAAGCCTCTTGTGAAAATGCCGCGCCAGCTCCGCTCCCCAACCGGTACCGCCCTTGACGGTATCGTCTTCGAGAATCTCGCCGACGACAAAAACTTCACCGGCAGTGGCGACTTGGTGCCACACGGTTTTCAGCAAGCGTTGGAACAGCTCGGTCTTCGGGAACGACCGATGAAGCTGCGCCTTGACGTAGGTTTCGCTGACGGCACCTCGTTCGAGCTCCACGTCGCCGAGCTCGACGACTCCGCGCTTGCGCACCGTTTCACGGCCAGGATAGGAGAAGTTGATCTCGTGAAGACCCCAACGCTCGGCGGCCTCGCCAAAAGCGGCTTCGCTGCCTTTGGCGCCGCCGGACAACAGCGTGAACGACGACGTCCTCAGAGTGCCGACTGCGTCCGGGTCGTCATCGGAAGCGATGCGCATCGTGTCGGTGTCGAGGTGAAGGTGCGTCTCGGCTAGATCCGAGTTGTCGTGATCCTTGAGCAGACGAACGGACGCATGGGTTCCCTCGGGCTCGAGGAAAAATGCGACGTCGATAACATCGTTGTACGCATCACACGGCGGGACCAGGGCCGTCGGGTGCGCCGGGGCTCCGTCTCGGTGGGTTTGTGCGGACATCCACAGCTCCGCGCCGAGCCGTTTTGCAGCGCCTTTGAAGGCCCCGATCTCGGCGGCGCGCTCCACGACTTTCCCGCTCTCCCAATCGAAACCGTCGATCAGAATCGCTTTGGGAGCGTAGCCCGCTTTGTCGGCATAGAGTGTCAAGACATCATCGAGGCGCTCGTGCGAGAAATCGTTTTCGGCATAGGCCTGGATGACGCGGTTCTTGTTGAGGAGCAAGCGAACCTGGTTTCGGTTCTCGAGCTTGGTGGAGTCGGCGAGATCGTCGAACAGTGCGTCGTACCACGAGTGGACGTGAGCCAAATCCTGGCCGAGTGCAATATGGAGCACGGGCCGCTCCCGCATCGCATCGTCGAGACCAATCTGAACTAGAAACGCAGTTTTGCCGACGCCGGCACGCGCCATGACCACGCCGAGATTGCCCGGGCCTAGACCCTCGAGGGTCGAGCTCTCCAGGATTCGGAGCGGACTATTTTCGTTGACTTCCTTGCGAAACATTAAAGGCCTCCTACCTCGCCTTTGCTTTTTCTTTCTCTCGCGACTTTTCGAGCAGCTCCTCTTCGATCGCTTCGGGAACCGCGACGTAGCGCGAGAACTCCATGGTGAAATCGGCCTTGCCCTGAGTCGCGGAGCGCAGAATCGTCGCGTAGCCGAACATCTCAGCGAGCGGCACCTCGGACTCAGTAATGGTCATACCACCATTCTCCTGCTGACCGATAATGGCGCCTCGGCGCTGCATCAGTGTCGTGAGCACTCCGGCCCCGTGTTCGGTGGGACCTTCTACGACCACCCGCATGATGGGCTCGAGGATCTTTGCCCTGCCTTTGTCGTAGGCTTCTCGCCACGCGCCGCGTGCCGCTTCCTGGAATGCGACTTCGGAGGAGTCCACCGTATGGAACGCACCATCGTTGAGCACGACGCGGACGTTGACGACGGGCGCGCCAAATTTGCGCCCCTTCGCGATCATCGACTTCATGCCCTTTTCGACCGCAGGGATGAATTGACGTGGGATATTGCCGCCTTTGACCTTGTCGACGAAATCGAGTGTATCTGAGCTCTCCGGATTCGGCTCGATGTAGCCGACGACGCGTCCGTACTGTCCCGAGCCGCCCGTCTGCTTCTTATGGACGTAGTCGAACTCGACACGCCGGCTAATCGTCTCGCGATAGGCCACTTGAGGCGGCGACACTTCGACGTCGACTTTGTACTCGCGCTTCATGCGCTCGATATAAACCTCGAGCTGAAGCTCACCCATGCCGTGGATGACGGTCTCGCCGGATTCGGGATCCGCGCCGGCCTTGAAGCTCGGGTCTTCCTTGGTAAAGCGCTGTAGCGCCTTCGTCAGGTTGACTTGTGATTGGTTATCGACTGGCTTCACCGACAACGAGATGACCGGCGCAGGCACATGGATCGAGGTCATCGCCAGCTTCGATTTGCCGTCGGTGAACGTATCCCCCGAGTGGCAGTCGAGTCCGAAAATGGCGGCGATATCACCAGGGCCGACATCCTGGATCTCTTCCATCTCGTCCGAGTGCATCCTCACCAGGCGCCCGACTTTCGCATGCTTTCCGGAACGCGTGTTGGTGATGAATGTGTCTCGATTGAGACTTCCCTGATAGATGCGAACGTAAGTCAGCTGACCGTAGCGACCATCTTCGAGCTTGAACGCAAGCGCCACCGCGCCTTTGTCGGGATCTGGCTCGACCCGAACCTTGGACTCGTCGTCGCTGGAAAGGTCGAGGGCCTCGTTGACGATATCGGTGGGGTTCGGAAGATAGTCAATCACCGCATCGAGAAGTGGCTGGACGCCCTTGTTTTTGTAGGCCGAGCCAACCATGACCGGCGTCAGCTTGAGCGAGATCGTCCCCTCGCGGATCGCGTGGACGATCTGCTCCTCCGTGACCTTCTCCTCGAGAATCGATTCCATGAGCTCGTCCGAGAACATGGAGACCGCATCGAGCATCTCCTCGCGGTAAGCGGCGGCCTCCTCGGTGAGCTCGCTCGGTATCTCTTTTTCAACGACGTTCTCACCGAACTCGCCTTCGAAATACAAAGCCTTCATGCGGATGAGGTCGACGACTCCTTTGAACTCGTCCTCCAGTCCGATTGGAATCTGGAGCAGAACGGGGTTGTGTCCGAGTTTTTCGCGGAGTTGGTCTCGAACACGAACGGGGCTCGCACCGACGCGATCACATTTGTTGACGAATGCGATACGGGGCACTTTGTAGCGGTTCATCTGCCGGTCGACCGTGTAAGACTGGCTCTGCACGCCGGCGACGGCACACAACACCAACGCCGCGCCATCGAGCACGCGAAGGCTTCTCTCCACCTCGATGGTGAAGTCGACGTGCCCTGGGGTATCGATGATGTTGACGTGGTGGTTCAACCAGCTCGTGTGCGTTGCCGCGCTGGCGATGGTGATGCCGCGCTCGCGCTCGAGCTCCATCGAGTCCATCTTGGCGCCGACGCCGTCTTTACCTTTGACGTCGTGAATCGCATGAACCCGATTCGTGTAGAAAAGGATTCGCTCCGTCAGCGTTGTCTTGCCGCTGTCGATATGAGCGGAAATCCCAATGTTCCTGATGGTGGTCAGATCCTTGATCACCGTAGTACCTCACTGAAACTGGTATGGGCCAAACCCCCATAATACACACGGAAATCGTCAAACGACGAAATAGGTGTAACTTTAGTCGAAAAGCTACAAAGGTCGCTTATTTACAGCTAGTTACATCACGGCGAAACGCAGTTCAAGACATTGGAAACCAGGAAGGCCACAGATCGAGCACCCTGGCGTACGCGAGAAACAAACCGAAGAGTAGAAGCGTATGGATGAAGATGCGGGGCGTCGGTATGGGTAGCGCCTGAATCGTGCGGTGGGTCGTCCCCAGTCCGCTCTTCGCGAGTCGCTCGACCACGATAAGCAGCGAGCCAAAGAAACCGAGCACGAGGAGCATGACGAAAACGACCTTGAGCTCGTTCGGAAAGTCACTCGCGACGATCCGATCTTCAGAGGCCATCTCCAAGACACCGGCCAGGAGTAGAGCTTCGAACACGATCAGACGACGATAGGTCAACAAACGCGCGCGCTTCTTGCCGGCCATGTTGATGCGCTAGCCCGGAAGTATCTCGCGGAGGTACGCGTCCATTCCTGCGCCGACGTTCCAATGCCTCGGGTAGCCGAGCGAGACTTCTTCGAATCGCACTCCGTTAATAAAGTCGGTAGCCCGGATGTGGAGATGCCCGTACACGACGACTTTGGCGCGGAAGCGCACGTGCCAATCTTCGGTTCGCTTCGTACCGCACCAAAGGGAGAAGCGAGGGATGCGCCATAGCCGCACGAGCTCTTGTCTCAGAGGAAAGTGATTAATGATGACCAGGGGGTGCCCGGCCGCTGCCTCCTCGAGCCGTTTCTCCGCGTCGGCACACCGAGCCGCGCACCAAGCTTCGCGGCTCGGGTACGGATCGGGATGGAGGTAACGCTCGTCGGCGCAAACGATCCCTGTCTCCGCTGCCCAATCGAGCGCATCTTCCGCAGCCACGTGGTCGGGACGGAACGAATAGTCGTAAAGCAGGAACAGCGGCGCCAGGGCACAAGCTTCGCCCTCCCCTTCCCAAACGACGAACGGATCCTCGGGCGTGATCACATCGAACTCGTGGCAGAGATCGATGAGAGCCTGGTACTTCGCCTCTCCGCGGGGACCATCGTGAGGGTGGGTCCAAAGCTCGTGATTGCCCGGCACCCACAACACCCGCGCGAACCGATCGGTGGCGACCTCGAGCGCCAGCTCCAAATGCGCGAGCGTCTCACCCAAATCCCCACCGAGAATGAGCCAATCGTCGGGATGCGATCCCAGGGTGTCGAGCGCATCCCGGTTGTCTCTGAACCCGAGATGCAGATCGCTGAGCGCGTAGAGCTTCATCCTCAGTCGGCCAGCTCGGCGAACTCAGGACGATACCGGGCGAGTCCGGACACTCCGTTCATCGTCGTCTCATCGAGCACCAATAGCATGAACACGTCGTCCGGCACTTCCCACTCGCACCGCACCCCTCGAGCACTAGCAGGCTCGAACCCGAAACGCGGGTAATAGTCCGCGTGCCCCAATACGATCACGAACGGGCAACCTCGCTCTTCGAGAATCGCGAGACCAGCTCGAATCAACCGCGATCCAATACCGTCACGTTGCTGCGCTGGGGTCACCGCCATCGGAGCGAGCCCCATGCCGTGCACGTCGGCAAGGACCGCCGGACTGAAGAGAATGTGGCCGACGATGTCATCACCATCCACCGCCACGAGTGACAACAATTCGGAACAATTCTTTCGCAGCGTATCGACGAGCTGAGCTTCCTGAGGTTGTCCGAACGCTTGCTCGACGACGCGGTGGATCGCTTCGACGTCGCCGGGCTGCTCTTCACGAATCTCGATTGTTCCCATCTCCGCCGAAGAGTTTAGATCATTTGTGGCGAGACCGGTGCAAGACGAAGGCATACGTCGCTACGTTAGCGGCGACGACGACGCCGGCGAGTACGTATTGCACATTTCGCGTCAGCCCATCGGGGTAGATGATCGGCAGCAGGTACCGCTCGACGAAACTCACCGAATATCCCTGCTCCCCGGCGCGTAGGCGAAGCCAGTTCTCGAGAGGCGTGAGCGGACAAGCACCGTTGAAAAGCTCGATGAGAACACCCCAGGCGGCCGCTGGAAGATGGAACCACACCATGCGGGGCCAACGCACGACGAGGAGCCCGCCGAGCACGATGAATGCGATGAAGGCAAGATGGAGCAGAAGCGCTGCGTCGGCGAGCGTGGAGTCGATCACGCGGCGGGGGTGTCCCCCTCACCCGCCCGCCTTCGGCGGTCGACCACTCCCCCAACGGGGGAGAGGGACGTGATCATTAACCTCTCCCACGTTGGGGGTGAGGTCGGCGGTGCGCAGCGCCGGCGGGTGAGGGGGAGCTACGGCGCATCAAAAACGCCTTCATCATCTACTCCAACTCGAGATGCTTGTAGCGTTCCAAATGGCGGATGGGCTTGCTCAGCGCGTCGCGCCGGAAAGGATCGGCGAGCACGTTCTCTCCACCTTCGATGACAGCCTCGATCACGCACGGCTGGTTCGACGCCACCGCCTCCTTGACCACGTCTCCAACGTCCGTGTAGCTCTCGACCCGGATGCCCTTCGCACCCATGTCGTTGGCGAGCTGAGCGTAGTTCGGGCTTTTGGATAGGTCGACGCCGATGAAGCGATTATCGTAGAAATCGATCTGGTTCTTCTTCTCCGCACCCCATTCGTTGTTTTGGAAGACCACGGCGATGACCGGAATGTCTTCCCGAACCGCGGTCATGACCTCGGACAGCCCACTGATGCCCCACGCGCCGTCACCTTGCAGTGCGAAGACTGGACTCTCTGGGGATCCGATCTTGGCACCCATCGCCGCGCCGTAGGCGAACCCGCAGTTGCCCCACGAGAGCGCTGGCAAGAATTTGCGAGGCCCGGTGAATTTCAAGTAACCGTTCGACATCGAGCAGTTGTTACCGACATCGGTGGTGACGATCGCTTCGGCGGGGATAGCACGCGTCAGCTCGCGCAAGAATCGCCGCGGGTGCATCAGCTTCGCGGTGGACGACGACATTCGCTCGAGCTCTTCGTCCCACGCTGCGTTTTGCGCCTTCACGTCGTCGAGGCGCGCGCGATTCGGCACGAGCTTCCATCCGGTGGAGAGCGCCTGCATCACTTCACCCGCAAAAGCCTTCGCATCGGCGAGCACCGCCATTTCCACGCGCTGCGTCAGCCCGAGTACTTTGGGGTCGATGTCGACCTGGATAATCTTGGCGTCTTTGGGCCAATACTCGATGTCGTATTGCGGGAGCGTTCCGAACGGACCGAGCCGGCAGCCGAGTGCGAGCACGACGTCGGCTTTCGCGATGGTCCGCATCGCGGCCTTGGAGCCGCAGTAGCCGATCGGCCCAACCGCGAGTGGGTGATCCGCGGGGAATGAATCGTTGTGCAAGTAGCTGTTCACAACCGGTGCGCTGAGATACTCTGCGAGCCTGCGAGTCTCATCGACTGCATCACCACTCGACACACCACCACCAGCGAGGATGACGGGGTATTGCGCCTCCGCGAGGAGTGCCGCGGCGCGCTCCAACTCCTCGACCGGCCCCGCACCTCGCGCAATGTCCGGGCTCTTGTAAATTTCGTCCTCGCACAGTCCGTAGAAATAGTCCCTAGGGATATTGAGCTGCGTTGGGCCGTTCTCGGCTTTCGCGATGTAGAAACACCGGCGCGCAAGCTCGGCCATGCGGTCCGGTCGGTTCAGCCGCACTTGATACTTGACGCTTCTTTCGAACATCGGCATTTGGTCGAGCTCTTGAAAGCCGCCTTTGCCGATCCCGCCCGAGCCCGTCTCCGGCGTCAACGCGACTACCGGTGAGTGAGCCCAATAAGCCGCCGTGATCGCCGAGACGAAGTTGGCGATTCCAGGGCCGTTCTGGGCGATACACGTCTGGGGCCGACCGGTAATTCTCGCCAGCCCATCCGCGGCGTGCGCTGCCGCCTGTTCGTGCGCGACGTAGACGAATCGAATACCCGCCGCGGGAAAAAGATCTAGAACGTCCATGAACGCGGATCCAACGAGGCCAAAACACGTTTCGACGCCTTCCGCCCGCATCGTCTCGACCAAAGCTTCACTTGGAGTCATCTTCTGCATTTGTCTTCCTTAATGCGGTGGGGCCCCACCCCCACCGCCGCGCCCTCCGGCGACAAGCGCCTGCGGGCGAGCTATATATCTTGCTGCTAACCACGTTGTCCCGGCAAGGGTACCGCCGTGCCGGGATGATGCTACAGTTCATCCCACGATCGAGGTCACGCCGTCAAGCAGCACATGCCAGAGCGAGTCGAGCTCCAGAAGTCACTCAAGCCGCTCCACGTAGGCTCGCTCGCACTCGGCTGTATCATCGGCTTCGGTTGCTTCGTCCTTGCTGGCGATTTTTTGCAACGATCCGGTCCCCTCGGCGCAACGATCGGCCTGCTCGTTGGCGCGTTGTTCATGCTCCTCATCGCCGAAAGTTACGCGCCGTTGGTCGAGCGCTTCCCTGTCGCTGGCGCTGAGTTCGCACATGCGTACTACGCCGCGGGTCGGTATCACGCTTACGTTTGTGGTTGGTTTCTCACTCTCGGCTACTTGTGCATCATCCCGCTGAACGCGACGGCGCTTGCGCTTCTGGGAAAATTCCTCGCGCCGGAGCTGTTTGCGCGCGGCTACTTGTACTCCGTTGCCGGCTTCGATGTCTTTCTCGGTGAAGTGATGCTCGCGTCCACGGCGATCCTGGTCGTTGGCTATTTCAACTACCGCAGCGTTCGCAGCGTCGGAGATTTCCAACTGGTGTTGACGACAATCCTCGTCGCCACCGTGGTCCTCGTCACCGTTGGCAGTTTCCTGGCTCCGAGCGCCTCGTTCGAGAATTTGAAGCCGGCGTTCGCTCCGGGCCGCGCACCACTCGCCGGAATCCTAGCGATGGTCGCGATCGCACCGTGGCTGTATGTGGGTTTCGATACGTTGCCCCAGGCAGCGGAGGAAGTGGCTTTCTCGCACAAGCAGACGTTTCGTCTCATGGTGATCGCGATCCTCGCCGGCACCGCCATGTACGTCGCCGTGCTCCTCGCCACCGCCGTAGTCGCTCCGTGGAGCGAGCTCGTAGCCGAAGGCTCGCCGTGGTTGACGGGTGCCACGGTTCGGAGAAGTTTAGGCACGACCGGGCTCGCCGTTCTCGGTGTCGCTGTCGGCGCCGCGATCTTCACCGGCATCAACGGGTTTTATCTCGCGAGCAGCCGGCTCATGTTTTCCATGGCGCGCGCGAAGCTTTTGCCGAGTTTCTTCGCAAAGATCCATCCCGAGCACGGCACACCACACATCGCCATCGCGTTCGTCGCCGCGGTCTCTCTCCTGGCACCGTGGTTCGGCAGGCAAGCCCTCGTTTGGGTCGTGGACATGTCCGCGCTCGGCACGGCGTTCGGCTACGCCTATACCTGCTTGGCAGCGTACATCTTGATCGGCAGGAGCCCGAAGTGGGCGCGGAGTCGATGGTCACGATTTCTGACTGCTGCCGGCATCGTCGTGTCCGTCGGGTTTATCGTGCTTTTGACCGTTCCGGGTATGCCGGCGTTCATGGCGACGCCGTCATGGCTGGCCTTGGTTGCGTGGACCGCACTCGGGGTGTTGTTCTTCGTGAGCCGAGCGGCGGAGTATCGTCGCATTCCGAAGGAAGAGCTCGACCACCTCATTTTGAAGGAGTCAGCGCGCGCGGAATAGATCGGGGTTCATTCCCGTTGCCGAGAAGGTGGAGCGCGCCTACCAGTACTTCAGCGCGTCGCGGTAGATCCCGACGAGCTCGTCCTTGCTGATGTCGACGGGCGAATTATCGAGAAGTCTTCGCTGCGGATAGGCTCCATCAGCCAGCGCACTCACATCGTCCTCGGCGTATCCGACGCCCGTAAGGCCGTTCGGCATCTCGGTCTCTTTCATGAGGTGCACTAGACGCTCGCTCAACACCTCGCCTGCGTCACCGTTCGTCGCTTGGCTCACGTCGGCGCCCAAAAGCTCAGCGCCTTCCAAGTGCCGCGAAGGTGACGCGTTGGCGGTAAAGCGAAACACTGCGGGCGCGTTGACGATGACCGACATCCCGTGCGGCACCATCGGTGCATTCGTCGGGTAGCCCGTTGGCTGGAAGTCGCTCACGAGCCCGGACACCGAGTACGACATACCGTGGGGCAGGTGGCAGCCGGCGTTACCGAACGCGATGCCTGCAAGAGTGGACGCCCAGATCAGTTTTTCTCTCGCTTCGTGATCCCTCGCATCGTGCACGCCGCGTACGAGGTATTTCCCCAGAAGCCGCAGGGCTTCGCGACAACCGAGATCACTCCACGGGTTCGCGCCCTGGCTCGCCGGGCGAAGCCGGGGACGCTCCGCTGCAGGGCGCGTCGAGAACGCGCGCGCCGTGAACGACTCGAGCGCGTGGCTCAACGTATCGAACGCGCCCGACGCGGCGACGTTTCTCGGAAGCGTATGGGTCACGCGCGGATCGATGATCGCGAGCGACGGCCGCAGCTTTCGCGAAGCGATGCCGGTCTTCGCGCGCATCTGTTCGAAATCGAAGATGGCGATGCCGGTGTTCTCGCTGCCCGTCCCCGCCGTGGTCGGACACGCGATGTGGGGTGCGAGCGGACCCGGGACCGGTCGGCCTTCTCCAATCGGAGCGTTGACGTAAGTCAGGAGATCGGCCGGATACTTCGAGTAGAGGTTCGCCGCCTTGGTCGTATCGATGACAGAGCCGCCGCCTACGGAAACGAAGCCGTCGAAGTGGCCTTCGCTCGCGAAACGCGCCGCCGCGAGAAACGAGCTGTCGGTCGGCTCCACGCGCACGTCGGCGTAGACGACGACATCGATGCCCGCAGCATCGAGAGAGCGTTGCACCCGTGCAACATGCTCGGTGCGCGCCAGATTCTCGTCGGTGAACAGCGCGACCCGTCGCAAGTCGAA
>CAMYKY010000011.1 GCA_947259165.1 uncultured Acidobacteriota bacterium | reverse complement strand
ACTCCAATCGGGGAGGTCGGCGAGGTGAGCGAACCACCACTGTGCAGATCGAGCCGGTCGCGACCCTGTTGACGCCCGGCCAGCCAGCGGCCGACACCGGCGACGGTTTCGTCGCGCTACGATGGAACGGCGCCGTGCCCGAGGTCTCCGATGAGACGGCGACGGATGTCGACGAAAGCTCGGCGTTTTACTCCGTGTTCCGTCGCGCAGAATCAGCCGCCACGTACCCGAGTCGTCCTCTCAACGCTCAGCCGATTGGCGTCACCGAGTTCGTCGATCGCTCGGTCACGTTCGGCGTCGGTGCATGCTACGTCGTCAAGTCGGTCGTGCCACCACCCGTCGAGCCCACCGAATCGAGTGAGCTCGCTGAGCCCGGCGACCTCGCACAGCTTCCTCCACTGAGTGAGCCTATTGAGCCTGTCGAGCTCGATACCGAGCCCGCGATCGCAGCCGAAGACCCGTTAGAGGGGCCCATCGTCATCGTTCCCGAGATTCCGCCGCTCAAGAATGAGGCGTCCATCGAGAGCGAGCCGTCACCGGAAGTTTGTTTGGTGCCAACCGACACGTTCGCCCCGCCTTCTCCGACGGGGCTCGTCGCCGTTCGCTCGGGAGACGACGTGCTGCTCACGTGGACCGAGGTCGAGCGGATCGATGTCGCCGGCTACCGTGTCTATCGAGCTGGATCGCCGGACGGCCCGTTCGAGCTGCTCAACGACGCCCTGCTGCGAGTCCCAACCTATTCCGACGACACCGTGGCGGCGGGAGAGACCTATCACTACGGGATCACGGCGATCGATGATGCTCCCGCGGCTAACGAAAGCAAAATGAGTGAGCTCTCGGACGTCACCTTTGTGCGCCGCTGAGCTCGATCCGGATTTGGATATATAGTAGCGACCATCTGGACCATCTGGACCATCTGGAGGAGACACGATGAAGTTTTTCCTGGATACGGCCAACGTAGACGAAATTCGAGAGGCGTCGGCCCTCGGGCTCGTTGACGGCATTACCACGAACCCCAGCCTACTTGCGAAAGAGCCGGCCCCGGATCGCGAAATCCTGGAAGAGATTTGCGCGCTGGTTGAGGGTCCGGTCTCGGCCGAGGTCGTCTCGACGGACTCCGAAGGAATGGTCCGCGAAGGCAGAGACTTGGCCAAGATCGCGCCGAACATCGTTGTGAAGTGTCCGCTCATCGTCGAGGGTCTGAAAGCGGTGCGGATTCTCAAACAAGACGGCATTCGCTCGAACGTTACGTTGTGCTTTTCGGTGCCACAGGCGATCTTCGCGGCCAAGGCGGGTGCCTACATCATCAGCCCGTTCGTCGGCCGGCTCGACGATATCGGTGTCGATGGGATGTCGCTCATCCGCGATATCCAACAGGTCTATAGGAACTACGCATTCGAGACGGAGATTCTCGTCGCCAGCATTCGCAACCCGCTCCACGTGATCGAAGCCGCACGCATTGGTGCTGACATTGCGACGATTCCGGCGAAGGTTTACAAGGGGCTGTTGAAACACCCGCTCACCGACAGCGGCCTCGAGCGTTTTCTCGAGGATTACCGGAACGCGCAGAAAGTCGGCGCTGCCGTTTGAGCTCATGATAGTGCTGGGCGCTCGCTGTCTCTTCGTTTGCTCCGGGCTCGCTAGGCTCGCGCAGGCTGCCGCCGTGTTTTTCGACAGCCTGACAGGCACAGAATAGAAAATGCCGAAGGGCGATCCCTTTTCGAAGCTCGAGGAGCGAAACCGCCGTGCCACCGAAGCGGGCGGGGAAGCCCGTATCGAGCGTCAACACGCTGCCGGTAAGCTGACCGCGCGCGAGCGTGTGGACGCGCTCCTCGATGAAGATAGCTTCGAAGAGCTCGGACGCTTCGTGACCCACCGCTCGCACGATTTCGGGATGGAGGAGACGAAAGTTCCGGGCGACGGGGTGGTAACCGGCTACGGTCGCGTCGACGGGCGGCTCGTCTACGTTTTCGCCCAGGACTTCACCATCTTTGGCGGCTCTCTTTCCGAGGCGTACGCCGAGAAAGTCTGCAAGGTGATGGATCTCGCCATGCGCCAGGGAGCGCCTATCGTCGGGCTCAACGACTCTGGCGGAGCCCGGATTCAGGAGGGCGTCGTGTCGCTTGCGGGCTACGCCGACATTTTTCTGAAGAACACGCTCGCCTCCGGCGTCGTGCCCCAGCTGTCGGCCATCATGGGCCCGTGTGCTGGCGGTGCGGTGTACTCGCCCGCGATCACGGATTTCACGTACATGGTCCGCGACACGAGCTTCATGTTTGTGACCGGTCCCGATGTCATCAAGACCGTGACCCACGAGCAAGTCACGATGGAACAGCTCGGTGGGGCGACCACGCACAACGAGGTCTCGGGAAACGCACACTTTCTTGCAGAAGACGACCGTCACTGCCTCGCCGGGATTCGGGAGCTGTTGTCGTATCTGCCGAGCAACAACCTGGAGGATCCTCCCGTCGTTGAGAGCTCTGATCCGTGGGACCGCGAGGACAAGGCCCTCGATAAACTCGTTCCGGTCGAGCCCGATCAGCCCTATGACATGAAGGAGCTCATCCGCACGGTTGTGGATGACGGGATTCTGGTGGAAGTGCACGAGCACTATGCTCAGAATCTCGTCGTCGGCTTCGCTCGGCTAGACGGACGCTCCATCGGGGTCGTGGCCAACCAGCCAGCGGTGATGGCGGGTGTTCTCGATATCAATGCATCGGTCAAAGGTGCGAGGTTCGTTCGCTTCTGCGACGCGTTCGGAATCCCGCTAGTTGTCTTCGAAGATGTTCCGGGCTTCTTGCCGGGGACCGATCAGGAGTGGGGCGGCATCATCCGGCACGGAGCGAAGCTGTTGTTCTCGTTTGCGGAGGCGACCGTTCCCAAGGTTACGGTCATCACCCGCAAGGCCTACGGTGGCGCGTATTGCGTGATGGCGAGCAAGCACATCCGAACCGACGTCAACTTTGCGTACCCGACGGCTGAGATTGCGGTCATGGGCCCCGAGGGCGCGGTCAACATCCTCTATAAACGCGAGCTCGCCGAGGCCAAGGATCCGGAAGCGCTCCGAAGTGAGAAGATCACCGAGTTTCGCGACAAGCTGGCAAACCCGTACGTCGCCGCCGAACGAGGCTACATCGACGAAGTGATCGAGCCCCGGCGGACCCGTGCGAAGCTCATCACCGCGTTGAGGTCGCTAGAAACCAAACGCGACAAAAACCCACCCAAGAAGCACGGCAACATTCCGCTGTGAAGAGTGTAAAAAGGGGGATTAGGAGGATTTTTGGAGATTAGGGAGACACAATTTCAAATTCCCTCTCCTCCCCATAATCCCCCCGAATCTCCCTAATCTCCTTTTCTACACCAGCATGGAGAGGCCGTTCATGTTCAAGAAAATACTCATAGCTAATCGGGGTGAGATTGCGGTTCGCATCGCCCGGGCGTGTCGTGACTACGGGATTCGATCGGTTGCGGTTTACTCGGAGGCCGATCGCGGGAGTCTGCATGTGCGCCTTGCGGACGAGGCTCGGTGCATCGGGCCCGCACCGTCCTCGGAGAGTTATCTTCGCTCGGAGGTGATCCTGGAAGTAGCAAAGGACACGGGGGCCGAGGCGGTGCATCCCGGCTACGGTTTTCTTGCCGAAAACGCCGAGTTCGCGCGCGAGTGCGCGGAAGCGGGGCTCGTTTTCATTGGCCCTTCGCCCGAGGCGATGCAGCTCATGGGCGACAAAGCGCAGGCACGCGCCATGGCCGAGCGAGCGGGTGTGCCGGTCGTTCCGGGCACCGCACCCATCGAGCGTCTGGACGCCGCTATCGCAGCCGGGGACGAGATCGGCTTCCCGCTGCTGGTCAAGGCCACGGCGGGCGGCGGAGGTAAAGGGATGCGGCTCGTGACGTCATCGGGGGAGCTCGCCGACGCGATCGAGCAGGCGAGCTCGGAGGCTGACTCGAGCTTCGGAAACCCCTCGGTGTTTCTGGAGAAGTTCATCGATCGACCGCGTCACATCGAGTTCCAAATCGTTGCCGATCGGCACGGCAACACCATTCACCTGCTCGAGCGGGAGTGCTCGATCCAGAGGCGACACCAAAAACTCATCGAGGAGTCCCCGTCTCCGTTCGTCGATGAGGCGTTGCGGCGGCGAATGGGCGCGGCCGCGGTGGCTCTCGCGACGAGTGCCGGCTACGAGAATGCGGGTACGGTGGAGTTCCTGGTCGACGCGGAGCGCAACTTCTATTTTCTCGAGATGAACGCCCGGCTCCAAGTCGAGCACCCCGTCACTGAGCTCGTGACGGGAGTCGACCTCGTTGGGCTCCAGTTTGTGATCGCAGCGGGGTCGAAGCTTCCCATCGTCCAGGCGGACGTCGTGTCCCGAGGCTGGGCGATGGAGCTGCGGATCACAGCGGAGGACCCCTTCGAGAACTTCATCCCTTCGGCGGGCCGCATCGACTTTCTCCGTGCTGCAGAGGGACCCGGAATTCGCCATGACAGCGGGGTTTTCGCGGGCTGCGTGGTCACTCCCCACTACGACCCGCTCATTGCTAAACTGGTGATTGCGGGGGATGACCGGCGCCACGTTCTTCAGAGAGCGCGGCGGGCGGTCCGGGAGTATCAGATTGACGGTATTGCGACGACCCTGCCTTTTTTCGAGCGCATGCTCGCCGACGAGCGCTTCGCGTCGGGCGATATGGACGTCTCGTTTGTGGATCGCCACTGGATGAGCGAGATGGCGAGTGCACCTTCCCCGCGCCGCGGCGAGTTGCTCCCCGCGGCCGTGGCGGCGGCGGCCGTGTTCCAGCAGGGCGCCTCGGCGAGCACGGTGCGGGTTTCACGTTCGAGCGAGTCGGCATGGAAGCGGTTGGGTCGAAGCGAGCAAATGGGGGAACGATTCTGACATGGGAGGCAGGCGGACACTCCATGCGTTGCCGGGTCGGCCCGGCGGTCCGGAAGAGGAGGCCTTCGACGTGCGTGTCGAGCGCTTGGACGGCACGTTTCGAGTCACCGCGGAGTCGCCCGCGCTCGAGGCCGATGTCGAGCGCCGAGATCAAGGAGCCTGGTCGGTTTTGACGAACGAAGGCTCGTACGAGACTCAGGTTGCTTGTGACGACGGTGCCATTCACGTACTCGTTGGTGGGGAGCGCTTTTCTTTCTGGCAGGGGCGTCGAGGCGTCGGTGCTCCCGGTGCGGTGAAACACCCATCCGCGCGGGCGGAGGTCAAAGCTCCGATGCCGGGTAAAGTCGTGAAACTTCTCGTTGCTGCCGGCGACGAGGTCTCGGCAGGGCAGGGGGTGCTCCTGTTCGAAGCCATGAAGATGCAAAACGAGATCAAGAGCCCTCAGGACGGCATCGTCGGTGAGTTGTTTGTCGTCGAGGGGCAGGCCGTGGAGACCCGAGATCGCATGTTTGTGATCCGGCCTAATTAGGTTTATCGCTCTAATAGAATGAACAGATGGCAGCGGCGCCTTATCCGGTTCCTGGGATGGTGGATTGCTGCGTTTGCTTCGTTTGTCGCGGTGGTTCTCCTGGCTGTTTCCGTGTACCTCGTTTTCTTCGACTACTCGGAAACGCTCCGGTTGAAGCTCGAAACCGAGTTGTCGAGGCTCGCGGGAACGCCAGCAACAATTGGGTCTATTGACCTAAATCTAACGGGCTATGCGTTCGAGCTGAACGATATTTCTGTCGCTGGAGCCGACGGAGCGGAGCCGATGTTGACCGTCGAGCGGGTGTGGGGGCGGTTACGCTTTTCAGAAGTGGCACAGCTGCGACTTCATTGGACCGAGCTCGTCGTGCAGGGTTTGTCCGTGCACCTCGTTGAAGGTGCTGAGGGCGGCTTTCGATTTCCGCGCGACGTTACTGCAACTCCTGCGCTGGCCGGCGCCGGCATGGCATTCTCCGCGGATCGGGTGGCGCTGGAGAATGCGGAGCTCGTCCTTTCTAACGAAAAAATTCCGTGGCAGCTCGAAGCTTCGAACCTCGGGATCGAGCTCACGCGCGAGCGCGGCGACGCTTACAAGGGGAGCGTTTCCTTCGAGGACGGGGCTCTCGTCATCAAGGACCGCGCCCGGGTCGAAGGCTCGGTGTCGGCCGAGATTGAGCTTTCCGGCGGTGAGCTGTTCGTACACGAGGCGCGAGGGCAGTCCGAGCTTGGCTCGATGTCGGTGCGGGGGAAGTTGGGACTCGCGGGCGGTGTTCATGGCCGATTCGACGTCGAGGCTGAGGGAGACGTCGCCCGTACAGCCAATTCCTTGCTGGGCCTCGAGCTCGAGGCGGGGACGCTGACGGGAACGATGGAGTTCAGCGGCTCCCTGTCGGTCACGCCTGAGACCAAGCAGCTCGACGGCACCGTGGTTTGGCCCGGAGGTCAGGTGCGCGGCATCCCGGTGAGTAATTGGTCGGGTGAGGTCTTCTGGGATCGGCAGCTACTTCAGGTGCGCGCTGGTCGAGGAGAGCTCGCGTCCGGCCGCGCGCGGCTCGAGCTGCATCAAGCGCTCCCAGTGACGGAGCACGAGGCTGCGCTCGAGGTCGATGTCGTCGGCGCGTCGTTGGGCGACATCTTCTCGGGAATCCGCGTGGCCGAGAGTCCGCTGGAATCGTCTCTTTCAGGAAAGGCCAGCCTGTCGTTTTCGGCCGTGAGCCCGAGCCGGCTCAGCGGGACATTCGAGCTCGCCGGAGCTCGCCCGATGGTCGCGGACCCCTTGGAAGAGGGTATCGACTTCAAAGCGTCTGGGCGGGTCTCGGACGGTGACATCGAACTGGAGTCGATGCAGTTCGAAACCGCCACGATGAGCGGGTCGATGTCCGGTTTGTACCCGCGCGAAGGGTCTGCCGATCTCCTTGTGGACGTTACTTCCGACGATCTCGCCCGGACGGACGAGCTCAGTCAATGGCTCAGGCGGTTGCTACGCTCTGTGGATGAGCCCGATCCCGAGGCGTGGGGTATCGCCGGACGGGGCCGCGCGCGCGGTCGCCTCACGGAGCGATTGCCCCACCCCCGCTTCGAAGGTGAGCTCACCGCCTCGGTGATCGTTTTCGACCGGCTTCGATTCGAAGAGATGGAAACACGGGCGGTGTTGTCGCAGGGTGCGCTTCGCTTCGAAGATCTCCTCGCCCATCGCGGAGACGGCGTCGTGGCCGGCGCCGGTACCTTGTCGTTCGAGGGGCCCATTGGGACTAGAGACTTCGACCTGAACCTGCGCGTCTCGGCGTGGCCGATTGCCGACCTGATGACACTCATCGACGGGCCGGTGACGAGCGACGGGCACGCGAGCGGCGACATCGATGTCCGTAGGAGCGCCGGCCAGCTCGACGGAGAGTCCACGTTCGAGGCTGCCCAGCTCGTGTTCCTCGGACAGCCGTTCGACCGCGCCGAAACCCACGCGACGTTCCGGGGTACGAACATCACGCTCGAGCGCGCCGCTTTGTTTCGAGGTGACGCAAGTATTCGAGGCGCTCTCGAGCTCGATATCCAGACCGGTGCGGTTCAAGGAGAACTTTCGACAAAGGATTTTCCGTTAGACGACGGCTCCGCAGCGGGTTTTACCGTCACCGGGCGGCTGGATGCGAGTGTTGCGTTGGCCGGTCACGTCGATGCGCCCGTTGTCGAGGTCGACGCGCAATGCCGCGACCTAACACTTGGCGGCACCCGGATCGGTGACGCGACGATCTCCGCCGGGGTCGAGAACGAGCGCTTAGAGCTGGGTATTCGGTTGGGCAGCGAGTTGGCGCTCGACGCGATCGGTAGCCTTCGCGGAGCGTTGCCGCTATCGGGAACGCTCCGCTTCGACGAGCTCGATGCCGGGCCGTGGTTCGCCCGTGTCTCGAAGAGCTTCTCAGAAGTAACGAACATTCTCACCACTGGGAGCGCGAACTTCGAGGTGGAAGTGCTCGGTGAGGGGACCTTGATCGCCGACGCGACGTTGGCTCGGGTCGTTGTCGAGACCGACCGCGTCCGACTGGAGTCTCTAGCGCCCGCGCAGGTTCGCTTTCAAGACGGAATGCTGCACATCCCCACATTGTCGCTAGCGGAAGGCGATTCGCGACTCGGTATCGGCGGTCAAGTGAACTTCGAGTCGAAGAGTCTGAACCTTGCCATCGAGGGCAACGTCGCCCTGGACGTGATCGAGACCTTCTACCCCGATGTCGCCGCCACGGGTTCGCTCGACCTCGCAGCGCGCGTCAGCGGCAGTTGGGACGCGCCGTCGCTTTCGGGAAGGGCTGACGTAGACGGCAGCTCGGTGAGACTCGAAGGGTTCCCGCAAGCTGTCGGGGGTCTTCGCGGTCGTCTCGTGTTCGACAACCGCACGATTCGGATTCCCGAGCTCGAGGGTGTTTTTGGCTCCGGACCGGTGTCGTTTTCTGGCGCTGTCTCGCTCGAAGGTCTCACTGCGGGCTCACTCGACCTCGCTGCCAAAGGAACCGGGATGCGGTTGCGCTACCCCGAGGGCCTCGTGGCGACGTTCGATGCGGATCTTGCTCTCTTGGGAAATCGGGAAGAACAAGTTCTCAGCGGTCAGGTGACGCTCACCGACGCGGTTTGGACCCGAGAGTATGACCTCGTCTCGGGAATTCTCACCGATAGTCAGGGCGCTGGCCTTTTCGACGATTTGGCTGAGGATGAGCTGTTCGAGAATCTGAGGTTCGATGTCGCGATCGTCGCGCCCCAAAGCCTCCGGCTCCGAAACACCCTTGCCGAAATCGACGGCAGCGCCGAGCTCGAGCTGCGTGGCAGCGTCGCCGAACCGGTGCTCCTCGGTACGACCGAGGCCGAGCGCGGCGAGGTGTACTTCCTGGGCCAGCGCTACGACATCACCGCCGGCAAGGTCGACTTCGTCGATCCGAACAAGATCGAACCCTTCATCGAGCTCACTGCAGAAACGAGGGTACGCAGCTACCGCGTCGAGCTACGCCTGACGGGTACCACGGATCGTTTCTTCCCGGAGCTGAGCTCGGACCCGCCACTGCGTACCGTGGACATCCTGAGATTGCTGTCGGGAGCGAACGAGAGGGATATCCTCATTGGAACCGAAGAAGAGGAAATTGCAGGTATGGGTGTGGCGTCACTCCTTACGGAGCGGCTGTCCCAAGAGCTCGGGCGACGTGCCGAACGTTTGTTCGGGTTGGACCGATTCAGCATCGACCCCTTTCTCGTTGGCCAGATCGCCAATCCGACTGCGCGCGTCAGTCTCGGCAAACAGATAACGCGTGATCTGAGTATCAACTATTCGACCAACTTGAACTCCACGACAGAAGCTATCGTGCTCATCGAGTACACACCGGAGGGCAACATGTCGTGGATCCTCTCTCGTGACGAAGAGGGGGATGTCGGTATCGACGTCAAGTTTCGCAAGAGTTTCTGATGATCGCCCGAGTGGCCGCGATGCAATCGCTCCTCGTCATCATGGGCTTGTCTCTCGTCGCGACGACGATTCAGGCTGGACAGACCCCCGCCGGGCAAAAAAGCAGCGCGACCGAACGCTACCGAGGCTTGCTCGTGCGGGACGTTCGCCTCGCCTACGAGGGCGACGTCATGCCCGAAGCAGCTCGCGACCTCATCGACGTGGCACCGGGAGACATCTATCTGCCCGATACGGTGCGACGTTCCATCCGGCAACTCTTCGCTCTCGGGGCGTTTAGCGATGTCAAAGTCGAAGCCGAGCGAGTCGACGACGAGGTCGACGTGCTGTTTCGCTTGTATCCCCGTCTAGAAGTGCGATCCGTTGAACTGCGAGGCCTCGGCGCCCAGCTCGAAAGACTCGAAGGGCGGCTCGTCGACGAGACACTGTTGGACCCTGGGGATCCTTTGGATGTGGATGCGCTCGGCTCAGCAGCGGAGCGCATTGAGGACGTTCTTCGGGAGGAGGGTTATCTTTGGGCGACGGTCGAGGCCGAAGCTTCGTTCCAATCACCGTCTGCGGTTGTAGTTTTCCATGTCGACCCAGGACGGCAAGCCCGGGTGGGCACCATCCAGATTAGAGGGGTGGCGCCTCACATCGACGCCCACATTCGCCGCGAGATGTCCGTGAGTGAGGGGAGTCCGTACTCGCGAACAGAGCTCGACGAACGCATTGACAAGCTCTCTAGGTCGTGGCGCGAGCTCGGATACTACGGCGCCACCGTCGGTCTCGAGGCGTTGCCCGATCCACGCCCCGAGACGGCGAAGGTAGACCTCAATATCGACGTCGACCTTGGGCCGCGCATTCGAATCGAAGTCGAAGGGATTGATGTCTCCGACAAGACGGTTCGCAAGTTGGTTCCTCTCTATGGTGAGACACTGTTCACCGAAGATCTCATCGAGGAGTCTCGCGCCAATCTCGAGGGCTACGTGCGCGAGCGCGGCCACCGTGATGCGTCGGTTACCGTGGAGCGGGAGAGCGTGGCGGAAGGGCGCTACTTGTTCTTGCGGTTCCAGCTCGAGCCCGGCCCTTTGTACGAGGTCGACGCGATCGACATCGAGGGGCTCGATTCGGTCGCGGAGACCGACCTGCGCGCGCTGTTCGCAATGAAGACGAGACGCCGCTTCCGCTCTGCTCCGTTTCAACGAAGAATCTGGCAACAAGACCTCGAAGCGGTCCAAAGCTACCTGGAACGTCAAGGCTTCCACCGCGCCTCGGTCACGGGGCGGGAAATGATATCGGGGGAGACTGCTAAGAGTCTCACTCTCGTCGCCGTGATCAACGAGGGGCCGCGTGCTTTCATTGGTTCGATTCAAGTGGAGGGAACATCCGCCGTCGACTCGTCGACCGTCTTGAAGGCCTCGGGGCTCTCCCCAGGCACACCTTTCGATGCCACCGGCGTGGTCGAAGCGCGCGACCACATCGTGGCCTACTACTTTGGTCAGGGCTTCCGGGAGGTCAACGTCCAGGCGCGAACCAGGCTCGATGAAGCAGGGGCAAGGGCAGAGGTCGAGTTTCGCATCGGCGAAGGCCAGCGAACGAGAGTGGATCGCGTCATCGTTTCCGGTCTGAGCGTTACCCGGGAGTCCTCCGTTCGCCAGTTGGTCACCGTCGAGAGCGGTGACCCCCTATCGCCCATCGAGATTCTCGATACCCGCCAAAAACTCGTGGGCTCCGGGCTGTTTCGAAGCGTGAACGTTGAGGCCTTGCCTGCGGATCCGGTCACGAATCGCAGCGACATTCTCATCTCCGTCGAGGAGGGCCCGCGCACGACGTTCGCGTACGGGTTCGGGTTCGAGGAACAGCAGCTTTTTCGCGCCGAAGTCGAGCTCACACGTCGGAATCTTTTCGGTCTCAATCGCACCGTTAGTGTTTTTACCCGAGTGAGTTTCCGCGGGGGGCGCTTCATCACCACCTATCGCCAACCGAACAGCATCATACGAAACCTGCCGCTGTTCGTGAGTTTTTACGCGGAAGAGGAGCAACGGACCAGCTTCAGCTATAACCGCGTGGGCGTCGGTCTTCAGATCTCGAAGCGACTCAGCGAAGACCAAAACCTGTTCTTCCGGTACCGATTCGACAACACCGAAGTCTTCGACCTTCGCGATCTGAGCATCGGCGACCTCGATCGGCGATTTCAGCCGGTGCGAATTGGTGCGTTGTCAGCCGCCTCTGTGACCGACCAGCGGGACGATCCGCTGAATCCCACGTCGGGGCAGTTTCGCATCGTGGACATCGAGTGGTCGGGGACGGTTTTGGGTACCGAGGCGCCATACGTGAAAGGGTTGGCGCAGCAATTCCTGTATAAGTCCCTGCCCCATGGAATGGTCGTCGCCGCCGGAATGCGCCTCGGCGCCGCCTACGGCTCCACCCTCGACGACGCCCTCGACCCGTTGAACTCGTTCTCTGTCCCTATCGTCGAGCGGTTCTTCGCGGGGGGGGCGACCACGCTACGCGGTTTTGCGCTCGACCAGGCGAGCCCGCTGCAAAACGTGTTTGCCATCGACCCGGGGACCGGAGAGCCCATCATCGAGGACGGGGAACCGTTGGTTGTGAAGGGAGATCCGATCGGCGGTAACGTGATTTCGTTGATCAATCTCGAGCTTCGATTCCCCATCTGGCGCAACTTGCGCGGCGTCGCCTTCTCTGACAATGGGGCCGTCTTCCGGGAGATGAGAGACTTCAGTTTCAACGACTGGCGCTACAACGTCGGGTTCGGATTTCGCTACGACACGCCGTTTGGACCCCTCCGGGTGGACTATGGGGTTAAACTCGACCGCCGTACATTCCGATCGATCCAGTGTCCCGATCAGCGGATACCCTGCGCCGAGTCCCTCGGACGGTGGCACGTGAGCTTGGGCCATGCCTTCTAAGGCAGCGTTCAGTATTCAGCATTCGGCATTCGGCCGAAGTCTGATGATGACGTTCTTGCTCATCGTGGCTTCGGGGCAGTCACTTGCCGAGGCGGAGTTGGTGGATCGGATTGTGGCGATCCTCGATCGCGAGGTCATTATGCTCTCGGAGGCGGAGCAGGCGGTGTGGCTCGTTGAGCTTCGCACCGGCAGCGAGACCAGCGTGCGGGATGTCGTCGAGCAATTGATCGAGGCGCGACTCATCGAGCGAGAGGTCGCGCGGTTCACGGACGCGCCCATCCCCGACGAGGGCATCGATCGGCAGCTCTCGCGGGTGCGCTCGAGCTTTGAGTCCGAGGAAGCGTTTCAGGAACGGCTAGCGACTCACGGGCTGAGCGAGGAAGAGCTCCGCTCCGAGATACGAAGCCAGCTTGCGGTGAATCGCTACCTCGAACGACGCTTTCGTGCACTCACGTACGTCACCGAGGACGATATCGAGCGCTACTTTTTCGGGGAGGTCTTGCCCGAGCTTGCCGACGAGCGCGGGCCGTCCGTTGAAGAAACCGACCAGATACGTCGCATCCTCGAAGAGCAACGCTTCAACGAGCGTGTCGAGCAATGGATCGGCGGTTTGAAGGCACGAACGCGCATCCGCCGCTACGTTTGGTAGACGAAGATTTCACTCGGTGACGTCGCGAAGCGTCTCGCGCACGGTCTCGAGGCCGAATCTGTTCCCGAGGGGCATGTCTGCGATCGTGGTCATGACCGACGCTGCCAGGTCCGCCTGATCGTACGGAGGCGGTGGCGCCAACGTTCCTGCCTTTCGTGCGGCAGCGACTTCTTCCAGGAAGGCCATGTACGCATCGGCCTCGTCTTCGAGTTTGTAGTAGGACTCGACGTGCTCGCGCGCGTAGCGTCCCATCGCCTGACGCAAGTCGGGCCGCTCGTAGAACAGTCGCAGTGTCCCCGCGATCGCCTCCACTTCCGGAAGCCCGAGGTCGATGCGGGCGACCACATGCTCGGGAAACTCCGCGAACGGACCGACGTTCGAGACGAGCACGGGCTTTCCCATTCCAAGGGTGCGGATGAGTGTCCCCGACAGCTCGCCGGTCGAGGGAAATCGCAAGTTCACGACGACGTCGCACGCGAGCATATAGAGATAGAAGCGGTCCATGCGCTGGCGACCCGCGAGCACGAGCCTGTCGCCTAGCTCGGCGACCAGCGCTGGATCGAGGTTGTAGCCCTTTTGTACTTCCCCGACGACGAGAAAGCGCGCGCTCGTCCGCGAATGGTTTGATGGTCCTGACGCGAGGAACCGGCGGAAGCCCTCGAGCGCGCGCTCGATCCGCTTGGCGCGCGTTGCCAGGCCGAACGACGCAACCAAGAATGCGTCCTGAGGCAAACCGAGGATGCGCCGCGCTTCGGTGGGAGTCTCGACGGGCAAAGGCGGTGCTGGCGCGTAGTGATGCGGCGCGCGCCCGATGAACTTTCCAACGGGTATCGATCCGAAGCGCTTTTCGAGCCAACGCTGCATGAACCGCGTGAGGACGAGCACGCCGTAGCTTCGCTCGACCATCCGTTCGCATAGAGGGAACTTGGAAGTGAGCAGCTCGCTTCCGAGCGCCGCCGCTATTTGGCGACCGAGCGCGCCTCCGCGTTCGCCATAAGCGCGTTTCATCTCGGATATATAAAGCGCGCTGTCGCCACGCTCGACCGACAAGCCGAGAAACAAGTGCTGCAAAACGAGATCGTGAAGAACGACCACTCCCGGAAACCTGAGTGCGGCGTTGAGAGCGTAGCGATGGTACGAGCTGTTGCCGATTTGGTAGAGGTTTAGATCGAAGGCCTCGCGCTCGGCGATCTGTTCGAACTCGCGTGCGGGATGCCACGGGAACTGGTCGATGATGGCGGGATTATCAGGTTCGTAGTCATCGACGAAAAGGTGGATGTCGGCGCCCTTATTGGCGAGGTACGGAAGAAGCTCCTCGCTGTAGTCCGCAATGCCGGTTCCCTGGGGAGAGAGCGGGCTCCAATAGGCGAGTTTCACGGCTTATCCCGTGTTCACCGCAGCGGCTCGGTGAGCTTATCGATCACGTAATCCCAACTGATGCCAGCGACTCTCGTCCGGCCGTCCGCTCCCATGTCGCGTGCGTTCGACCGGTCGGCGTTGAGTTGGTTGACCGCCGCCCCGATGGCTTCGGCGTTGGGCTCGACGACGTAACCGGAGCGCCCGTCTTCGACGAACTCGAGGGTGCCACCCGAGTCCGTACACGTAACCACGGGCCTTCCTGACAAAAACGCCTCGACGGTGACGTAGCCGTAGTCTTCGTCCACCGGCGCATAGAGCACGCCGAGAGCGCCCGCGTACAACGCGAGAAGCTCGTCCTCGGGGACGAAGCCCGCGAATTGAACTCGATCCGACAGATCGAGGCGCTCGACTTGGCGCTTCAGATTCTCGAGTTGGGGCCCTCGTCCTGCGAGTACGAGTCGAGCCGGTGGATCCACGTAGCGAAACGATTCGACGAGAAGGTCGCAACGCTTGAGCTGTTCGAGTCGCCCCGCGTAGAGAACATAGTCTCCGAGCTCTCCGCTTTGGTAGCGTCCCGCATAGTGGGGCGGAGGGTACAAAGTCTCCGATCCGATGCCGTTGAAACGCTCTAGTCTCGAGGAAACGTTTTTCGAGATCGTATAGATGCTGCGCGACTCGCGTAGAGTCTTGTTGTCCATGTCGATGAGGGTCTGCCGGATCTCTTGTTCCTCCGGATCATCGGTGAAGCTGCAATAGGAGGTACCGTAGAGATCATAGATCTCGCGATGCTGGTGGAACAGCCACGTCACTTTCAGCGGGTGCTTGACGAGGTAGGACGGAAACTTGGTGGGGATCACCATGTCGATGGGCACGCCGTTCGACTCAGCGACCTCGGCGAATCGCCAGATCAGCGCTTGTTTGACGATATCCACAACCGGATACCACTTGAATGGGATGTTAACGACATCGACGAGAAAACCCCGCGACTTGAGTTGCTGAACGAGCTCGCTCACGAGAATCTCGGCGCCCCCAGTGATAAACGGAGCCTGGACGGCGCATACACAGATACTTTGCCGCGCCATTTCTAGCTAGCGCTCATTGCGAGTCTTTCCGCCGAGGCTGTCGAGGCCGCCGAGCGCCTCGATACGTGCCACAAGCTCTCGTAGCTGCTCGCGAGTTTCTCGGAGGCTGCCATCGATCTGGAGATGGTTCGTCTCGGCGGTCTCGAACACGAACTCGATCCGCTCGACAAGGTCGTGCACGTGCCGGACCAACTCCTGTTGGAGAATTAGATGCCGCTCGTCGATTTCCTCCATTCGCTTCCCGTGGAGGCCGAGCACCTGGTCGTAGTGGCTCGTCATGCGATCGATGCGCATGTCGATGTAGCTGACGACTTCGTTGTCGAAGCGCACTTGCGCGGAGTTCATTTGCACTTGGCGCTCCACGACCGGGCCGAGTGCGAACCGGACCATGCGCTGGAGCGCTTGGCGGAGGGGCGACAGGAGTCTGCCCAGGAATCCTTTGGGAGTTTCGGTGAAAGCGTCAGCGATGTTCCATAGCGTGTTGACGTCAGCGCGTTCTGGCGAGGCAGGTGGGGATTTCTCGGGCTCAACTTCCGTTTTGGCAACGTCGAGCCGAGGCAAAGCCGGGCCTGCCTGGGTCGTGTCGGACTTGCCGGGCAGCACGGCGCGCTGGTCGGGAGCCTCCCGAGCCGCGTCGCGAACCGAGCGCAGGCTGGCGACCAACTCGCTCTGCCGCTCGTCCTCGGGTGAGCTCACGGGGCAAGTTTCTACTGTCCCATTTCGGCTGTCAATCAATATGCGGGTATCTGCGGGGCGGTCTCCCCACTGCTCGGGATTTCGTAAAAGGGGTTTACATAAATATGACTAATATGATAATATTTATGAATCACATCAACAGGAGTAAAAAGTGGACAGAGACTGTAAAGTTTCCAGCCTCTTCACGCCCCGTTGAAAGTGTGGATTTTTCGCTAACTTGTTTACTAGTAAGTGCTTAGTTCAGTGTGGTTGTTTTGGCACGGAACGTGAAAGGCATTATGACCAGGGAAGCGACAGAGGAAAGGACAGGAATCCTATGAGAGCACCGATGATTGATATCCCGGAGGAAGAACTCGGCAGGACCGAGGTCGACGTCAAAAAGCGCATCGAAGCGGAAGAACCGGCTGTTGTTGAGCTTGACGTGCTGGGACAGTACCTCAAAGAAACGCACCGGTACCCTCTCCTCTCGCGTGAGGAAGAACAGAAAGTATCGCGCGCGATGCGCCGATCCGAATCGGTTTTGGAGGAGAAGAAGTCGGGCCCATCTCGTCGTGGAGCTCGCAAAGAGTTCGATGAGACTCGCGCGACGATGATCGAGAGCAATCTTCGGCTCGTGGTCTCTATTGCCAAGCGTTACAAGAACATGGGAATGGAGCTCTCGGACCTCGTGCAAGAAGGCAATATTGGCCTCATGCAGGCGGTTGAGCGGTTCGATCCGCGTCGGAACCTCAAGTTTTCGACCTACGCAACCTGGTGGATCCGCCAAGCGATTACCCGAGCGCTTTCGCAGAAATCGCGGACCATCAAGGTCCCTATCAACAAGCTCGAGATGGTGCGGGTCGCGACCCGGGCCAAGAACAAGCTCCAAGAAAAGGCAGGCAAAGAGCCTTCCATGAAGGAGATCGCCAAGGCCGTGGGCGCACCCGAGCAGCAAGTCGAGACCGCGATGAGGTCCATCCCGCATCTCGAATCGCTTGATGCCCTTGCAGTCGAAGATGGAAGCCCCCGATGGGAGCTTCAGTCAGACGAGCGTTCCGAGACGCCCTGGCAGGTGGTTCTCGATCGGGATATGCGCGAGAAGGTTCGAGCCTCGCTCGAGTTGCTCCCTCCGAGGCAGCAGCTCATCGTGAGAATGCGGTTCGGTATTGGTTTCAACACGGAGTACAACCTGGAGGAGATTGGTAAAGTGTTGAACCTCACTCGTGAGCGAGTGCGCCAACTCGAGGTCGAAGCTCTGCGACGCCTCCGGGCCGCCGGCAACCGCCGCGCTCTCCACGACTACATCCAGTAACGACGGAATACCAGCGGGAAAGGCGTGAGTCCTCTGGGGCTCACGCCTTTTCTTATTCGACACCCAGCCACGAGCTCCACTAGAAGGCAGGGAGATATGGGGATAAGAGGGATATGGGGATAAAAGATACCTTCTAAAATCCCCGTATCCCCAAACATCGGATCGCGGCGAATCCCCTAATCCCCCTTGTTTTTGTTCGACCTGTCCGCCTGGGGCTGTCGTCAGTTCCCTAGTGAAATTAGGTCTATCTACCAATTGTTCGCAAAGTCGACGAGGATTTCACGGCACCGGCAGATTTGTTCGGTGTTGCCCCACTCTTCCAAGCCGTGCAGGCCCGCGCCTCCGGGCCCGAAGACGACCGCGGGGATACCGGCTTCGGCCAGCAGGGCGGAGTCCGTCCAGCCTGTCATGCCGACGAGGTTGCACGTCCCGTGGATTCGCTCCGCGGCCTCTTTGAGGCTTTGGGGGAGGGCATCGTGCTCGGAGATCTCGAAGGCGGGACGGAACAAGCTCACCGCGAGCTCGGCTTCGAAGCGGGGGTCGCGCCCGAGCTCCTCCAGGATTTGCTCCATTTCTCGCACCACACCATTGCGGGTTTCTCCGGGAAGTGTGCGGCGCTCGACATCAAGCTCGCATCGGTCTGGGTAGCTAGAAAGCTCGCGCCCACCTCGGATCAGCGAGGCGTGGACGGATGCCTCACCGAGAAGCGCGTGGGGTGACCGTCGGGAGAGCTCCAAGCCGTGGGCTTCGAGCGCCGAGAGAACGCGACCCATGTGGGCGATGGCATCGACTCCCTCGGCTGGCCGACTCCCGTGAGCCGCGACGCCGCGCGTCGCGACTTGGAGCCACGCAAACCCCTTGTGCGCGACCACCACATCGAGCTCTGAGGGCTCGAAGACAATTGCCATATCGGCGCGAATTCCCCAGTCCAGGAGCGCTTCCGTGCCTACGGAGTAGGCTTCCTCGTCGGCAACCCCGGCGACGAGGACATCTCCTTTGGGTGGTGCCTTGGACAAGACGATGGCGGCCGCGAGCATCGCCGCCAGCCCGCCCTTCACATCGTGCGCGCCCCGTCCCAGCAAGCGCCCGTCCTCGATCGCTCCGGAAAATGGCTCGGCCATCCCGTCGACGCTGACCGTGTCGAGATGGCAACAAAGTAAGACACTGGGGCCGCCGCCAGTCCCCGCGATGCGGGCAATGACGTTCGGCCGGCCGGCCACCGCGTCGCGCAGCTCGACGTCGACTCCGCGGTTTTCTAGGAAACCGGCGACGAAATGGGCGAGCGCGGCTTCGCCCTCAGCGCCGGGGACGAGGCTCGGGTTCACCGAGTCGATGCGGACGAGGCGCTGGGCGAGCTCGAGAGTTTCTGAATCGTTCAAGGCTATATCATAGAGCAGATCATGACCGTGACCACCGTCCACCGGAGCGTCGACTCGCGAGGCGATGGAGACATCCTCGACATCACATCGAGCGTCGCCGAGGCAGTGACGAGCTCCGAGCTGACTGATGGGGTGGCCACGGTGTTCGTGACCGGCTCGACCGCGGGTGTGACGACCGTGGAGTTCGAGCCCGGCCTCGTCCACGATCTGAGCGCGGCGTTTACGCGCTTGTACCCGAAGACTCTGGAGTATCGGCATCACGAGACCTGGGGCGACGACAACGGCCACAGTCATGTCCGCGCCACCATGCTCGGGGCATCACTCGCCGTCCCGTTTGTTGACGCACACCTGACGCTCGGGACGTGGCAGCAAATCATCCTCGTCGATTTCGACACTCGTCCGCGCTCACGAGAGTTCGTCATCCAAATCATCGGAGAAGGTTGAATCGCATGGATACCCTGGTTGGTGAACCCCTCGAGCGATACGCGCTCGCCCACACGCAAGCGCCCCCCGAGCTGTTGGAGCGTCTCGAGGTGGAGACGCTCGAGGCGACGGATGCCTCCCAGATGCTCACCGGGCGAACCGAAGGCCAATTCTTGCGCCTTCTCGCGACGCTTGTGGGTGCGCGAAGAATTTTGGAAGTCGGGATGTTCACTGGCTACAGCGCGCTCATGATGGCGGACGCCTTGCCAGCGGACGGCGAGCTGCACACGTGCGAAGTCGACAACGACTACGCCGCGATAGCGCGCCGTTACATTGAACAGAGTCCGCATCGGGACAAGATTCATATCCATATGGGACCGGCGCTCGAAACCCTGGAGGGGCTGCTCGGTCCTTTCGATTTCGCCTTCGTCGATGCCGACAAAGGGAACTACCCGAATTACTACGAGCCCGTCCTCGGACTGCTTCGTCCCGGTGGGCTCGTGGCGTTCGACAACGTGCTATGGAGCGGCAGGATCGTAGATCCGCAGGACGACGCGGCACGCGCGATCCACGAGCTGAACGAGCGGGTTCACCGCGATCCTCGGGTCGAGCACGTCTTGTTGACGATTCGCGACGGGATCCTGATCGCTCGCAAGCTGCCGACGTGAGAGGCCGGCGCGAAGGTGGGTTTGTGCCCGCTCGGTTGCTCAGCCTTCGGAAACCGACGCTTGGTGTGCGCGGTAGCGCATGTTCAACAGCTCGATGCCCAGGCTGAAAATCATCGCGAAATACACGTAGCCGCGCTCGAAGTGTTGGCCCGTCCCTTCGGCGACGAGTAGCATGCCAATCATGACCAGAAACGACAGCGCGTGAATCTTGATGCTCGGATGGTGTTCGACGAATTCGCCGATGGGTGCCGCGAACGCGAGCATGACGAGGATGGCGACCACCACCGCGATGACCATGATCTCGAGGTGGGCCACCATGCCGACGGCGGTGATGACGGAGTCGAGCGAAAAGACGATATCGAGGAGCATGATCTGCGCCACGATCGAAGCCATGCGCGCCCGCTCGCAGCGGGTTCACCGGCGCTTCCCGGGTGGACGGCCTCGGCCTTGTCGTAGATCTCGAGCGTTGCCTTGGCGACGAGGAACAGCCCTCCGAGGATGAGCACCAGATCCCGACCCGTGACTTCGCGGCCAAGGGCGGTGAACAGCGGCGCCGAAAGTTTCATCACCCAGCTCAGGGTGAACAGCAGGAGCAAGCGGGTGACCAGCGCTCCAGCTAGCCCGATCCGGGTGGCTAGGAGGCGTTGGGACTAGGGGAGCTTTCCCGCGAGCAGGGTGATGAAGACGATGTTATCGATGGCGAGGACGATCTCGAGACCGTGAGCGTCGCGAGGCTGATCCAAGCCGAGGGCGTCGAAAGGATTTCGAACATCGACGAGGAGGCTACTCAAAAACGGTAGAGGCTGCAAGGCTTCGGTACAGGGCGCAAACGAAAAAAGGGCTCGGCCTCGAGGCCGAGCCCTGCGAAAAATCGGTTCGGGGTCTTCCTCAGTTGCGACGGCGCATACGCGACAGGCCAACCAGTCCGGTAGCCAAGAGGAAGAGCACACCCGGCTCGGGAGCATTCCCGCCCGGTATATGTCTCGTGTCGATGTGAAACGTATTGGTCAGTAGGTCCTCTTCGAACCGGCCCAGAAACGTGGTAACGGTGAACGAATCCTTCGTGAACGTCGTCTGCGCCGGCTCGGGTGTCAGGATCGGCGTGATGCCGACGATCTCACCGGATTGGCCGACCCAGTTCAGATCGCTGAAGACCCATGTGAGCTCGGGGTAAAAATCTTCTCCGACGAACGAGAGAGCCAAGTTGGAGTCGTCGAAGTCCGCCTCCATAGCGCCTCCGCCGGGCAGAGTGTAAAGGAACTCGGCCCCAACGCCAACCGCTACCTGTTCCATCTTGAACAAGGAAGCACCGGTGGCATCGAGTACCTCGGCATCGATCAGATCGCCTATGAGGGTAGCTTCAGCCGATGCTGGGAGCAACGTCGCTACGAGCGCGAGAACGGTCAGAACTGAAGCCAAATGTTGAATCTTAATCATTGCGAATCCCCTTCGAAAATAGCTTGAAGCACAGTTGACGCTTCACCGGTTACGTAATGCAATACCGGTACCAGCCAACTAAGTAGTTCAAAAAAAAGGATTTAACTCAAGGCGAGACTTCCGCGCCCCGCGCGAAGCGTAAGTTTTTCCGACGACTGTGCCATGGATGTCCCTGGAAACTCTTTCGTTTCAATGGGTTGGTGAGATCACCCCATCGTAATGCGTCCCGACGCTCACTGGGACGCGGCTTACCCGAGGCCGGAAACCGGTTCCCCTGTTTGGGCGCCTCGGGGTTTTCGGGGGTCGACGAGCGCATAGTCTTTGATTTTCTTGTCGAGCGTGGGTCGGGTGATACCCAGGATCTCGCTGGTGCGGGACTTGTTCCAGCGTGTTTGCTTCAAGACGTGGTCGATGTAGCGACTCTCCATGTCCTTGAGGCTGGTGAGCTCCTCGGTGACGAGCCCCTGGCTCATGCCAGTTGAGCGCAGAAGGGGCAGGTGCTCCTGAAGCAGAACGTCCCCATGAGCGAGGGTCACCGCGCGGGTCAGGGCGTTTTCGAGCTCCCGCACGTTTCCCTTCCAGTCGTAGTTGACGAGCATCTTGAGCACGCTCTCCGGGACCTTGCGGACGTTGGTGTGGAGCTGGCGGTTGATCTTCTCGAGCAGGTAGGCGACGAGATCGGGGATATCCTCGCGCCGCTCTCGCAGCGCGGGAAGCTTGATCTCGACGACCTTGAGCCGGTAGTAGAGATCTTCGCGAAAGCTTCCCTTGCGCACGCTCTCCTCGAGATCGCTATTCGTCGCGCCAACAATCCGAGCCTCGGTGCGCTCGATCTTCTCGCCGCCGACGCGCGCGAACTCTCGATTCTCGACGACGCGGAGGAGCTTTGCCTGGAGGTTCGGTGAAATATCGCCGATCTCGTCGAGAAAAAGCGTGCCTTTCTGGGCGATCTCGATCTTGCCGCGGCTGTCGCGTACCGCGCCGGTGAAGGCACCGCGCACGTGTCCGAAGAGCTCGCTTTCAAGAACGCCCTCGGCGAGCGCGGTACAGTTCACGGCGACGAACGGCTCTTCCCGGTTGATGGAGTTGTAGTGGATCGCCCGTGCGACCAACTCTTTGCCAGTTCCTGACTCACCGCGAATGAGAACCGTCGTTGTGCTACGCGACAACATGCCGATCGTCTTGAAGACGTCTCGCATCTGAGACGTTCGGCCGACGATATTGTCGATGTTCCATTCCTGGGATGCTTCGGTCACGAGGTAGTCGAGCTTCGTGTCCATTTCCTGCATCCGCTGCGCCTTGTTGATCCCCAGCAGGAGCTCGTCGTAGTCAATCGGTTTGCAGATGTATTCGAACGCTCCGAGCTTCATGGCCTCGACGGTCGTCTTCATATCGTCGAAAGCCGTGATCATGATGACGTACGCCTTGTCGTCGATCTCACGAATCCGCGTCAGAACGTCGAGGCCTCCCATCACCGGAAGATGAATATCGAGGATGACGAGGTCGGGCCGGATCCGTTCGAACTGCTCGACACCTTCGCCGCCGTCGGCGGCGAGCGAGACCTCGAATCCCTCGCTCGCGAGGTGCGTCTTGAACGTCTGCCGGATGAGCCGGTTGTCATCAATGACTAGGATGGACTTCATGGACCTCCGGGAGGGCTTCGTTGTCGTCCGTGGCGCTGGTTGGCTCGGTCGTCGCGTAGGGAAGCCAAAGGGCGATCGCAGTGCCTACTCGTGGCTCGCTCGTGACCTCGATCCGCCCCCCGTGCAGCTCGACCACTTTGCGAGCGTTGGTCAAACCAAGGCCGGTACCGAGGCTCTTGGTCGTGAAGAACGGATCGAAGATGGCCTTGAAATCGCTTTTCTCGATCCCGGCCCCATCGTCTTCGATGGTGACGACCGCCCAAGTGCCGGTGTCGGTCTCTTCCAACCTCGTGCGAACGTGGATGACGCCGTCGTTCGAGACCGCTTCGGTGGCGTTTAACAACGTGTTCAGAAAAGCGGATCGCAGTTGATCCCCGTCGATGTCGATGGGCGCCAGCTCAGCAAAGTCCTTGACGAGCTGGATTCGTTTCTCCTCAACAGGCTCCTCTACGAACCGCAGCGCGTCCTCGATTAGATTCTCGAGGTCGAAAGTGTCCTTGTGCAGCTGCGGCGCGCGCGCATAGCTCAGGATATCCTTGACCAGTTTCTCCACCTGTTGGACGCCAGTCTCCGCAATCCCGACCTGCTCGCGCTCGAGGTCGCTGAGCGCCGGGTGTTGACCAATCTTTTGGATATTGAGCTTTACCGCCGTCAATGGATTGCGTATTTCGTGGGCGAGTGCGGTCGCGAGCCGTCCGATGGTGGCGAGTTTCTCGGCCTCCAGGAGTTTTTTCGATGCCTCTTCGAGTTTCTCGCGGTCGTCCAGGATCTCGGTCGTCATCCGATTGAAATTTGCTGCGAGCTCACCGATCTCATCACCAGGAGGGATATCGATCCGATGCCGCAGATCGCCGTGCGCCACCCGGATCGTTCCTTCGACGAGACTTTCGAGCGGCCGAGAGATGCGGTTTGCGAGAAAAACGGACCCAAGGGCACCAAACGTGAGTCCGAGGAAACCGAGACTGATGAGACCCAGTCGGGTTCGTTGGATCTCGGCATTGACGTTTTCGAGGGTCAACCCCAGCTTGATGGCTCCCCAGAGCTCATCCTCGACGAACACGGGGGCGATGACTTCGAGCACTTCGACATCCCGTCCATCGGTGGTCTCGAAAGCGAGCTCTTCTTTCAACACACCACCGCGCTCGAGCCTTCCCATCTCTGCGCCGATTTCGAACAACTCCGCTGGGAAGATCTCTCTCGCGGCCTCGTTCGCAGCCAAGGCTCGTGCGTCGCGATTGAAGATGATCGCGAAAACCACATCCTCGTCTTCCGTGGCCCGCTCCACGTTTTGCTGGAGCGCGACGAGGTCGTAGTACATGAGGCGATTCTCGGAGAGGTCCGCCATCATCTGCGCGATCGCCGACGCATGCTCCTCGGCGCGCTCTTTCAGCGCCGCGGTCCGCTCTAGCTCGACGAAGAAGATGACGACAATCATCAACAGTGTGATGAGAGCCGTGGAGCTGAGAATGAAGCGGTCGCGAAGACCGAGTGGGGCGATGCGCCACATCTTCAACCTTCGCCCGAACTCGTTTCGACCAGCACGGCCTACAGCTCGACTTCGTTCGCGGGCCCCTCCTGCGTCAGCCAGATGTTCTTCATCTGGATGTAGGGCGATCCGAGCGGTGTCAACGTGAATCCGCGCACGTTCGGCCGGAGCAAGTAACGCAGCCGACCGTAGTCGGTCGGAATGATCGGAGAGTCCTCGAGGATGATCTCTTCGATATGGTGGTAGAGCTTGTTCCGCTTGGTGTAGCTCGTCTCCGACCACACTTGATCGAGCAGCTGATCGACCTTCGGGTTGGAGTAGCCGAACTTGTTCAAAGGGCCGTCCGAGTGGAACAGCGGCCTCAGAAAGTTGTCGGGATCGGGAAAGTCGGCGTACCAGGTGTTGACTCGCACCACTGCACGATCTTTGTACTCCGGCCTTTCGAAGTTGATGAACGGGTCGGTTTTGAGCAACCGTACTTGGACGCCAACTTTCGAAAGGCAAGCAACGAGACAGCTGTCTCGCGCCACCGATCCAGGATCGCGTACGTAGAGACTATCCGGGAGTACCGGGAGCTCTAGGGGAGGCAGACCCTTGCCCTCGGGGTAGCCGGCCTCCGCGAGCAACATTCGCGCCTTGTCGAGATTCTGCTCGAAGTGAGACTCCTTCGGGATGAAACCTGGAATACCTGGTGGCACCACGCCCGTTGCTGATGGGATGCCTTCGGTAACCCGGTCCGCGTCAAGAAAGCTTCTCTTGTCGAGGGCGTAGTTGATCGCGAGTCGCACTTTGGAATCGTCGTAAGGAGCGACATGGTTCGGAAAGTACAGGTAGCGGAGTGCGAGAAACCGTTCTGCTTCGAGCGGGATCCAGTCCGCGTAGTGCTCGACTTCGTTGGTTTGGAGGCAATCCGCGACGTCGTGGAGTGGAAGAGCTTCGCCTTCATACTCGTTCGAGTTCCATATAGCCCGGAGGACTACGGCATCTAGATGGGGCCGTCCGTCGAAATACTGAGAGTTGGCCTCGAGTCGGATCCCTTGCCAGACACCGTCGATGGAGGGAATCCCCGGATCTTCGGACGGCTCGATCCATCTGGAGAACTGGAACGCGCCGGTTCCGACCGGTGCTTCAAAAAACGCGGCGCCTTGTTCGAGAAGCTCTTCCTTGGGAAGAATCTTGGATGAGTACATGCTCAGCACCGACAACGCCGGGACGAACGGTGTCACGAACGTGATTCGGAATCGGTTCCCATCGAGAGCTTCGAGGCCTTTCACGTCGCGCGTCCGGCCTTCGTGGAAATCGGCCGCACCTTCGATACGGCTGAAGTAGCTGTAGTTGTGCTCGTTCAGTCCCTTGCTCAGCAGCCGTTCGAAGCTGAACACGCAGTCTTCCGGTGTGACCCGGCGCCCGTTGTGGAACCGAGCGTCGTCTCGAAGCTCGAAGGTATAGGTCTTGCCGTCGGGAGAGATTTCCCAGAATTTCGCGAGCGCGGGAACGATATTGAGGTGCTCGTCGAAGGCGATCAAGCCGTCGTAGAGCTGCTGGACGAGCATGACGTCGACCGTAAAGATCGCGTTCGCGGGATCCAGCGTGCCGATCGGAAGCAATAGGGGATATCTGAAAACCCCACCTTGGATCGGCTGCTCGACGAGCTTATCCGCCGCGGCGATGCGGGCGTCTAGCGTTGTCTTCCTAACTAGCCGCGTGGCGAATGCCGTCAACAAGAACAGGGCCAGCAGAGCGACGGGGATGAGCCACGCTCGCTTCCGGCCGTTTTGCCGCCGCCGGGTGTTCTCGAGAGACGACGATTCAGCGATTTCAGTCATGACGGGCTAGGTTCCACCGGGCGAAGGGGCTCCTGAGCCTAGATTAGGTTAACCCCACCCGCCGCGCAAGTTGGGGAATCAGCCTTCGGCGGTCAGCATTCTGGTTCGTGTCGAAGCGCGCGCCAGGCTCCGTATCGTGGCTGTGCTTGGGAACTTACGCCGTTGTCCCAACCGGCGTGATCCGGGCCGGCAGAATGCCGAAAGCTGAATGCCGCTTAGAACTGCAGCTTGCCGCTTGCCACTTCCACGGCTTTGCCGCCGACGCGGACCTCGGCGGGGCCATGCTCGTCGCAATCGACCTCGACGTGGATCGAGCTGGGCCGGCCCATTTCGTAACCTTGCTCCACGAGAATGTGGGCGGTCGGCTCGGCCTTCACGAGGTTGTGGTGGACTAGGTACGCTCCCAGAGCGCCCGAGGCACTTCCGGTGGCGGGATCCTCCACAACACCGACCGTGGGCGCGAACATCCGCGCGTGCACCGTGGACTCGTCATGCACGCATTCTCGAGTGAAAATCATGAAGGAATCGGAACGCGTGGTCGCGAGGACTTTTCTCATCGCGACCAGGTCGATCTCGATTTTGTCCATGTGGCGGAGCGAACGCTCGGGCACCATGAGCTGTGGGAATGCGGTGGAGACCACCTGAGCGGGCAAGTCGTCGGGGAGGAGTTGATCCTCGGACAGGCCAACGGCATCTGCGAGGAGTTTACGATCCGTGTACTCATCGAAAAAGCGGGGTGGGGATTGTGTCATCACCACCTGATCCACTTTGCCGTCCTTGACGAGGATGTCAACCGGCAGGACGCCGGCGCCGCATTCCTGGTAGATACGGTTCGACCCGTCCTCGAGAGGGATAACGCCGCGCTCGGCGAGGATGAAACACGCGCCCACGACCGGATGACCGGCGAGCGGCAACTCCGAGGCGGGAGTGAAGATGCGTAGGCGAAGCTGAGCTTTCAAATCCGTGGCGGGCAACACGAACGCTGTCTCGGAGAGGTTCATCTCTTTGGCGATCGATTGCATTTCCTCCGAGTTGAGCCCGTCCGCCTCTGGGAAGATCGCGAGGGGATTGCCGGTAAATGGTTTGTCGGTGAAGACATCTGCCTGGATGAAGTGGTACTCCTTCATAGACGGAAAATACTACCCTAAAACCGATGCCTACTGTGAGCGTGCTCCTCCCGTGCTTCGATGCGGCGCCGACACTCGAGGAGGCCCTCGCAAGCTTGTGGCGTCAGAGCTACACCGATTTTGAAATCGTCGCCGTGAACGATGGCTCGTCCGACGCCACCGGCGACATTCTTGCGCGCGCGGCGCGTGACAACGATCGGCTCCGTATTCTCGAAACGGCTCATCGGGGGATCGCATCCGCGTTGAATGCCGCAATGTCCGAAGCGCGAGGCCCGTTGCTGGCGAGGATGGATGCGGACGACCGGGCTCACCCGGCGCGATTCGAGCGTCAAGTGGAGCATCTTCGAGATCGGTCTCACGCCGATGTCAGTGTCTCGAGCTCGAGAGTGCGCTTGTTCCCGAGACGGGAGCTCAAAGACGGCTACTTGCGCTATGAGGCTTGGGTCAACTCTGTGCTGACGCACGACGACACTCAGCGGAACTTGTTCGTCGAGAGCCCGATCCCGCACCCGACGGTGATGATGCGCCGGGAAGCAGTGGACGCGGTGGGAGGCTATCGAACGAACGGCTGGCCGGAGGACTATGACCTGTGGATGCGCCTGTCCGCCTCGGGAAATCGATTCGAGAAGCTCAAAGACGTGCTCGTCGAGTGGAGAGACAGCGCAACGCGTGCGAGTCGCGTCGACCCGGTCTTTTCTCCCGAGCGGTTCGCGGACGTGAAACAGCACTACCTCGTGAATCATGTGCTCGACCGGTCGAGACCGCTTGCGATCTGGGGCGCCGGGCCGGTCGGAAAACTCTGGGGCCGGCGGCTCCGGCCCCGTCATTTCATCGAGATCGATCCTCGGAAGATCGGGCAGACGACTGATGGCGCGACGGTGATCTCGGCTGACGATCTCCCGGCTCGATATCGTCTCGAGAGGTTGTTCGTTATCGTTGCGGTTGCGTCACTCAGCAGGAAGCGAGATCAGAGCTCGCCGTGGTACTCGGCCCGTGATGAAATCCGGGAAGAGCTTCGAAAAGCCGGGCTCGACGAGCTTCGCGATTTCATTTGCGTCGCGTGAGCGACAGGAACAACGGGTCCGGTTCGGGCACCCAAGCGGTCTAACCTGCTATCCTCTCGGCCAACCGGAATGCGAACGGTCGTCGTCTCTGCCGCTGCTCTCATCGCCTACCTTTGGCTTTGCCTCACCTGGTTCGATCATGACGTGGGGTGGTTCCTGGCCGACGCACCTCCGATTCTTCCGGGCCTGCTGCTAGTCGCTGCCCTAGGAATCCTCGTGGCCCTCGAGGGCAAGCCTCGACTCACTCCGGACGGGCGGGTTGCGCTTGCCGTCGCGGGGGTGTCGCTGGGCACTCGACTCCCGTTCCTGTGGGGGGCCTACGGTTTGTTTAGCTCCGACGCCTCGGCTCAGGGATTGATGGCGCTGCACATCGTCGAGGGCCGCCACTATCCGATCTTTCTCTACAACTGGTCGTACGTCGGGAGCATCAAGGCGCATCTCACCGCGCTGTTGGCGTGGGTGTGTGGTGAGCCGGTCGTCAGCTTCGCGCTCGCTGCGGCGTTGATGTACGCGGGCTTCGCGGCGGCGGTCTATCTGCTTGCCCGCACCGTCGCGCCGCGATCGGAGTCGCTCCTCGCAGCTGGATACGTCCTCGTCGCGCCCGGATTTCTAACGGCTTGGGGGATGGGAAACGAAGGCAACTATGTCGACGTCATGCTGTTTGGAACGTTGATGCTCGTGCTCGGAGCGCGCTTTATCGAGGAGAAGCGTGATGGGTTCGCTCTGGCTTTTTGGATGGGTGTCCTCGGAGGTCTTGCTTTCTGGACTCACATCCTCGCGACGTACTATCTGTTGACGGCGGTTGGCGTGTTGCTAGTCCATCGTTTCGGACGAGCGGCCCTCGTCCGTCTCGCGAGCTTCGCTGGCGGCTTCATCGTAGGCGATTTCCCCGGAATCCTCTGGAACGCGAGCAACGATTGGTTGAGCTTCCGCTGGTGGAGCCTCGATGCCGAGACCATCGAAGCCGGTAGTCGAGTCGAACGCACGTTGTCGCAGTTGAAAGAAGTCGGAACGACTTCGCTCGCGGTCCTCTCGGGCTATTGGCCCAGCGAATCGCCTCCATGGCCGAACGCCGCTTGGCACGTTGGGCTTTCGCTGCTCATTCCCGCTGTGTTCGCGGGCTTCGCCTGGCTACATCGTGACCGCTTGCGCCGAGGGGGAACGGTTTCGGCGGAGCTGATGATGCTCGGCTTCAGTGTGCTCGTCGTTGTCGTCTTTGCACAGAGCAGCTTCGGGTGGATGACAGCCGAGCCGCGGTATCTGTTGTTTCTCTTCTCGGTCGTGCCGGTGTTTTTCGGCGTGACGCTGATGGCACTATGGCGATGGAAGCCTTTGTTGGCCGCGCTCGTCGTCGCGGCCCTCGTGTTCGTCAATGTTCGCGGCGACGGCCGCTACCTCGCCGTTGCTCTCGAAAGCGACGGGGTCAACCGCGCCTTCGTACGCGACATCGAACAGCTCGGGGTCCGCTACGTACGGTCCGACTACCATCTTTCCTACAAGTACGTGTTCTTGAGCCACGGACGGATGGTGTGGACATCCGAGCTCGGGCCCGCGCAAACGGAGTGGTACACCCCGTTCCGGGACGAAGTGGCGAACGCGAGCGAGGTCGCGTTGGTACCCAGAAGTTTTCGGTTCGCTCGGCGAATCCGGCGGCGGCTCGATGCGGCGGGGATCCGGTATCAGCAGAAAGATCTTCTGTATCCGGTGTTGTTCGATTTCAGCGAGCCGGTTCCGCTTTCGCTTTTGAGGTAGCCCGCCCGCGCAGCACGCTTCGGATCTCCGACAGGGGGTAGAGGTGCCCCTCGTCGATACCGTGACAAAATTCCTTCAGCTCTTGCCAGGCCTCGGGCGAGGTGAGATTCTCGGGCCAGAATGGGAACGTTCGGCACTGGTGCGGTCTCGCAGGGTAGACGGTGCACCCATCCTCCCAAAAGACGCAATCGCCGTTTGGTTTGAGGCGCAGCACCCGCTCGCCATTTTCGTCCTTGGTGAGAAACCGTTTTCTGAACTGACGCAGGGGTAGCTCGAGAAACCGAGCAACGCGCTCGATTTGGCTCGGGCTGACGTAGACCCAACCCGGTTGGGCTCCACGGCAACAGTTATTGCACTGATGACACGAGAAGCGAAGCCCGGCCGCGTACCACGAGTCTGTCTGCTCAGCCCCCAAGACCGGCCAATTATAGCGAACGCCCAAACGCAACGTGCGCGCGCAATGAGCACAAAGCGCTCGCCCGCGACTATAATCTTCGATTCGTGCTTCGTTCCGCCCTGCTAATCCTTGCTTGTTCCGGCCTCTTTGGCGCCTCGCGAGGGCTCGCTGCTTTTTTGCGCTTGTTCCTGAGGCAAGACTCGGGCGAGGCTCTTCTCCCAGCGCTTGCACGTAACCTCGTTCTCACCGATCTCCTGTGGCCAGCGCTCGGCTGGAGCGTACTCGGGATTGGGTTCGCTTTCTTGCTCGCCTACGGTCTCGGTTGGCTGCGCGATGTCGAGCAGCTTCGTGACTTCGAGCTCGGTGGGTTGCTCGTGGAGCTGAGACGTCCTTATATCGTCCTGTTGGTCCCTGTCTTCGTCACCTTCACGAGCCTAGTCGCCCTAGTGGGATCACCGAGTTTTCCCTACGGCGCGAACCTCGCGGTCAGTCTCGCTCTGGAGGGGCCGTTTCTGACGCTTCTCGTCGGGTTGTTGTTCGCGGCTGTGGCCGTTCACACGCTCTCGTGCCTTCTCGGGCCGTGGGAGCGACGGGTACCGGTTCTTGCGCTCGTGGTGCTCGCGATGGGGTTGTTCGCAATTGCGACGCCGTCACGCTTCTACGACGAGGGCGTTGGCCAGGGCAACATGTTCAAGTACGTGCGCATGGCGGCGGCCGTGGCCGGCACCGGGACCCTCAACATCGAGCGAGCCGAGGAGAACCCTGATCCAACCATCGGAGAGTTCCTCTCGTTTGTCCCGGGCTGGGTCGGAAGCTACGCACAGGCTTCGGCGAACCTTTTGGCGAACGCCGACGAAGAGAACAAGGCGAGCAAAGTGAACCGCTCGATGTTTCGCAGTGTCGATGGCGGCGTCTACTACATCAACGCTCCGGGTCCGGGGCTCTTGTTGGTGCCCGCTTATCTCGCGGACCGCGCGTTGAACCGCTGGTTCGGTGGAAATCGGCAGTTCGCTGTCATCTTGTTCTGGCAATTGCTCGGCGCTCTGCTCGTCTACGAGATCGTACGCTCCGTCGACGAGGTTTCCGGCCGCGGCTCCGGGGCGGCCGTTGCCTTCGCCGTGGCGCTCACCGTACCGTTTCTGTTCTATACCTTTCAGATTTATCCGGAGCTTCCCGGCGGTCTGTTTTTGCTTTTCGCGTTCCGAAAGCTCGTGCTCGATCCGGCGCCGTCAGGACGCAGCGTGCTCGCGGCGTCGGTCGCGTTGGCCGGACTTCCGTGGTTGCATCAGAAGTACTCCGTGGTCGCGGCGGTTGTTGGAATCATCGCGGCGCTCAAGCTGATGCGCCGGACACCGGGTGGGGTGAGCCATCATCTTTATAAAGTGGTTTTGTTGGGGGTGCCGCTGTTGCTCTCCGCGTATTCGATCTTCCTCTACAATCACGCGCTCACGGGGAGTTTCTCTCCGACGGCGACCTTCTCGGCGGCCGAACGCTCCTCTTTCGAGCCGTGGAACTTCTTCAGAGGAATCTCCGGGCTCCTCCTCGATCGCGAGAACGGGCTTTTCGTCTTCGCGCCGATCTACGTGTTGGCTCTCGTCGGCGCTCGCGCGTTCTATCTACGCCACAATCGGATCTTCACGCCGTTCATGCTCGTACTCGCCTCATATCTCGTCGTGATCGCGTCGTTTCCTTACTGGCCTGGCGCGGTCTCTACGATGGGTCGTTACATCTTGAGTATCCTTCCTCTCTTGGCGCTTCCGATGGCACTTGCTGTTCAGCGTGCGTTGTCTGACGGATGGCTCGCAGGGGTGAGCCTGACGCTTCTGGCGGCAAGCCTTTCGTACAGTGTCAGCTTCGCTCGCGATTTGATCCCGAGTTATCAGCCGCCGCTGTTTTGGGGGCGGGTGCTCTACTGCGAGCCCATGCAGTATCTTCCGAATTTCTTGAGCGACGGATTTCTCGGCTCGGGCCCGGCTCACTACGCAAAGCTCCTCGTCCTCGTTCTGATCATCGCCGTTTTGGTGCTGTTGTTTCGAGAGCGAGTTTACGAGGAGCCCTTTTCGGTCGAAGCCGAGGCGAGTGTCTTCCACCGAAGGACCGCGATCGGCGCGGGCGCGCTCGTCTTCAGCGTCGTGGTCGCTGGAGCCGCGCTCGAGCGGTGGCCGAGTAACGCCGCCGAGCGTCAGGGTCCAACGTTTCCGGAAACGCAGGAGCTTTCGCGCGGTCGGGTGCTGTGGGCGTTCGGCGAGCACGGTTTCGAAGGGGATGGCGTTTGGGTGCCGGGAGGTGGGTCGACCCGGTTTGTGCTTCGGTCGCCGACGATCCTCGACGAATTGACACTTCGACTCAGGAACGGGAGAAACGACGGTAACACCGTCGAGTTTTGCGAGCGGGGTGAGTCCGAGCTCTCCCTCGAGCTCCCGGCAGCGGGGCCGCACGATCGCACTGTGTTGCTGAGAAATCCCTATCGATTCGATGGGCCTTCGGGAGAGCGCTACCTCTACGCGTTCACTGTACGCTCCCGAGGAAGCTTTGTGCCCGACGGCGAGGACAACCGGCCGCTGGGCACGTACGTGAGGGTGAGATGAACGAAGTCGTAATCTACACGGACGGTTCGTGCGAGGGAAATCCGGGACCGGGCGGCTACGCTGCGATCGTCGACGAAGGCGGCTCGCGGCGCGAGCTCACCGGCGCAGAGCCGCAAACCACGAACAACCGAATGGAGCTCATGGCGGTCATCAAGGGACTCGCTTCGCTCGAGGCGCCCTCGATCGTCCGGGTCGTAACCGATTCACAATACGTGGCCAAAGGCATGAAGAGTTGGATCCACGGCTGGCGGCGCAAGGGGTGGAAGACCGCTTCGGGCGCTCCCGTCAAGAATCGCGATCTCTGGGAAGAGCTCGACCGGCTCGCAAGCCCGCATCGCATGACGTGGGAATGGGTCCGGGGTCATGACGGCCACCCCGAGAACGAGCGCGCCGACACGCTCGCGCGCGAGGCTATCCGAGATGTCTTGGACGGTAGCTAAAAGATCCACCACACAGGACCTCCGTGGAAATCTCCGTGACTCCGTGTCTCCGTGGTGACAAAAACTCGAGGACGTGTTCAGGGCTGGTTTTCGGTCACGGTTAGGCGGGAATTGGTGGGGACGGCGGTTAGGGTTTGTACGGTTCCGGAGGGCCAGCGGATTTCGATGCGGTCGGCTACGGTCGCGTTGGCTAGTCCAAATGTCAGCTCTAACGCGCTTTGCGATAGATAGCTCGAGCCTGCTTTGACTTCTTTCATCAAGATGCGCTCGCCGATTTGAACGGAGACTCGGGCGCCGATGGCGTCGCGGTTTGAAGCTTTGCCGACGAGGCGGATGGAGAGCCAAGAGTTTTGGTTGCCGCCTTCGTTCGATAGCAAAACGGCGGTTTGCCCGGCTCGGGTGATGAGGACGTCCTCGTCTCCGTCCTGGTCGACGTCGCCTGCAGCGGCCCCGCGAGCGACATCCTCGCGGAGGAAGGCGTCACCGGACGCTGCGGAGACATCGGTGAAGGTCCCGTCGCCGTTGTTGCGGAACAGAAAGTTCGACTCTTGATACGTGGATACGGCGCCGAAGAGGTTGATGTTGTCGATGATATGACCGTTTGCCACGAGAACGTCGAGCCAGCCGTCGTTGTCGAAGTCGAAGAAGATCGTCCCGAACCCCACATAGTTCAATGACGACTCTGCGAGACCGGAACTGTAGGAGGCATCCGCGAAAACGCCGCTCGGGTCGCCTCGGTACAGCGCGTTGTATTCGAAATCCAGATTCGTGACCACGATGTCGAGCCAACCGTCGCCGTCATAGTCGCCGAGGTCGGTGCCCATTCCTGCTTGTGCTTGACCGTTCTCGCTGTAGCCGACCCCGGCGAGCAGGGTCACGTCGTCAAAGCTGCCGCTGCCGTCATTCTCGAACAGGAAATTTCTCATCGAGTCGTTGGCGACGTAGAGGTCAGGGTCTCCATCATTGTCGTAGTCGCCCCAGACGACTCCCAGGCTCTTTCCCTCGCCGGGTGTAGACACCCCTGACTCGAGCGTGACGTCGGAGAATGTCCCGTCTGCTCGGTTTCGGTACAACACGCTGGGCTCGGCGTTGTAGACGTCAGGGTGACAGTAGGCGGGGACGTTGTCGGCGAGGTTGCCGCAGAACTTGTGATTGTCGAGCCGAAAGTCGACGTAGCGGCAGACGAACAAGTCCAGGAAACCGTCACCGTCTGCGTCGGCGAACGCGGCGCTCGCGCTCCAGCCTCCGGCGGAGGCGCCGGCTTGATTGGTGACGTCGGTGAACGTGCCATCGCCGTTGTTGCGATAGAAAACGTTGTCACCGAAGTTGGTGATATAGAGATCCAGATCTCCATCGTTATCGAAGTCCGCTGCAGCCATTCCCATGCCGAAGCTCGTGTCTCCGACTCCGGCTTGCGAGGTCGTGTCGGTAAAACCCGCGGCGCCATCGTTTCGGTAGAGCCTGTTCGTCGACGCCGGCGCCTCCGTCGGGCCCGTCAGCGAAGCGCCGTTCAACAAGTAGATGTCGAGATCTCCATCGCCGTCGTAGTCGAATAAGCCACCCCCGGAGCCCATCGTCTCCATCATGTATTTCTCGTCGGTGGCTGCGTTGTTGTGGTGGAACGTGATTCCGGCCCTTTCGGTGATATCGACGAAGTGGACTTCAGCTAAAGCGATGGAAAGCGAGAGCAAGACGATCCCCGAAGCCGGCATGGTGTCAAGCTTCCTTCAAGGCGTGCGGGGCCGTCAACCGAAGGCTCCGTCGTCTCCGCCAAATGCTGGCACGTCGTCAGCCTTGGTTGCCAGGCTCTAAGCTTTCACTCGGACCGCAGCGCCTCGATGGGATCCAAGTTGCTAGCCCTTGCCGCCGGCACGACGCCAGAAAAAATCCCCGTAGCGAAACTGACTCCGAGGGCGAGCACGACGAAAATGGTGGGCGTGTGGGTCGGCAGGTCGGGGACTGCGGTACGGATTAACGCTAGCAGCGCCATCGCTCCCGCCAAGCCGATAGCCCCGCCGCCGGTAGCCAATGCCGCTGCCTCGACGAGAAACACCGCTTGCACTTGGCGGCGCGAGGCGCCGATGGCTCGGATGAGCCCGATCTCCGACGTTCGCTCGCCCACTGCAATCCACATCATCGTCAAAATCCCGATAGCACCGACGAGGAGCGAGATACCGGCGATTGCGCCCACGGCGACGGTAATGATGTTCATCACGTCACCCATCACTTCGAGCATCGCCTCCTGGGTCGTCACGGTGAAGTCTTCGTTACCGCCGTGGCGGTCGATGAGCACGCGGCTGACTTGCTCGACGACTGTATCGACGAGGGCCGACTGTCGGTAGACGAATTGAATTTCGTTGACCTCGTCCCGGTTAAAGATTCGCATCGCCGACGCGACGGGGATGTAGGCGGAGTCATCGATGTCGAAGCCGAGAAACTGTCCTTTGGGTTCCATAACCCCGACGACGCGAAACCGTGCGCCGCCGATCCGGACGAACTGGCCTAGGGCGTTGGTGTTGCCGAACAACTCTCGCTTGAGCTTGGGCCCGAGGACTGCCATCGCCTGAGCACGGCTTGGATCCCCGTGGGGCCAGAACCCGCCCTGACGTACGTGGAATCTCCACACATCGGGGATATCCGGGGTTACGCCATAGATGAAAACGCTCCGCCCGAGCTCCCCCGCCTGCACCCGAGCTTGTCCGAACGCGATCGGTACGACCCGTTCGACGTTCGACAGACGTGCAATGGCGGCGGCATCGTCGAGCGTGAGCTTGTGCGTCGTGCCTCCCAAAATCCCGGGAATGCCCACAGTTTCGGCCTTGCCGGGGTTGATCGAAACCAGATTCGTGCCGAACTGCGTGGACTGCTCGAGAATGTAGCGCCGTGTCCCTTCCCCGATTGACGTGAGCAGGACGACGGATCCAATCCCGATAGCAATGCCGAGGACGGACAGAAGGGAGCGCAACCGGTGACTGGAGATGGCGCTGAGTGCGAAGCCGAGAAGCGAACGCATCGCTATCTCCGTGCGAGCGCCGCGATGGGATCCAGCCGAGCGGCGCGCCGCGCGGGCAATACGCCGAACACCATCCCGACGACGAGGGCAACGGCAAGGGCAGCGGCGACGGCCCAACCAGGTGGGTGTGCCGGAAGATCGGGATAGATACCGACGACGACGCCGACTCCGAAGAAGCCAACCGTCAGCCCCAGCAAGCCTCCTGCTAGAGATAACAGCGTTGCTTCGGCGAGAAAGGCGGCGACGATCTGCTGGTGCGACACCCCGAGTGCTTTGAGGAGGCCGACTTCGCTGGTGCGCTCGGAAACGGACACCAGCATGACGTTCATGATCCCGATCCCGGCGACGCCGAGCGAGATAGAGGCGATCGCGGCGAGCACCAGCGTCAACGTGTCGAGAATGCTCCCGAGCGAAGACACAACGGAGTCCTGTGTGATCACGGTGACGTCTTCCTCGCCGTGCCGCTCGCTGAGCAGCGCCACGACGCTCTTGGCGGTCGTGTCGAGGTCGACCTGCGCTCGAGCTTCGATGAGGATTCGGAACAACGAGCTTCGGTTGAAGATGCGCATGGCAGTCGCGACCGGGACGACAACGAGCTCGTCGACGTCGACGCCAAGCTGGGTCCCGCGGCTCGTCAGCACTCCGATGACGCGCATACGCCACTGGTCGATGCGAACGACTTTGCCGACTGGATTCTGTCCCGGGAAGAGCTCGCGGGCGACCCTCTCACCAATGACGGCGACCGACGCGCCCCTACGGATGTCACCTTCGGGCAAGAACACACCGCGGCCGAGACTCAGGTTGCGGACTTCGAGAAACTCTTTCGTCGTGCCGATGACCGCGACCTGACGCCTGAGCTCGCCGTGTGAGGTCGTCGTGGTAGCCATCGCGATGGGAGCGGCGCGCTCCACCTGGCGGATGCGCCGCACGATGGCCTCGAAATCATCGAGGGTCAAATCATTGGGTGCGCCACCCATGCCGGGGAGCGCTCCGGTGGTCTCCGTCTTGCCGGGCACGACGATGAGGAGGCTAGAGCCCAAGTTCGCGAACTGATTCTCGACGTAACCCCGAGCGCCTTCACCGAGTGCCGTCAACATGATGACCGCGGCAACACCGACACCCATCCCCAGGAGGCTCAATCCGCTGCGAAGGCGGTGTCCCATGAGGGCTTGGATTGCGAATCGGAGGAGGTCCCTAAGGCTCACGTCGACACCGAAGTGACATCGGTAGTCCCCGGAGCGATGCCGGGACCAATTCCTTGGATCGACTCGAGCTCTTTTCCGCGCAAGCGGCGGACGATCCGACCGTCGGTCATCACGAGCGCGCGGTCGGCTCGGCGCGCCACCGCTGGATCGTGGGTGACGACGACGAGTGTCAAACCATTTTCGTTCAAGCGATCGAGCAGATCGAGCACTTGCGTTCCGGATTTGGAGTCGAGATTTCCTGTGGGCTCGTCGGCGAGCAGAAGGCCTGGCCCCATAACGGTCGCGCGCGCGAGCGCGACGCGCTGCCGCTCTCCTCCCGAGAGTTGGTCCGGCCGATGGTCGGCTCGATCGTTCAGGCCGACATGCTCGATCGCTTTCAACGCCCGGGCGCGCCGCTCGGGCGGCGCGGTTCCAGCGAACACCATCGGTAGCTCGACGTTCTCGAGTGCGGTAAGCCTCGAAACGAGGTGGAAGAACTGAAAGACGAAGCCAATACGATTGCGCCTGACTTCTGTGAGCTCCGCCTCATCGAGGCCCGAGACCTCGCGACCGTCGAGCAAGTACGTGCCCGACGTCGGTTGGTCGAGGCAGCCGAGGATATTGAGTAGTGTCGATTTCCCCGAGCCCGAGGGGCCCATGATGGCCACGTGCTCGCCGTTTTCGATCTGCTCATTGACGTCCACGAGAGCTCGAACCTCGCTGTCACCGACGGCGAAGCTGCGACAGACGTTTTCGAGCCCAATCAACTCGGGCCCGCTTCCTCTTCGATCGTGACGCGGGCACCAGCCTCGACGTCAGCGCGGTCGAGCGACACGACCACGCGCTCGCCGGGTTGAAGCCCTCGCCGGATCTCGGTGAAGTCCCAGTTGCTCAATCCGATCTCGACTTCCGTGCTCACGAGGTAATCGGACTCGTCGACGACGAGGACACGGTTACCTTCCAACAAAGCCGGTGTCGGTATCCGCAAGACACTTTCTTTGACGGCGAGCAGGAGTTCGACGTCGGCGGAGGTTCCGGGGAGAAGCTTTGCGATGACCTCGCTGTCGTCGAGGCCGACCTCGACCTCCACGGTACGGTTTTGGGCCTCGACGTCGACGACGTAGGGTGCGACTCGCGTCACCCGACCCCAGAAATGTTTTTCCGGGAACGAGTCCACGCTCACCCGAACCTTCTGGTCGACTTTAATGTGAGCCGAGTCGACCTCGTCCATCGGGGCGCTGATGAAAATGGAGCTCGGGTCGAGGATGTCGATCGCGGCCGGTACCGGCAGCGCCGGAGGCGATGGGGTCACCCATTCACCAATTTCCGCGTCGACTTCGGCGACGATGGCGTCAAACGGCGCATGCAGTACCATTTTTGAAACTCGAGTCTGCGCGAGACTGACAGCGGCGCTCGAGCGCGACACGCTTGATGCGGCGGCATCGCATGCAGCCGAGGCGCGGCGGGATTCCGTCTCCGCCTCATCGAGCAAGTCCTGGCTGGCGATTTCTTCCTGGCTCAGCCTTTGGATGCGGGCGAGGTTTCTCGATGCTCGGTCTGCAAACAGACAAGCTTGCTCTTGCTGAGAGCGAGCGGCCTCGAGCTCCTGTTGTGACAGCTCGAGCTCCGCGCGTTGGAGCTCGTCATCGAGGCGCAGGACAACGTCACCCTTGCTGACGAGCGCGCCTTCTCGGAAAGGAATCGCGATCACACGGCCACCAATCTCGGGCGAGAGCTTGGCTCGGCGTCTCGCGGTGACCGTGCCCGCTCGCGTGTTGGTGACGGTTTCTTCCACCCGTCCGGCGCTCGCGCAAGCCACGATGACGGGTACGGGGGCGTCGACGAACACGAACAGACGCAGCACGACGACGAGTGCACCGACGGCGACGAAGGCTAGTAGGGTCTTGAGGTATCGCTTCATCGTGGACTCAGGAGTTCACAAGACGTGCCAACCTGAACCGCCAGCAGATCGTGTGTCAGCGCCCGTGCAATTGAGCGGAATAACGCAACCGCTGCGTCTGGCAGCGCGGTTCTTCTAGCAGTATGCGGTCGCTTTTTGGGCGAGCTCTTCCCACTCCTGATAGAGGGCTTTGAGCTTCGCCTTCAGCTCTTCGTGGGTCTTCACGACCTGGTTCGCCGCTTCGGAGTCGTCGTAGAAGCCGGGTACCGCCATCCGTCCCTCGAGGCTGTCGATCCCGATCTCGGTCTCGCTGATCGACAGCTCGATCTCCTCGAGGCGTTCTTGGATCACGCGGGCCTGGTTCTTCGAAAACGCTTTGCCTTTGCCCTTGACCGTCGGCTCCGGCTCGGCGTCAGGCACGACCTCGGTCGCTTGCGTCATCGGGGTCACGGCCGCCTCGCTGTCGCTTTCTTTGGAGCGGATGAACTCGGGATAGCCGCCCCAATGGACGTGAACCTTGCCGTCCGCGATCTCGGCTACTTTCGTCGACAGCTCGTCGAGAAAATAGCGATCGTGAGAGACGAAAACCAACGTTCCCTGGTAAGCCCTCAACGCGTCCAAGAGAATATCTTTCGAATCGAGATCGAGGTGGTTCGTGGGCTCATCGAGGAGCAACACGTTCGCAGGGCGTAAGAGCAGGCGAGCGAGGGCCAAGCGACTCTTCTCGCCACCAGAGAGCACTTTGACTTTCTTATCGACGTCGTCGCCCTGAAACAGAAAGGCACCGAGTAGACTTCGGAGTCGTGGGATCATCTCGGTGGGTGCCCCGTCCGTCATGTTCTCGAGAACGGTGCGCTCGGCGTCCAAATCGTAGCGCTCCTGAGAGAAGAAGCCAGTCTTGACGTTGTGTCCGAGCGTGATCTCGCCCTCGTCGGGATCTTCTGTTCTCGAAAGCAAACGCATCAGTGTCGATTTGCCGACACCGTTCGGGCCGACGAGCGCCATGCGTTCACCCCGTTCGATGAGGAGGTTGGCGCCATCGAAGACGAGGTTGGCGCCGTAGCTTTTGTAGACGTTTTCTAGCTCGACAGCGACGCGACCAGAGCGTTCGACTTCCGGTAGCCGCAGCTTCATCAGCTTGCGCTCGGGCGGGACCTCGACCTTCACGATTTTCTCGAGCATCTTGACGCGACTTTGCACTTGCTTGGCTTTTGACGCCTTCGCACGGAACTTGTCGATAAATCGTCGAGTGCGGTCGATCTCTTCTTGTTGTCGTGACGCTTTCGCGCGGAGCTCGGCGAGCGATTTCGCTCTCGTTTCGATGTAGGTGCTGTAGTTGCCGGTGTAGTCGACCAGTTTGCGGCGATCGATCTCCGTAATGCGGGTAACCACCCGATCCAGAAAATAGCGATCGTGCGAGACGAGTACGATGGCGTGCGGGTAGTTCGTTAAGAAATCTTCGACCCAATTCCGCGCTTCGAGATCGAGATGGTTCGTCGGCTCGTCGAGGAGGAGCAAGTTCGGCTGGGTCAGCAGAAGCTTCGCGAGAGCGATGCGCATCTGCCAACCGCCGCTGAAACTCTCTGTGGGTGCGTCCAGCTCTTTGGGTGAGAAGCCGAGTCCGAGTAGAACTTCTTCCGCCTGGCTGTCGATCGTGAAGCCGCTCCGACGATCCCATTCCTCCCGGCATTCGCCGTAGCGTGCGATCACCTTGTGGTGCTCTTCGCTCGCCGGGTCGAGGCTGCTCATCTGCTCCTCGAGCTTCTTGATTTCTTCGCCGATCGCGAGGACCTTTTCGAAGGCCAGCAGTGTTTCTGCGCGAAGCGTCTTGCCGCTGTGAATCAGCCCGTCTTGCGGCAAATAACCCACGGTGGTCCCGCGAGGCATCGAAACTTTGCCTGCGTCCGGGGACTGTTTGCGCGTGAGCATGCGCAATAGAGTGGTCTTACCGGATCCGTTGGGTCCCGCGAGACCGATCCGATCGCCTTCGGTCACGTTCCAGGTCACGTTCTCGAACAGAGTTCGATCGGCGAATCCTTTGGTCAATCCGTTGATTTGAAGCATTTTGCAATAAAAAACCCAACTCTCGCGAGCCGGGTCCTTACCAAAATATAATAGCCTGATCGGAGAGCAAGAAGCCAATATGAGTCGATCTTCGCAAACTATTGTAGTGACGTTGTTTATCTTGTTTGTCGCGGGATGGTCGCTCCAGGCGCCTGCCGCAGAGGCTTCGCAAGCTAGCCGATCCAACCAGGCGGGCGCCCATGCGAATCGAGGTGTCGCCCTCCTCGAGCAGTTTCGCTTCGCTGACGCTGCGCGCGCGTTCGAAGCGCTCGTCGAGCTCGAGCCCGAGGAGGCGTCGGGTCATATCAACCTCGGTATTGCTTACTTTAACGAGCGCGAATTCGAGCGAGCGCTCGTCTCGTTTGAGCGCGCTCTCGCTCTTGCTCCGGACGAGCCCTACGTTCACTACAATCTGGGACTCGTGTACAAGTTGCAAGGCGAGACCGACGCTTCCGTCGAAGCGTTCGAGAGGGTCGTTGGTATCGACCCGCTCGATTCGATGACGCACTACTACCTGGGAACGCTCTATGCGAGCCTGGGTCGGCTCGAGGAGGCCGAAGCGCGTTTTCGTCGAACCCTCGAGCTACAACCAGACAACGAATCGGCGCATTTCAGTCTCGGTAACGCGCTCATCCGTCAAGGTCGACGGGAAGAAGGACGTGCCGAGCTCATGGCGTTCCAAGAGCTCAGGACAAATTTCCCCGGGCAAGGCGCTTCGGCGGGACTTCAATACACCGAGCTCGGCAAATATGCTGAGGCTGTCGAAAGAGCGCCCACGCCGTTGCAACCGGTCCCGGTTGAGCGCACGGCCGCGGCGACGCTGAGCTACGCGGACGCAGGGGGCGAGGTCGGTCTCACGCTAGCTCCCCTTCCGGCGTCTCCCCCGATCCCCGATCGCCTCGAAGCGACGACCTATGATGTCGCGTGGATATCGGATTACCTCCTGCCGCCTCTAGGGAGTGGCCTCGCGTTTCGAGATTTGAACGACGACAAGACACCCGATCTTTTGTTCGTGAGGGACGGCGCTCCGGTGGTCTTCAACAACGTCGATGGGCGTTTCACGCGTGCGACCGACAACGGCCTTCCGACTCGGGGTCGCTTCGTGGGAGTCGTAGCCGGCGATGTCGATAACGACCTGGACGCAGACGTCTATCTCTCCGGCGCCGGCGCGAACGCGCTCTATCTGAACGACGGCCTGGGGAATTTCGTCGAATCGGCGGACGAGCTCGTGCGCGGAAGCGACATCTCCGTGAGCGCGTCGTTTGCCGATGTCGATCACGACGGTGATCTCGATCTGTATGTGGCGAACTATCTCGATCCCGAACCGCCTTCCGGGCGAGAGGTGTTGTCGGTGCCATCCGATCTTCCGGGTGCGCCGAACCGCCTCTATCGCAACAACGGTGACGGATCGTTTGCGGAAATCGCCGGGGAGACGCGAACGGACGGGGGGCGGGCGCGTAGTCTCGGAGCGCTTTTTTCGGATCTCGATGACGACCGGGACACAGACTTCGTCGTCATTAACGAAGGGTCGCCCGCGATCGTGTTTTCGAACGATCGGGTCGGCACGTTTTCCGACGCGACGCGACGGTTCGGGCTCGAGACGGGCGCGCGCATGCGAGGTGTCGACTCCGCGGATTTCGACGGTGACGGAAGCTTCGACGTTTTTCTGACCGCGGCCGGCTCCGCACTCAATAGCTTGATGCGCGGCCCCGCCGCCGGCGGTTTTCGCCCGGACGTCTTGTCTCCGGGACTTCTCACCGCGGGCGTTGCGCATGCACGCTACGGCGCAAGCTTTGTCGATGCTGACAACGACGCGGACCTCGACTTGTTGCTCGTCGTCAACGAGCCCGGCGCCATCGCCGCTTACTACGAAAACACACCCTCGGGCTATGTGCGCGCGCAATCGCTCGGAGGCGGCGAAGTCTCTGGCGAAGGGCGTGNNNCGTGGACGCCGACGGCGATGTCGATGCGGTCGTCGGGACACAACTCGGCGAGCTCGTCTACTTCAGAAACGACGGAGGGAATGCGCGCGCGTTCGTGCGCGTTCGTGCCCAGGGACTTCGCAGCAATCTCGACGCGCTCGGCACCAAAGTGGAAGTGAAGGCGGGAGCGTCCAGTTCCCGACGCGAAGTGCGCTCGTCGAGCGGCTACTTCTCCCAGAACGAGCTGCCACTTCACTTCGGCTTGGGCGAGAGCGCGAAGGCCGACTATGTTCGATTCCTCTGGCCTGGCGGGGTCAAGCAAATCGAGATGGACGTTCGTGGGGGTGAAACCACTCGCATCGAAGAGCTCAACCGAAAGGGCACGTCGTGTCCCATTCTGTATGCCTGGGACGGCGAGAAGATTCGATTCGTGACGGATTTTCTCGGCGGGAGCGCGTACGGCAATCTTCATGCACCGGGCACCTACAACTACCCCGACACCGACGAAGTCGTGAAGATGGAGACCTTCCCTCTAGTCGCGAAGGATGGTCTTTACGAAATGCGGTGGGTCAACCAGCTCGAAGAGATCATCATCTACGACGAAGCCGGGCTTCTCGTTGTCGATCACCCCACCGAGTTGCAGGTCTTTCCCAACGAGCGCTTGATGCCGGAGCCGCCCTATCCCGAGCGTGAGCTCTACGCGGTCCGAAACGCACGCGCTGCGTTGCGCACGACCGATCATCTTGGTCGAGACGTCACCGAGCTCGTCAGCGACAAAGACCGGCGCTATCCGGATGAATTCGAGCTCCTGCCGTTCAAAGGCTACGCGGAATCTCATTCTTTGACCCTCGAGCTGGGCGTTCTCGACCCGGGTGCAAGCTATGTGCTATTGCTCCACGGCTGGGTCGACTACGCCGACTCGAGCTCGAATCTCGCGGCGTCGCAGGCGGGTGTTTCGATGGTGACGCCCTATCTCGAAGTCGGGGACGCGACCGGGCATTTCGAGCCGGGCTTGCCGGAGATGGGGTTTCCCGCAGGGCTTCCGAAAACGATGCTCGTCGACTTGGCGGGGCTCGTGACTCCGGAGAGAAACCGTGTGCGTATCACCACCAGCATGCGGCTCTACTGGGATCAGATCTTGGTCGCCGAACGCGCCTCGAGTGAGGAGCTTCGAGTTTTCGAGCTTTCCGCTCGCGACGCCGAGCTTCGGTTCACGGGTTATCCTCAACGGTTCAATCCGGACGGTCGAGCACCGTTTCTCTATACCTACGACACCATTGCAAAAACGGAGCTCTGGGGGACGCACGAGGGCTACTACACGCGCTACGGCGACGTTCGCGAGCTCGTCGAGTCGATTGACGACCGCTACGTCGTCACCCACCACGGCGACGAGCTGCGACTCACGTTCGAGGCTTCCGAGCTCCCAGCTCTGCGCGACGGATGGACCCGAAGCTTCATGGCACTTGCGGATGGTTTCGGCAAGGACATGGACTTGAACTCAGCCACACCCAATCGCGTGGAACCATTGCCATTTCACGGCATGTCGGCTTACCCCTACCCGGAAAGTGAGGCGTTTCCATTCTCACCCGCCCATCGTCGATACAACACCCGATACGTTGGTCGCGATCGACTCAGCGGGGCCTCGAATGACTGAACATTCCCATGCTTATGTTGCCGCTGCACTCGTGTGGGTGGTCGCGCTCGCCTGCACGAGTCCGGAGGCGACAGACGCGGTCGATCTCATGGATGAGGCTTACGTCGTATTTGCGCCTGTCGACGAACAGGAGATCCCGACGCGCGTTGCGTTCGACTCCGATGGGCGCCGCTCACTCGCCGCGTCGCTTCCGGCGGAGTTTCGCTATCGCGTCCGCGTCCCGGAGCGTGCGCTACTGACGTTTGCGATCGGCATCATCACCGCGCCCGGCGCGAGCCCCGACGACCCGCTTGCCGGGGACCACGTGCGGTTCACCGTATTGGGCGGCGAAGCGACCGCGACCGAGGTCTTGTTCGAGCGCGACATTCACGTGGCGCGCCGAGGTCAATGGATCGAGCAAGAGGTCGATTTGCGCACCCTCTCCGGACGAGAGATCTGGCTCGTGTTCAAAACCTCCTTGCCCCAAATGGAAGACGTTGCGACGGTTCCCGTCGTCGGAGTGTTCGGTGAGCCCGTCTTGCACGACCGTGCGCGCTATCGACAGGGACGCGGGGTCGTCGTCGTCTCGATCGACACGTTGCGACGTGACCATACGAGTCTGTACGGTTATCCGCGCCGCACGACTCCCGGGCTTCAAGCACTGGCATCGGAAAGCGTCGTCTTCGAGGATGCGGTCAGCACTTCTTCCTGGACTTTGCCGGCGCATGCATCGCTGTTCACGTCCACCTACCCGAGTGTTCACGGCGCCGTGAATCTGAACGTGGCTCTGTCGCCGTCATGGCCCACCGTGGCGACGCTTCTCCAGGAGGCGGGGTTCACCACACAGGCGCTGGTGACGCACGTTTACTTGTCGCGCGAGTACGGCTTCGGCGAAGGCTTCGACTCGCATCAATATCTTCTCGAGACCCGTGCGGAAGAAGTGACGGATCGCGCGATTCGGTTCTTGACGGCGATGGGAGATCGAGATTTTTTCCTCTTCGTGCACTACTACGATCCTCATTGGCACTACGATCCGCCGGCGCCGTTTGATACGACCTTCGACGCCGCTTATGACGGGCACGCTTCCGGTGTCTGGTGGGATTTCAAAGAGCTCTCCCGCGAGACCATCGAACCGCACGACCTGCGTCATATCGAGGCACTTTATGATGGTGAGATTCTCTACACGGACCGCCAGGTCGAGCGGCTCGTGCGGGACATGAAACGTCTCGGGATTTTTGATAAAACGCTTCTCGTGGTGACTTCCGACCACGGTGAAGAATTTCTCGAGCACGGCAATTGGGAGCATCAGAAGACGCTGTATGACGAGCAGCTGCGCATCCCTCTCATCGTCAAGTTCCCGGATGGTGAGCGCGCTGGAGAGCGAGTCAGTGAGCCAGTGACGCTTATCGACGTAGCGCCGACGATCGCCGATGTCATGGAGCTCGATGTCCCCGCTTCGTTTCGTGGCGTGAGCCTGCGCGGCGGAGAGCTCGACTCGTCGCGAGAAATCTGGTCTGAGACCGAGCATACGATCGACGGGACGCACAAGCTGTCGCTTCGCCGAGGCGCCAACTCGCCCAAAGCAATTTTCAGTCTCCACAGCGACGAGCGCGTCGATATCGAGCTGTTTGACCTATCGCAGGATCCCGGAGAGCTGCGCGCAGTCGAAAACGACGCCCTTCGACAGCGCGTTCAGACCCGACTGAAACATTTCCTGAAAACCGCCACCGCCGCCCGTGAGGGAACCGCCGAAACCCCGCCCGTCGACCTCGACCCTGAAGAGCGCGAACGCCTCCGCTCCCTAGGCTACATCCAATAAACGATCACCACGGAGTCAAGGAGAGCACGGAGAAAAAACTTTTGACTTTTCCGTGTCCTCCGTGAGTTCGTTGTGATCTTTTTTCTTGTTTTTGGTTTGGGTTTGGTATTCTGTAGTCAGGGACGGCGTCGTTGCGGCGTTGTCGGGAATACGCGTTGAACAGACATAACTGGACAGCTGGATGGACGAAGAGAGATTTCGTATTCGCGCAGAGCTCTATCGCCTGCTTCTCGACGAAGAAGCCGGCGCTGCGTCTACGCTCGTCCCGCGTATGCTGGCGGATCCCGATTCGCTAACCCCGGAAGTTCGCTGGTGCCTCCTCTACCTCATCCGCGGCATTGGCTACCTCGCCGGTCGTAACCGCTTGCTAGGCCAGGGCGGTCTGCTGGACACGCTCGCCGAGGAGTTCGAGGTCGCGCGCTGTCGTACGCGTCGCCTGGACGGTCTTTGGTCGGATATCGTGCAGGAAGATCCGAAACACTGGATGCAGCGATATGAATCTACCGAGGTTCATTACTCTCTCGATGAGCTCTCCTGGCTCAATGAACAGCTCGGCCGGCTTTGGGAGGTCGAGCGCCAACGCCTCGCCCTCGAGGAGCCGCCACTTCCCCCCCTCGCGATGCGCCGAAAGCTTATTGCCGCTGCGAAGCAGGAGGAAGTGCCTTTTAACCTCCCATTGCGCCTGACCTAGATCCGCATTCGGCGCCTTGCAAGTTGCCGGTTGGCCAGGCATTCTATTCTCTCAATCAACAATCGAAACCTATACCGGAGACCCTGCCACCGGAGTCTCTTTCGGAGCGACATCGCCATGTCGGACTCACAAAGCGAATCCGTGTATCACAACCTGACTCGTTCTGTCGATGTCTTGATGAACATCGCCGACGGGAATGAAGAAGTGACGTTGTATCTGTCGACGCTTTCGGAAACTCATGCCGGTCCGGAAACGTTGGAGGAGACGTTGAACTGCACGCGCGATTTTCTTCCGGTGCATACCCGGGAGGACGAGCAGATATTTCTCGTTCGCCGAGGCGCTATCCGCACCGTGACGATTGCCGATGGCGAACCCGCCGGGCTCCCTCACGAGGAGAGCCTCGCCGCCGTCGACCTGGTGCGCTTGGAGCTCGAGGGCGGCGAGACGATCGAAGGTACGCTGGCCACCGTCCTTCCACCGGAGCACCCTCGACTCTCGGACTTCTTCAACTTCACCAAATCGACGTTTATCCCGCTCGCCGTGGACGAAGGGGTGACGTACGTGAACCGGGATTTCATTTCAATCGTGCGGTTCTGACAACGGGGAAAGGTAGAAGCTGATGCGCATGGAACCACTCATGGAGGCCCTCCAAAAATCGGACGGCGAGGAAATGCACCTCCAGCCTGGCGAGCGGGCTTATGTCCTCGTAGACGGCGAACGTAGTTTTGTCGGAAGAGAGCCGGTGAGTCAGGGAGCGCTGCTGCAGCTGGCGACACAGTCCTTGAAGCCGTTCCAGTTGTCGGCGCTGGACCTGAAACCCCACGCGGTTGAACGGGAACACGGCAACGAGACGTTCGAGGTTGAGTTCACGAGGCCCAATGGCGCAATCGTCGTCACCATCCGGAGAAACGGTTCGAACTCGCCGCCCGCGCCCACGCAAGCCGCGCCCGCACCCGTCGCGTCGGCGAAACCCGCACCGGCACCGTCCCCACCTGCCGCGAAGCCCCCCGTGAGCATGAGTCCTCCCGTCAGCGCGCCGGCGGCCGTCCCGGCAGCTGCTGTGCCCGCTAGTGCCTCATCAACCCTTGGCAGCCATAGCGATACGAGCGGAATGGACGAGCTGCTCCGACACATGGTTGCCGCGGACGCCTCGGACCTGCACTTGAGCGCCGGCGCCGTGCCGGTGCTTCGCGTCCATGGCGAGGTCAAGTTTCTGAACGAGCGTGGCGCCTTGAGCTCGGAAGATGTCCGCAATCTGGTGTTTAGTATTCTACCGAACGACGTTCGAGCCATCTTCGACGAGCGTCGGGACGCGGATTACGCTTACGAGATTCCGGGCGTCTCGCGCTTTCGGGTAAACGTTTTCGAGGACCGAAAGGGAGTCGGTACCGTCATCCGCACTATCCCCGTCGAGATTCTCACCGCCGAACAGTTGAACCTGCCTCAAGTTTGTCTGGATCTGTGCTACCTGACCAAAGGACTCGTGCTCGTCACCGGGCCCACAGGCTCGGGCAAATCGACGACGCTCGCCGCGATGGTGGACTACATCAACAAGAACCGCTCGGACCACATCATTACCATCGAAGATCCGATCGAGTTCGTTCACGACAACAAAGCTTGTCTCGTGAACCAACGTGAGGTGGGACGCCATACCGCATCGTTCAAGGCGGCTCTGCGCGCTGCGCTGCGAGAAGATCCCGATATCGTTCTCGTCGGCGAGATGCGAGATCTGGAGACCATCGCGATTGCGATCGAGACTGCCGAGACCGGCCATCTCGTTTTCGGAACGCTCCACACTACGACCGCCGTGGGGACCATCGACCGGATCATCGATCAGTTCCCACCCGACCAGCAAGAGCAAATCCGGGTCATGTTGGCGGAATCGATCAAGGGCGTGATCTCGCAGGTGCTGTGCAAGAAAAAAGAAGGCGGTCGTGCAGCTGCGCTCGAGATCCTTCTCGGCAACATGGCGCTGTCGAGCCTCATTCGTGAGGGTAAGACGTTCCAGATCCCGTCGATCATGCAGACTTCGAAACGTCAAGGCATGGTGACGATGAACGACAGCCTGTTCAAACTCGTCAAAGAAGGCGCCGTCGAGCCCAAGGAAGCATGGATGAAGGCGACCGAGAAAACCGGCCTGCTGGGATTGTTCAAGAGCAATGGAATCCGTGTGGACTAATGCGATGGCATACCTGGGTATTTCGAGTATTCACAACGAAGCCAGCGCGCAAAAGGGCCAGAGATTTATGTACAGAACTTCTGGGACGGGACACTAGTCCGTGGTGAGAGCCCGGTGGCTTTGGCCACCGGGCTTCGTCTTTGAGAGCGGGTTTTAGTTGCCGGCTTCGGCTTCGCTCAGGTCGGACAAGAATTTCTTCACTTCTTCGGCTTGAGCGCCGTTGGGCTCGAGCTCTAGATATCGCTCGAAATGAGTTTTCGCCGCGGCGTTGTCATCTTTTTGCGCGGCCAGGCTTCCCAGGATGTAGTTTGCCTGCGGCGATTGCGGGGCGTCCGGCTTGGCCGCGAGAAACGCTGTTAGGTGAGTGATCGCTTTTTGCTGAGCGGCACTCGCGTCAGGCGAGCCTTCAGCGCCGCGAATTGCGATCGAACCGACCATGAAATGCGCTTCGGCGGCGAAAGTGTCGTTCGGTTTGAGCTCTAGATATTTTTCGAGCCGTTGGCTTGCCTTGGCAAAGTCCTGACGGTTGAAGTTGATGCGACCCGCATAGTAGTAGGCGGGGGCCAAACTTGGGTCGAGTTGAATGACTTTGGCGAACGCCTGTTCCGCTTCGCCTTCGCGGTTGCCCCGCATCTGGGTGATGCCGAGGTAGAACTGAACTTCGGTGTCATTCGGCTTCGCCGACGCGGCTTTCGAAAGCAGCGGGATCGCTTTGGTTGGAGAGCTGCCACGTGCGTAGCAGAGGCCACCTTCGCGGGTCGAGTTGTTGATCATCGCCGCGGCTTCAGCGTTGTTGCCGACCTTCTGGATGAAGGTCTGGAAATTCGCTGCGCACTTGTCGTAGTTCTTCTTGGCCCGGTAACCGTAGCCCAGGTAGTAGTTCCCCGCGAAGAGGTCGGAGTTGGCGGAAAGCGCCTTCTCGCAGGACGCAATCACGGTGTCGAAATCGTTCTTTTCGACGGCGGCCTGGCACGCAAGGAAATCCGTGGCGCCCGGTTGCTCCTGCTGAGCGAAGGCGCCGCTCGTGATGAGCAAAGCGACAGCCAAGCCTAGCGAATTGTTCATGAAACTATCTCCTTTGGTCTCGATTTGAGGCTATTTGCCGGGCCACAAAATGCCCAAGGCTGAAAAACCTACCACAGGGGTAGGGCGAACAGCAAACGACTCTTCGTGCTCATGCTTTACGCCGCCCGGCTGCATTCTATCGCAATCCGGCGACAAGGCTAGACCCGACTCCCGGAGCTTGACCTGAGGCCTTGCCTTGAGGGTGCCGTCGGCATAAGTTTATGGAAACGAGTGAGCGACCAATCTAGGAGCGGCCGGCGTGTCGCGTTTGTAGGCGGATGCCGTACTCCGTTTGCCAAGGCGGGCGGTTTCCTCGCCGATGAGAGCTCGCTCGATCTCGCGCGCACAGTCCTTGGCGAGCTCTTGCAACGCGCGGAGCTGTCCGCCGAGGCCGTAGACCAGGTGGTCCTCGGTACGGTCGTGCCGAACCTTCAAGCGCCGAATCTGGCGCGCGAGGCCGCTCTCGCGTGCGGGCTGTCACCGAGCACCGACGCTTTCACCGTATCGCGAGCCTGCGCTTCCTCGAATCAAGCGATTGCAAATGCTGCTGAAGCGATCGCTTCCGGACAGGCGGAAGTGGTTATCGCGGGGGGTACCGAGTCTCTATCGAATGTTCCCATCCTGGTTTCGAAACGACTCAGCCGCGCCTTGGTCGCCGCGAGCAAAGCAAAGACGCTCGGCAAGAAGTTGAAAGCGTTTCGAGGACTCAAGCTCAAGGACATCGCTCCCGTGCCTCCGGCGCTTGCGGAGTTTTCGACCGGCCTCACCATGGGGAGCTCGGCGGAGAAGATGGCGAAGGACAACGGTATCGGTCGCGAGGAACAGGACCGTTTCGCGGCACGCAGCCACGAGCTCGCGGCCGCCGCAACCGATGACGGGCGTCTACCTGCGGAGATGGTTCGTGCCTACTCGCCGCCGCGTTATGGGACGTCGTTGCTCGAGGACGATGGGATTCGACGCGACACGAGTCGTTCATCGCTGGCGACGCTCGCGCCCGTGTTCGACCGACGCTACGGCTCCCTGACGGCGGGGAACTCCTCGCCGTTAACGGACGGTGCGGCGGCGCTGGTGATGATGCGCGAGGACAAGGCGAAGGCGGAGGGGTACGAGCCGCTCGGCTATCTTCGCTCTTATGCGTTTGCGGCGGTGGACCCGTCTGACCAGCTCTTGATCGGACCCGCGTACAGCTCACCGCTAGCGCTCGACCGGGCTGGGTTGACGCTTTCCGACATGAGCCTCGTCGATTTGCACGAGGCCTTCGCGGCCCAAGTGTTGTCGGTGCTTCAAGCGTTCGAGTCCAAAACATTTGCTCGCGAGAAACTAAATCGGCCGCCGTTGGGGGCGGTCGACGAGACGAAGCTCAACGTCGAGGGCGGCTCGATCGCTATCGGCCATCCCTTTGGCGCGACCGGGGCACGCATCACCCTCTCGATGTTGAATGAGCTTCGGCGGCGCGGCGGAGGCTTGGGACTCATCGGCGTCTGTGCTGCTGGGGGTCTCGGGGCGAGCTTTGTCGTGGAGACCGAGTGAGGGCCCTCGCCGGCAAACGCATTGTCGACCTGAGTCGCTATGCTCCGGAACGTATTGTTCGTTGGCGTGCGCCTCGGCGGGAGCCGATGTCCTCAAAGTCGAGGCGCCACCTAACGGGGATCCCATGCGGGAGCTCGACCCCTCCGCGTTCGACCGGCTCAATCGAGGTAAGAAAAGTCTCGTCGTCGATCTCAAGACCCCGTCGGGCGCCGCCCTTTTCCACCGTATTCTTCCATCAGCCGACGTGCTCGTCGAAAGCTTCCGGCCGGGCGTCATGACGCGTTTGGGATTGGACTATCCGTCGGTACAACGCGTGGTTCCCGGGATCGCACACGTTTCGATCTCGGGGTATGGGCAGAGCGGTCCGTTCGCTGAGCGTCCGGGCCACGGCATCAACGGCATGGCGAGCGCCGGCGCCTTCGATGCCGAGTACCCGCGCTCGGGGAGCACACGGAAGAGATTCTAGAGCCTCTGGGATAAGATCCCGCTCGACGATCCTTGGAGCGCGCTTTTGATCAAACCTCGCAGTCTGACCCGCCTACGCCAAGTGGCGACCGTTTTCATCCGCCACGGGTTCGAGGACGTTCTTCAGAGTTACGACCTGCTTTCGTGGATGGGCTTTCGCCGTCGTCGGGTCAAAAAGCCAGCAGAGCGACTTCAAAATCGTGCGAGAAAATTTAGGCTGGCACTCGAGGAGTTGGGCACGACCTACATCAAGCTCGGTCAACTTCTTTCCACTCGACCCGACATTCTTCCGCCCGTCTTCGTGGACGAGCTGGTCTCGCTCCAAGACCGGGTAGAGCCAGTCCCGTTCGCGGGTGTGCGCGAAGTGCTCGAAGCGGAGCTCGCTCGTCCACTCGAAGAGATTTTCGAGCGCTTCGATCCGGAGCCCATCGCCGCCGCGTCGATTGCCCAGGTCTACCGGGCTCGATTGAGGGCCGGAGTTTCCGAGCTCGCGGGCGAAGTTGCCGTCAAAGTCGTCAAGCCCGGAGTCCCCGAGCTCGTCGACCTCGACATGGAGATCTTGCTCGAAGTCGCAGAGCGGCTGTCGCGCTCGAAGCTGGCGAAGCGCTACGACTTCGAAGGGTTGAGCTCCCAGCTCGACGCCACTTTGAAAGCTGAGCTCGACTTGCGGCAAGAAGCCGCGAACACGCGACGCATTCGCGACTCGATGGCGGATTTCACCCAGCTCCGAGTCCCTGTGGTGGTGGAAGCGCTCACGCGTGAGCTCGTGCTCGTGCTCGAGTACGTCGACGGCAAGAAACTCATCGAGCTCGAAGGAACCCGTCCCCAGCTAGCGGATGAGGTTTGGCGAGCCTACCTCAAACAGATCCTCGTGGACGGGGCGTTTCAGTGTGATCCCCATCCCGGCAATTTCTTGATCGACAACGACGGACGCCTCGTAGTCCTCGACTACGGGATGATCGCGTACGTCTCACGCGAGAACCAGCTGCGCCTCATGGCCCTGCTGATCGCACTCGTCGAGCGCGATGGCGACCGTACTGCGCGAGCGTGCATCGAGATGGGAATCCTGGGAAAGAATTTCCGAGACGCACGCTTCCGCAACGCAGTCGGACATCTCGTCTCCCGTCATGCGGGCGTAAAGCTCAAGGAGCTCCCGTTCGGCCGGATTGTTCGAGACCTTCTCGTTCTTTGCGTTCGCAACGACATCCAGGTCCCGCCGGAGATGGTGCTGCTGGGAAAGACTCTTTTGAATCTCGAGCCTATGTGCCGGAAGCTCGACCCCGATATGGATCCGGTGAGCACGATGAAAGACCAGGCGATGCGCCTGCTCGAAGAGCAAATCCGGCGAGACATCAGCACCGAGCGGCTAATGTCGTTCGTGCTCGAGGCTCGGTCGTTTCTCTCCGACGTACCCCTGAGCGTCCGACGCGTGCTCACGCAACTCGCGAACAACGAACTGCGCGTGGGCGTCGAGGTCGAAAAAGCCGAAGAAATGCAAGATGCCATCCGGGATGTTGCCAACCGGATAACCCTCGGCGTGCTCACCGCGGCGCTGATCGTGGGCTCTGCCCTTATCGTGCGCAGCGGCGCCGGCCTGACGGTCTTCGACGTACCGATTATCTCGTTCCTGGGGTTCCTGCTAGCCGCCGGCCTGGGGGTGTTCGTTATCTTCCAGATCCTGACGGGCAGGCATTAGAAAAAGAAAACCACGGAGGCACGCACCGTGCCTCCGTGGTGAGAAAACAGCCCTACTGACCGGCTTCGACGTCCGCGGTGGTTGCCACGGGCTGAATCGGCCGCGGTTGGCGCGACGGTCGTCGGCTGCTGAGGAGCTTTCCATCTCGACCCCGATCCTTGTGCATCTGCTCGAGGGTCACCTCGACACCGAGCTCGAACCGGTCCTTGAGGTTGCCGTAGACAGAGCCGACTTTCCTCACATAGTCGGTGGTCTCGGCTGCGGCGCGGTTGCTCCCGGCGCGGTAATAGCCGGCGTTGAGCGGTCCGCCGTTGTACTCGGCGAGCACCATGTTCTGGTCGTTATACGCAGAGAACAGAATATCCAAGTAAAGCGCTGCCATCTCCGTATTCTTGACCGGGTCGTAGAGCATCTCGTCCGAATACTCCCAGTCGAGAGAGCGGGCGAGCATCCGACCGGTCGACGGCCAGATTTGGTAGAGACCCTTCGCGTTGGCCGTGGACGTCGCATTGAGGTTGTAGCCGCTCTCCACGATGCCGATCGCCAGGAACATGAGAGGATCGACGGCTGGGTATTTGTCAGACGAGTGCATGATGAGCGTGGCGTACTCGAACGCCTCGTTGAGGCTCACCCGTGGATTTGTTCGCATGATTTCGTCCCGAATCCCGAGTAACAGTTGCTGGCGCTTCGAATCGAAGCTGATACCGGCGTCGAGATTCTGGATCTTCTCTTCCACCCGTCGCATCGTCGTGCTCATCTCCACGTTGAGCTCGCCAACGCGGTGAAAAGCATAGAAAGCGACGCCGACGGTGGTCAGAAGTAATAGCGAGAGAAAGAGCAGGGCCGTTGTCTGCCAGCCCGATCCCTGTCGTACGATGATCCTTTGAACTTCCGCTTGGACATCCTCCGACGCCTGCGATACTTCGATTGCCATTTTTTCAGCTTCCGGATGAATTTCTGCAATGCTCGTTATTTTTTTGGAATCAGTCATTCCTGAACCCTCCATTGGAACAGGAGCGCAGCCACCGCCCTCGATATTGGGTGACGGCAGAACCTCACGAAACTCGATCAACTCCAGGGCGGCTCTTTCTAGCCCGTCCAAGGGGTAGCTCGAGCGTCGAAGAGCCGGGCGGAGTCGCCAACCCCTCGGGAGCGAGCGGGTGGCTCGCCCCGCCGAGATGTGTCCCCCAACTTGACACCTCGGCACAGCTCGGACGAGGAGCGGTTCGAATCCCCATCCTTTGTGTAGCGCGCGCGATCCATACAATCAAGCCGAATCCTCCGGACCCACCAGATTCTGTGGTCCTCGGTCGAATCAACCCAAGATGTTGGATTGCCGCGGAGTATAGCACTGGCTCCTCATCCGATCTATCGGAAATCTGAAGGTGTAGGCAATGACCCACATCGGTGTCGCGTTCATTCATCCCGCTAAAGTCCCGGTTTCCATAATGTTGGGTGGGCGTCCCGAGCTTCCGTAGGAGAAAAGAAACAGGTAACTTTTTGGGGCGTCGATGCCTAGAACGCGCCCCGTCCCACGGCGGCGGCTTCGTGAAAGCCCATCCAAACGAGAAAGACGACCCAAAGTCCCGCTATCACCCTCGTGATCCAACTTTTTTCGTGTAGCCAGCCTAGAGCCAGTCCCACCCCGATGGCCACGACGGGATACGTGAAGTAGTGATGTTTCAACAAGAAGTTGAAGAGCACGTCGAGCCCGCTAAAGGCGACGAGGATGGCCCCCCAGCTTGCGAGCAGCACGCGCCTTGTTCCGGTCGCGAGCGTGAGACCGGCGAGTCCCACCAGCGGGACCATCGACGAGCCGAACGTATAGGCGAGCTTGCTCGGTTGGGATGCGAGGCGTGCCCCAACGTCGATTCCAGTGTCCGATCCAGAGCCCGACAGGAGAGCTGGAAGCGAGTCGCGTGCAAACGGTAGCGCCCAGTGGATGTAGTAGAGCAGGAACGCGACGGCCCAGGCGATGACGAGGGTGCTCGCGAGACGCATCGCAAGTGGGCCCGAATCCTGTGGGGACCTCGTGAGCAACAACGTGCAGGCTGCGACGAGGGCCAAGGAGGCGAAAAGAAGGGACCCGGTATAAGAAAGAAAACAAACAACGAGCAGGGCCAGCGCCCAGGCAAACACCCGTCGCTCGGAAACCCTCTCGGCTTGGATGACCAGAAATCCCAGGGCAAGCGTCGACGCCCAGGTGCCAAACAGCGTCATGAGGTGACCGAGACCCAAAAGCTGAGATCCGGTTGGGGCCAACGTGCTCGCAATGGCCGCGTACACGCCGGTGCGAGCTCCTCCTATCCGTGTCGCGACCAGAGCGGAGCTTATCGAGATCCCGAATAGGAGCAACGCGAGAAAGAGCTTGATCAGTTGATGAGACCACGCCCGCGGGAGCGCAGTCAGCGGCGAGACGACAGTGTGGAACAAGCACGAGTGCGGCACGATTAGGTTGTTCCACTGAGGTTGTCGGCTCAACATGCTTCCGGGATACGGCAGAAAGTAGTGCAGAAACCGACCTTGCCAGATCTCCTCGGCGATGTCGGTATGGAATCCATAGTGGCCACCGACGTAGAGTGGCGATGCGATCGCGACAAACCACACCACGAAACCGGCGAGAGCGACCGAAACCGCGGCTGGCGACAGCTCGGGTAGGAGGGTGCGCTCGGAGGCCACTTCGAGAAAGCCGCGCGTGCATCCGGAGACGAAGAAAGTTGCGACGGCACCGAGCAACACCGTCGACAGGAACGGGATCACGAGCACCGGCTCGCGAGCCAACGCGACTGCGATGAGAACCAAAAAGCATCCTCCCGCGACGGTCGAACGCAGCGCCGCGGCCAGTAGCAGGACTGCACCGAGCACAAGAGCAATGGCCCGAAGCCCCGGTAGGCTTCTCCCCCGATCGATTTCGATGCGGTCGACGAGCAGCTGCGTGCCGGCGCCGAGCCCGGGAAACTGCAACACGCGACCTCCACGCCACCCGAGCGCTGGTGGCTGCGTCTCGAGCTCGTACGCGTTCCAGGCGGGCGAGACGCCGGCAACGAGGTCCTGACCTGCGCTACGGAGCAAGACACCTCGCTCGACGTCGCCGCGGGCGGAGGCATAGACGGTGATCTTCCAAGGGCTCGCCGTCCCGAAATCGCGCACATCAAGTGATGCGCCTGCGCGCGCGAGTTGGAAGGTTACGTCGCCCTCGCGGTCCAGCGGTCCGAAGCGTCGCGCGATCTCCGTGATCGCGCCCGAGCCGAGGTCGAGCTCGACGATCGGCGTGAAGTAGTAGCCGGCCCAGACGCTTCCGAGCGCGGCCACGACGAGGGCAACCGTGCGTCGACGAGCCAGGCTGGTGACACTTTGAGCTAAGCAACGAGCGGTCGCGCCGAGCGCGTCTTTGACGAGGCGCACGGCTGAGGGGACGAAAATCCGCGTCAGGGTTGCCACGGCGAGGATACTGGCGAGCACCGGGACCCCCAAGGTGGTGACGTTGCGAAACAGTGCGAAGCCCGCACCCAGCGCGATCCCGACCGATGCCGCGAACCACCCGTCCCATCGCCTCGACGGCCCCGATGATGGGTTTTCCCGTGCGCTCGAGTGGCGAGCCCCCTCGAACACGAGCGTGACGATGACCAAGCTCAACAGAAGTTGTCGTAGCGGCGGGAATGCCCTTCCGGGCAGCGTCAGACGAACGCGCTGAACCCGGACGCCGAGAGCTCGATCGTCGCCGGCGCCAGGAGAGAATGTCTCCGATCGCAGGTGGAGCTCGAGATCTGAGCTCCACCGCCCCCTGGTGTTCGTCTCTAGCGAATACCACGCAACCCGACGCGTGGGCGCGAGGCGAGTACTCTCGCCCGACGCTTCGACAACGACCAACGGGGGTGCGAGCCCCGCGGGTCTGAACCCGGAGAGCTCCAGCTCGATTCGGGCTCGTGGAGAAGCACCGGGATCGCGAAACAAGATACTGCTGTGGGCGCGTGTCCACCGATAACCTTGCTCGGCGTCGTGGAAGTTGTCGACCGCGAAGCTGCTTGGGAAGCTATGGCCGAGATCTAGCTCGAGGACCACAGGAACCTGATACGCGAGCACGACCGACACGAGCGTCAGCGCGACGGCGATGCCGCCGGCTTTCCACGAGCCGCGCATCAATCCCGCGTGGCGAGCTTGGTTTTGCCGGAGTTGAAAAGACGGAGTTTGGCCCAAAGCTTGAGCAGGGCAAGAAATGTTCGGGGCACGTCGGTCGGACGGACCGTCGAAGAGCCCGCAGTTCGTGGGTAGTGACGAACGCCAACCTGAGAGTATCGGTAACCCGCACGGTGGAGCTGCACCACGATTTCGGTATCGATGAAGAAATGATCTTCCTCGAGATGGAGCGACGTCAGTGCTTCCCGTCGAAACAGCTTGAAGGAGCAGTTCAGATCGCGAACGTCCATCCCGAACGCGAACGACGCCAAGCCGTTGTATCCGTTCGATACCATCAAGCGAAACGCACCGTCCTGGCGCCCTACGCGAAAACCCAGGATGGCGTCGACGCCTTCCATGGCCGGCAGGAACCCCTCGAGCTCGCGGAGATCGAACTGATTGTCGGCATCGGTGTAAAAGATGAACCGACCCCGCGCTTGGTCGAAACCGGCACGCAGCGCGATACCGTAGCCGAGGTTCGTCGGGTGGGTCACGACTCTCAGGTGCTCGCCGAGCTCGCCGCTCAGGCGACTGAGGATCGCGGAAGTTTCATCGCGGCTGCCGTCGTCGACGACGACGAGCTCATACGCCTCCACGAGTGGCGCGACCGCTTCGGCCGAGCTTCGGACGGCGCGTTCGATGTTGCCCTCTTCGTTGAACGCGGGCAAGACGACCGACAAGGCTGGGGTAGACGCCATGAGACCGCGCGATCTTAGCAAATATGGACGTCGGCGGAAAGGTGGACTACTCCGAGGAGCCTGACGAGCCAGTCGCCTCTTTTTTGTCTTTCTTCTTCGGCGAGGGTTTCGTCTTGCTCTCTGAGCCTGAGCTTTCCTTGCCGCCCGTGTCCTTCGACTTGGACGAGTCCTTCGACCCGGAGGCGTCTTTCGATTCGGAGGCGTCTTTCGATTCGGAGGCGTCTGAGCTGGAGCCGGAGCCCTGTTTCGCGTATCCGTCGGCGTACCAGCCGGATCCCTTGAATTGAATTGCCGGAGAGGAGACCAGCCGATCGGTCTTCCCTCGACACTTTTCGCATTTTTTGACCGGGGGGTCGCTGACCTTTTGAATGACTTCGAAGCGGTGCCTGCACTTGCGGCACTCGTACTCGTAAATAGGCACGAGCTCAGTTAAGCAAAAATCCGACAAAGGATCAACAAAACCTCGTCCGTCAGTATGATAAAACGTGTTCGACACTTTCCTAAATGGAGGTTTGTATGCGCTTCGAGACCTGTCTTTCGTCCGCCGGCCTCCTCCTCGCCTCTTGTTTTGCCTATGACCAACCCGTGGAGAGGGTGTGGATCGAACAACGCCAGAGCTACGAAGAAGGGCTTCTGTCAGCCGAGATCGAGGGCCTGGAGGAGGTCGGGGAGGGTGTGACGAACCCGACGAGAGTCACGTTGAAGCACGACGGCACAGTGTTTTACGCGATCTACAAGCCGTTGAAAAGGGGACGCCAAAGGGGGTACTGGGAAAGCTATCAGGCCGAAGTCGCGGCCTACGCGTTGGACAAGATGCTGCGTCTCGATATGGTGCCCCCGACCGTGGTGCGACGCGTGAACGGAAATCTCGGGTCGCTGCAGCTTTGGGTGGAAGGATGCGACACCTACAAACGTCTTCAGCCCAAGGTTCCGCAGACTCCTCAGTTCAGCTGGCAGATCTCGCGAATGAAGATGTTCGACAACTTGATCTACAACGAGGATCGCAACGCCGGCAATTTCTTGCTCGATGAGGCGTGGAACGTCATCCTGATTGATCATTCGCGCGCATTTCTCGATCGGAAGAAATTGATGAAGGAGGAGACGAAGCTCCCGTCTCAATACGACCGCAAGCTCGTGGAACAGCTGAAATCTCTGAGCCTGGACCAGCTCGAGCTCGAGCTCGAGGATTTGCTCGTCGGCGGGCAAATCAAGAGCATCTTGGTGCGCCGCGACCAAATACTGGAACACATGGATAAGCTCGTCGAGGAGCGTGGGTCGGGGCAAGTGCTCTTCAACTGAGCCCGCAGTTCAAAAGACGACACGAAACACGGTTTGTTTTCGTGCGATCCGCCCCGCGCTTGACTGCAGGCTAGCGGGGGGGCTATAAAATTGGGTTAGAGATTATGTTTGATTGCACGCGTTCGGCCCAGGACCGTTTTTGGTGGTGGTGCGGCTGAACGGGGTGCTCTTCCTTTTGTTCTGAAACGACGAAAAGAGGCAACCCGTCGGGGGTGGCCTCTTTTTCGTTTCACGAGGTAACCCTCACGACAAAGATTACGAGGGCTTCGTGAGATGACTACTACTCAGAGCATTACCCGGAACCCATTCTTGGCGCGCGAGCCGCGCAGGCGTTACCGCGGAGACAAACGATGATTCCGGAATTGATCGAGAGACTTCTCGGTGGCGAGCCCGCCGAGCCCAAAGCGCTCGAGGACGCACTGCACCGCATCATGATGGGCGAAGTGCCGCAGCCGCAGACCGCGGGTCTTTTGGTGGCGCTTCGCGTTCGCGAACCCGACGCTCCCACGCTTGCCGCTTGTGCCCGCGCCATGCGCGCCCATCGCCTGGCCGTGCAAACGGAAGTCCAACCGCTCATCGACACGTGCGGTACGGGAGGCGACCGCACTGGAACCTTCAATATCTCGACCGCGGCCGCTCTCGTCGTCGCCGCTGCAGGAGGCGCTGTCGCCAAGCATGGGAACCGGAGCGTGTCGTCCAAAGCGGGGAGTGCCGATGTCTTGGAAGCGAGCGGTGCCGCACTCAGCCTTGGCCCGAAGGCGGTGAGCACGTGCCTCGACTCGACCGGCTTTGCGTTCTTGTTCGCACCGGTGTTCCATCCGGCGATGGCGAATGTTGCCCCGGTGCGAAAGGCACTCGGGGTGCGCACGCTGTTCAACCTGCTCGGTCCATTAGCGAACCCGGCGCTCGCCCAGCGCCAGCTCATGGGTGTTTATGATCCGAGTATGACTAGAGTGATGGCGGAGGCGCTGCTCGAGCTCGGAACGGAAAGTGCTCTCGTGATCCACTGCGAAGGCCTCGACGAGATCGGGCTCCACGCAATCACGCGCGGGCATTTCGTCAATGAGGGTAAGGTGGAATCGTTCACGTTGGACCCCAAAGACCTCGACCTTGCCTCGGCGCCGATCGATGCTCTGAAGGGCGGTGAGGTCGAAGACAACGCTAGCATCCTGCAAGCGGTGCTGAGCGGTGAGACCGGACCGAAAGCGGACGTGGTGGCGTTGAACGCGGCGGCCGCGTTGGTGGTTGCGGGGCTGACGAAGGACCTAGCCGAAGGGCTGTCGGTCGCGCGAGAAGTACTCGACAACGCTAGCGCGGCCCGCGTGCTCGCGCGCTACGCCGAAACGAGCCAGCGGCTTGCGGCCGGCGAGACGGAAAAGCCGAAGGTGGGCGGCTGATGGGGCTCATCGAAGATCTCGTCGAGGGAGCGCGCGTTCGGGCAAAGACACTGCCTCGCCGTGAGCCACCAGACTCGAATGAGCTCAATGGACCTAATGAGCGGAGCGAGCGTCCAAGCTTTCGCGAGGCGCTTCGAGGCAAGGGGTCGGTCGCAGTGATCGCGGAGTACAAACAAGCGAGCCCGAGCCTTGGCGACATCGCTGAGCGCAGTTTGATCGAGCAGGTCGTCAAGTACGAACGAGCCGGTGCGGCGGCGCTGAGTGTGCTCACCGAGCCGACCCGGTTTCGTGGTTCGTACGATGATCTCGAAAACGCTGCAGCGACCGTTTCGCTGCCCGTGCTCATGAAAGACTTCATCGTCGACCCGGCCCAGGTGCGCGAAGCCGCGCATCTCGGCGCCAGTGCCGTTTTGTTGATTGTCCGGTGTCTTGCACGCAGCGAGCTTCTCGAGCTTGCGGCTCTCGCTGCCGAGCTCAGCCTCACGCCGCTGGTCGAGTGCCATAACACACGCGAGCTCGACGCTGCCCTTGCTATCGAGGACGCGGTGATCGGCGTGAACAACCGCGACCTCGACACCCTCGAGATGGATCGAAGCCTCGCGCCGCGTCTGCTCTCCGACGTGCCGGTGGAACGTGTCGTCGTTGCCGAAAGCGGTTATCTCACCGCTGACGACGTCCGGGAGGTGCGGGGTTTGGCCGATGCCGTCCTCATGGGCTCGGCACTGATGAAGCTCGACGCTCCGGCGTCGCTGATCGGCGAGATTAGCCAGGAGGTCCGTACGTGAAACCGTTCGTCAAGATCTGCGGCCTCACCCGTCCCGAAGACGCCCACCTCGCGGTGGCGTTGGGAGCGACTCACATCGGTGCGGTTCGGACCGAGTCCTCGCCGCGTTCTCTCAGCCCCGAGCGAGCGCGCGACGTCTTCGCGGGCGCTGAAGGGAAAGCCGAAACCGTGTTTGTCTTCAAAGATATCCCGCTTCAACAAGTGATCCGGGATGCGAAGCTCTCGGGCGCTAAGGGGGTTCAGCTCTATAGCGCGCTCGAAACTGATGTGTACGCGGTCGCCTCGGAAGGCTTTCGTGTGTATCGGGTGTATGGCATGGAAGAAGACGCGTTGAGCTTGCCGGTATTCGAGCCTCCACCCACCCACGCGCGACCGGCGCTCGTCGACGTGGGCGGCGGCGGGTCGGGCCGTCGTTTCGATTGGGCGCTCTTGGGAGAGCGGGCGCCGGATGCGACCTTCATTGCCGGAGGGATTCAGCCGGACAATGTCGGTGCGCTTTTGAGGCACCACCCCTACGGGATTGACCTCGCGAGCGGGGTGGAGAGCTCGCCCGGGGTGAAGGATCACAACAAGCTGCGGGAGCTGTTCGAGGAGGTGGCGTGATGGCAACCACCCTGGTGCCGAAGATTGGCCCGTTCGGAGAGTACGGCGGGCGCTATGTTCCTGAGCTTCTGGTGCCGGCGCTCGAACAGCTCGAGCGTGCCAGAAAAGAGATCGTCACGAGTCGAGAATTCAAGCTGGCTCTGAGCGAGCTGCTGGGCGAGTGGGCGGGGCGTCCCACTCCGCTTTTGACCACCCCCGCGTTTTCGGAAGCGTGCGGGCTCGACGTCGTCATGAAGCGTGAAGACCTGCTCCACGGCGGCGCCCACAAGACCAACAACGTTGCCGGTCAAGCGTTGATGGCGAAGTTCATGGGCAAGCGGCGCGTTATCGCCGAGACGGGTGCTGGGCAACACGGCGCTGCGACGGCGATGGCGGCGGCCAGGCTCGGGCTCGATGCCGTCATTTACATGGGCGAAAAGGACATGGAACGGCAGGCGTCGAATGTGAAACGCATGGAGCTTTGCGGGGCGCGCGTCGTTCCCGTGACTTCGGGCGCCCGCACCCTCAAAGATGCCATCAACGACGCGCTGCGAGACTGGACTCAGAATTTGGAGACCACGCACTACCTGCTAGGCACCGTGTGCGGGCCTCACCCATTTCCACGCCTCGTCCGGGACTTCCAAGCGATTATCGGCCGCGAGGCGATTTCCCAATGGCGCAAGCTCAAAGGCGGCCTGCCCGACGCGGTCGTGGCGTGCGTCGGGGGTGGCAGCAATGCGATCGGGATCTTCCACGCGTTCGTTCCGAAGAAACGGGTGCAACTGATCGGGCTCGAGCCGGGTGGACTTGGACTCGAAAGCGGGCAACACGGAGCGACCCTGGTCGCGGGTAGCACGGGCCTACTTCATGGGGCGCGAACCAGCGTGCTCCAGGACGACGAGGGCCAAATCCTCGAGCCTCACAGTGTTTCTGCGGGTCTCGATTATCCCGGCGTGGGACCCGAGCACGCCTACTTGCGAGACGCGGGTCGGGCGCGCTATCTCGCGATTAACGACGATGAAGCGCTCGACGCGTTCGAAACCTTCTCCCGGCTCGAAGGGATCATCCCGGCGTTCGAGCCCGCCCACGCGCTCGCATTCTTGCTCAAAGCCGTCCGAGACGACGAGCTTCCGGCACGCTCACGGGTCCTGATGAACCTGTGTGGTCGGGGTGACAAAGACCTCGACAACTACTACGCTCACTACGCGCAGAGGAAGTTGGGGGCGAGCGAATGATGCTCACGAGCCGCGGCGGCCCAAGCCGGCTGAAGCGAGCTCTTCGCGAAGCACCCCAGGTGAGCCCGTTTCTTGTCTTGGGCGATCCCACACCCGAGCTTTCGGTTGCGCTTGCGAAGGCCGCCGTTGCCTGTGGTGCTGGCATGCTCGAGATCGGTTTTCCCTACGGGGATCCTGTTGCCGATGGTCCTGCGATCCAAAAGGCTGATGTACGAGCGCTGGAGAATGGGACGTCGACGACGAAAGCGATGGAGATCCTCGGTCGCATCCACGACGCGTGCCCCAAAACACCGTTGAACCTTTTGGTCTATGCGAACCTGGTCCACGCCCGAGGCTTCGACCGTTTTTGCGAAGAGGTCGTGGAAGCCGGGGCCTCGTCTCTGCTCGTGCCGGACGTCTGTCTCGAGGAGAGTGCACCGCTCAAGAAAGCGTGCCGTAGAGCGAGATTGGGACACGTCCAGTTGGTTGGCCCCCTGACCTCGTCGGACCGGCTGAAGCGGATCGACGCTGCAGCGACGAGCTTCGTGTATCTGGTGGCTCATCAAGGCGTGACCGGTGTGCGCGGCGCCGGCTTCGACGAGGTCGAAGCGCTGGTCGCACGCACCGCTTGGCAGCTCAACAATCCCCTCTGCGTGGGGTTCGGGTTGTCGAAGCCTGAGCAGATTCGCCGAGTCTTCGCCGCCGGGGCGCGCCTCGCCGTCGTGGGGAGCTACCTTGCGAACGTCATCGACGAGAACGCGCGAGGCGATCGCCTCCTCGCGGCGTTTTCGGAGGCGCTTGGCCCATTGGTCACCGCGGGACAGTAAACAAAGGAAAGCGGAACGAGAAAGGACAGGCCGATGCTGATCATCATGCAACAAGGCAGCACCGACGAGCAGTGCGACGCCGTCGAGGAGCAAATTCGGCGAATGGGTTACGCGCCGCTTCCGGGACCAGGAGAAAACCGTACGGCGATCTGTATCACCGGCAACAAGGGGCCGGTCGAGTCTGCGTTATTGAACCAGATGGCTGGTGTTCTCGAGTGTATTCCGGTGACCAAGCCCTACAAGCTCGTGAGCCGAGAGGTCCATCCCGACGACACCGTGGTACGAATTGGCAGCGTGGCTGTCGGCGGTGAGGCCCCAACGTTTATTGCGGGCCCGTGCAGCGTGGAGACTGAAGCGCGCACGCTCGAGGTGGCTCGCCGCGTCCGGGCGGCGGGTGCGCACATCTTCCGAGCGGGTGCGTACAAGCCGCACACGAGTCCCTATTCGTTTCAGGGACTAGGCGAGGAAGGGTTGCATACGCTTCAGCGAGTGAAGGACGAGATCGGGCTTCCCGTCGTGAGTGAAGTCACCGACGCGTCCCTCGCCGAGAAGGTTGCCGAGCATGTCGACATCCTCCAGATCGGAGCGCGGAACATGCAAAACTTCGCACTTTTGAAAAAACTGGGTGAGCTGAAGCGGCCGGTGCTTCTCAAACGCGGGATCTCGGCGACGCTCGAGGAATGGCTCATGGCGGCCGAGTACCTCCTCGCCGAGGGGAACCCCGACGTTATCTTGTGCGAGCGCGGGGTACGTACGTTCAATAACCACTCCCGGAACACTCTCGACTTGAACGTCGTGCCCCTCGCGCGGCAAAGGACCCATTTGCCGGTGCTCGTCGATCCGTCTCATGGAGTCGGCAAGCGCGACCGGGTACGACCCTTGGCGCGCGCGGGATTGGCCGCGGGCGCCCACGGTCTGATGATGGAGGTCCATTCGCATCCGGACACGGCCTACTCGGACGCTCACCAAACGATCGACGTCGAGACGTTCGCAGGCATCGTGAAGGATGCCTCCATCCTGAGTCAGCTCGAAGGATTGTTCCCGCGAGCGGTCGCGGCGGAGTAGCCACGCGGCGCACTCGAGAGCAAGACAGATTCAATCTCAGCCAAGTGACGTGCCAGCCGGAAGGGATGATAAGCCTTTTATTCAAAGCTAGTTATGCGCCATCGAGGAATCCTCCGTGGGCGTTCGCCCATAGACCTCCGGCTCGAGGCCACACGCTGGGCGGGCCATGGACTTTGGCCGATTCGCGACCTATCTCTCGAACCGTCCGTTGTTCTTCGCAGGGTACGGCTCGTCATGAGCCGAGAGCGAAGCTCATCGTGCCCTTGGCGACAACGTTGTCCCCTACCATCGCAGTGACCGCCAGCCTTCCGAAACGCGCTCGGGTCCGGCGTACCTCGGCTTCGATGCGTACGGTTTGGCCCAGTCGGACGTGGCCGTCGAACTCGGCTTTCTCGATCGACCGAAAATAAATGGTTCGTCCCCGGTTCTCTTCCGGATGCAGCACCAGGATCGCCCCCACTTGCGCCATGGACTCCGCAAGCACCGTCGAGGGTAGGAATACGCCTGCGTCGCGTCGCGACAGGAACCGGATCGTGGCGTCGACATGAAGCTCGCCCACAATCCGTTTCAGGGGCTCGATCTCGATGACCGAATCCACGAGAAGAAATGGCTCTCGGTGCGGGATAATGGCTTCGATTTGTGAGCGATCGAGAGGGGTGGTCACAAGGCTTATCCCGTATCGAAAGTTCCTGTCGAGTGGGGGCGTTACTATAACACGGAAGCCCCGCCGTTTCCGGAAGTGTCGTGTTCTGAGCTGTTTGGGCCGGATCCGTCCCCCGTCCCCGTTCCCGTTCCCGTTCCCGGAACAACGAAACGCGAGGTCTTGCTCTTTGTTCGTTTTGTATCCGAGTTGAACGACTTCTGGGGCCGTTGGAGGAACATCGTTCACGGGAACGGGAACGGGAACGACAAGGGCCGTTAAAGGATCCCCCGCAATCGCCGATAAGACGATAGCGCCGCCGCTCCAGGATCATGCAATTCCGAGACACGCTCTATGCCGCTGTGATCGCCGCGGTGTGCACCTTGGCGCTCGCTACGATACTCCCTGATTTCGCCGCGCTCCTGGTCTCGGTTCTAGTCTCCCAAGGCGTCGTTTCTGGAGTGCGTCGACTCCGGACCTCGCAGCGGGCCGAAGACGCTTCCGTGCCCCTGGCAAGCATCAGCCACGAGATTCGAACACCCTTGAGCGGAATACTCGGCTTGACGCAGCTTCTGATGAGGATGCAACCCACGCCGCAGCAGCGCGAGTATCTCGAGTCGATCAAATCCTCCGGACAGTCGTTGCTCCGGTTGATGAACGACATTCTCGACTACTCCAAAATACGCTCGGGCGGGCTGGAATTCGCGCGCGAAGAGTTTCGCCTTCGGAAGTGGGTGCGGGAAACGGTGCGAAGCCTGGCCCCGCAAGCCCACCTGTCCGGGCTCGAGCTCGCGTTCTGGGTGGAGCCGGACGTGCCCGAGGAAGTAGTTGGGGATCCGAGCCGCCTGCGACAAGTGCTGACGAATTTGCTCGTGAACGCGATCAAGTTCACGCGAGAAGGGGAAGTGGCCGTCACGGTATCGCTGTTGGAGCTCGCTCCGGACGTCGCCGTTCTCCGCTTCAGCGTGAGCGACACGGGTGTGGGCGTTGCGAAAGAGCAGCGGCGAAGCATCTTCGAGGCGTTCTCTCAAGGGGAACGGGACGAGCGCGCGCCGTCGCGCTCGATCGCAGAAGGCGGGGTCGGCCTCGGGCTCGCGATCGCAAAAGATCTCGTGGACCGGATGGGCGGCGAGATCGGGCTGGAGGCAGCGGCGGGAGGCGGGAGCGTTTTCTACTTCAGTGCCCGGTTCGAGCTGCGGCCCGGCGCGGCCATGGGGGATGATACGGCGCCGACGGATGCCTTTCCCGCGTTCGACGTCCTCGTTGTTGACGACTCTCGCGCGCAACGGATCGCTCTCGAGAAACAGATGATGGCGTGGGGGTTCACTGTCGCCGTCGCCTCCGATGAGGCATCGGCGCTCGATAGGAACGAGCGCGAACGGCCGTTTTCGTTCTTGCTCATCGATTCGCACATCCCGGGTGTCGACACGTGGGCATTGGCGAGAAAGCTCCAGGCTCGAAACCGTGTCCCGGCCGTGTTGATGACGCTCGCTCACGAGCACGTGGATACCGAGGTCCTGCGCGAGCATGGCTTTCTCGGTTACCTGACCAAACCCGTCGCTCCGACCCACCTGCTCCGAGCCATGGAGATCATTCGTCGGGGCGCCACGGTCGAGACGCCCGAAGATGTCCAAACCCAGAACATGGACCGCTTGGCGCTCGGTGGAATCCGCGTGGTGTTGGCCGAGGATCATCCGGTCAACCGAACCGTCGTCGTCGCCATGCTCGAGAGGATTGGGTGCGAGGTAGTAGCGGTAACCAACGGCCACCAGGCGCTCGAGCTTCTCAAACGCGAGAAATTCGACCTGGGGCTGCTCGACGTTCAAATGCCCGAGGTCGACGGTCTGGCTCTTGCCGGCGCGATCCGGGCACGAGAAGCGGGGACGGGCGAGCACTTGCCACTGATCGCCGTGACGGCAGAAGCGCGCGATGTCGACCGCGAGCGGTGCCATCAAGCGGGGATGGACGCGTTCTTGTCCAAACCCTTTGAGGAAGAAGATCTCGTTACGGTGATGCGTCGCTGTTTGGCGAGACCGTTTGGACGCGTGCGCAACCCGCGCTTCGACCGCGCCGCGGCGCTAGCACGCACGAATGGGGACGCTGCTCTCCTCGCGGAGCTCGTTGTCCTTTTCCTCCAGGAAACGCCGGGAACCCTCGAGGCCATCGACCATGCGTTGTTGGCACAAGATTCCGCGGCGGTTGAACGCTTGGCCCATCGACTCAAAGGCTCGCTCCTGACCCTGTCGGCCCAACGCGCCGCTTCGCTTACGCTCGACCTCGAGACGCGGGTGCGATCCAAACCGCGCGCCGAATGCGAGGCAGTGCTGGCCGAGCTGACTGAGGAGCTCGCACTCCTCACGCCGGAGCTCGAGGCAGTGGCGGAGCTCGTGAAGTCGCGATAGGTCAGGGGTTGGCGGCTTAGCCGTTGCGACGGGCTCAGGTGATCGACATTCTCGAAAAATCGGATGCGATGAATTGATAGATCGCGTCGTGGATCGCACGCCGTTGTAAGACGCCGCGAACCTGAAACCGAAGTGGTTCAAGAAAACTCGGTGTGCGGGTTTCGAGACTTCGAGAAAGAGCTCTGGTGGTTCGGCCGAGATCCTTTAGTATGGCGAGACTCCAACGAGGGTTTTGATTTGTCGAATTTGCGAATTCCTGGACCCACGCCGTGCCGAGACGAGGTTCTCGAGGCGGTCTCGCGCCCGATGATGCATTACCGAGGTCCGGAGATGGCCACGTTGGCCAATGGGTTGATCGGCAAGCTGAAGCGGTTTCTTGCCACCGAGCACGATGTGCTGCTCGTCACCGCGAGCGGTACCGGCGGGCTCGAGGCGGCCGTCCAAAATGTTCTGAGCCCAGGCGATCGTGTCATCGGCGTCGACGCCGGCGTGTTTGGCAAACGCTTCTGTTCAGTCGCTCGAGCCTACAGCGCGTCGGTTCGCCGTATCGACGTCGAGTGGGGCCGAGCATTGGAGCCTGATGTGTTGCGTCGTGCGCTCCGGGAGGAGAGCTCGTGCCGCGCAGTGCTCCTCACCCACAATGAGACGTCCACGGCGATCCGGCACCCGATCGAGGAGCTCAGCGACGTCGTTCACGAGGAAAGCGACGCGCTGTTGTGTGTCGACGCGGTTTCGAGCCTAGGCGCAATGCCCCTTGCGATCGATTCGCTCGGAATCGACGTCGTCGTTTCCGGTTCCCAAAAGGCGTGGGGCGTGCCACCGGGGATGGCGATCTTGTGTTGGTCTGCGAAGGCTTGGGAGGCGTGTGAGCGAGCCGCGATGCCGCGGTTTTACTTCGACTTACGGCGTTATCGTGACGCCCAGCACAATGGCAGCTTTCCCTTCACGCCTTCGCTTCCCATTGTGTTCGGCCTCGATGTGGCGCTCGATTTCATGCTTCGGGAAACTCCGGCGGGAGCGTTCGAGCGTCATCGTAGGATTGCGGAAGACGCGCGCTCGGCCGTGCGCTCCATGGGACTCGAGCTGTTCGCGGATGACAGCCACCCGTCACCCACGGTCACCGCAATTCGAGTTCCCGATGGTGTCAGCGAACCGGATCTTATCGAACATCTGCGCACGGAGCACGATACCGTCTACGCACGCGGGCAAGAAAAGCTCCGAGGCTCCATCGTGCGCTTGGGGCACCTCGGTTGGGTTCAAGACCCCGAGATAAGCGCCGCGCTCGAAGCGCTGCGCCTGTCCCTCGAGGAGCTCGCGGCCACCTAGCTGGCTAGCGTGTGAGGTTGCCCGTTTTTCCGTCCTTGTCGTCCTCGCCGTCATCAATGCGCCGCGAGCTTTGGCCGATGCTGCGTCTTGCAATCCCCGTGGTTTTTGCGGAGCTCGGGTGGACCGCGATGGCGACGGTGGACACGTTGATGGTCGGACGACTCAGCGCCGAAGCCATCGGCGCCGTCAGTCTCGGCTCGGGAATATTTCTCGGCGTCACCATTTTCGGGATGGGGATGCTGCTTGGCCTCGACACGCTGATCTCGCAAGCGTTCGGCGCCGGCCGACTTCGAGACTGTCACCGCTCGTTGATCCACGGAATCTACGCGGCGTTGATCCTGACACTCCCGCTGACGGGGATCTTGGTGGTGGTGATACGAGCCCTCCCTGGTTTCGGTATCAATCCCGCGGTTCTCGAGTTGACGGTTCCCTACCTCAAGCCGGTCATGTGGAGCCTTCTTCCGTTGCTTCTTTATGCGGCGACGCGTCGGTTTCTCCAGGCCACCGGGCACGAGACAGCGGTGATGGCCGTTCTCGTTGTGGCCAACGTCGTCAATGCGCTCACGAACTGGGGACTCGTGTTCGGGAAATGGGGTCTGCCTGCCCTCGGAGTCGTGGGCGCGGGATGGGCGACGTTCTCCTCACGTACTTTCATGGCCGTGGTGCTTCTCGGAGCGATCGTTTGGTTCGAAAAGAAGGAAGGTCACGGTTTGTTCGAGACCTCTTTCCGCTTCGAGTGGTCGCGCTTCCGAGATCTCTTCGCCCTCGGCCTACCCGCGGCGTTGCACATCACCCTCGAGATGGGGCTGTTTAGCGTCGCCACTGCGCTGGCGAGTCGGCTCGACGCCGCGTCTTTGGCCGCACATCAGATTGCTTTGAGCGTGGCCGCGACGACGTTCATGGTGCCCCTAGGCGTTTCGTCCGCTGGCGCGATCCGCGTGGGCCTCGCAATGGGGGCGGGGGATCGCGACGGCGTTCGGCATGGAGGGTGGCTGGCCATCGTGCTCGGCGTCGGGTTCATGGCTCTCGCCGCCCTCACCCTGTTTGTCTTCCCAGGCCCCATCATCAACTTGTTCACCGGTGACGCGAACGTGCTCGCCGTGGGCGTTTCGCTTCTCTACGTCGCTGGGTTTTTTCAGCTTTTCGACGGACTTCAGGTTGTGACCGCCGGGATCCTCCGCGGACTGGGTGACACCCGAACGCCGATGGTCGCCGGTCTGGTCGGCTATTGGATCCTGGGGCTCCCCGCAGGTTACTGGCTTTGCTTCGGCCTCGGGTGGGGAGTGTCGGGTCTTTGGGTTGGCATGTTGGTGGGGCTCACTACCGTCGGCGTCGTACTGCTCGCGGTGTGGATGCGCCGCCTGAGTTTGCTCTAGTCTCGGTCGATCGGAGCCTTTCCGAGCCCGCGTACTCGTCCGCCTCGATCTCGTGCCAGCGGGTATCGTGCTCGGGCCATCCGGCAAGAAATGCGGGAACTCCCGACGCAAACACGAGCCAGTTGAAGCGAATGTTCTCGTAGTGCCATTCCTTGATGGCCGAGCCTCGTTCTGACTGGAGACTGTGAACGATTTCGTGCGATAGCACCCACTGCGCATCGTCGCGGGAGGTGTCGATCCAAATGACGCCGGGCACGTAATAGCCTCGCAGGCCAGGGGGAGGATCGTGGTTCACGAAGACGACGCTCCCACTCAGAAGTGACCTGCGTGCGTCGAATGCGTATTGATCGGGAGAGAACAAATAGTACGCCGAGAAGGCCGCGTTGATGGCGTCGAGCTGAACGTGCGGCGAGCCGTCCCATTTGAAGTGGACGAACGAGTGCGTGAGCTCCCAGTGGCTATAGAAAGTGTCGTCGAAGACCGGAAGTCCGTTGATGGAACGTCGTGTGGTCAAACTCGATTTTTGCACGAGCGTTTTACCAACGAGAGCATAGTTTGGATTCCGCCCCGCGATGGTATAGCCGGTATGTGCCAACAAACCGGAAACGGAGCCTTCTTTAAGAGCTTGCTTGAAGGCTCTGCCGGGGGGTTCGTGATGGACGACCATCTTGCCGACGAAGCTCACGGCAATGTTGAAACCCACTTGCCCGGCGATGAGCTTCGGATCCCGCCATTGAGCTTCCCCCACGCGAGCGAACAAGAAAACAGCGAGGCAAAGACCGCAGATCCAGTGGCGGCTCCCCATCGTTTCCCCCCTCGACTTAACGATGAGTCAAAGCAATTTCGCTGCCATGCCGAGCCACCCGCCGAAAGCGCCGCAGCCAAAGGATTTCTACCCTCCCGATAATCATCTGGGCTCGAGACTCGTAGTGAGAAACCCTCGCAACCGTGTATTTTTTCCGGACGACGATGTAACACTCCTGTGAGAAAAATTACCGTTTTTTCACCAAGGAGGCACCGGCGCCGTTGATGTTTTCCCGTGTGCTTCGTGCCTCGGTGGTGGAAAAGCGGATAAGATTGAGTCCATGACGGTTGAGCTGACCGGACAAAACCTCACGCTCGAAGAGCTCGAGCGTGTTGCGTTTCGCGGCGAGCAAGTGTCGTTGTCCGAAAAGGCACACGAGCGCGTGCGCTCGTCACGGCAAGTCGTGGAAAACATCCTGTCGGGTGATGCAGTCGTCTACGGGATCAACACCGGTTTCGGGAATTTCAAAAACGTCGTCATCTCTCCCGCTGATCTCGAACGTCTCCAACTGAACCTGGTCCGCAGCCATGCGGCAGGCGTGGGCGAGCCGTTTACCGAGGACGTGGTTCGAGCCATTCTGCTGCTGCGCATCAACGCACTCGCGTCGGGCTTTTCCGGTGTCAACCCCGAGACGCTCGACGCGCTGTTGGGCATGCTCAACGCTGGGGTCCATCCTGTCATCCCTAAGAAGGGTTCGGTGGGCGCGAGCGGCGATCTTGCGCCGCTTGCGCACGTTGCGCTCGTGCTCATCGGAGAGGGCGAAGCACGCTATCGGGGCGAAAGGCTTTCGGGTGAGGATGCTCTCGAGCGAGCAGGATTGAGCCCGACGGCGCTTCGTCCCAAAGACGGTTTGGCGCTCATCAACGGCACCCAAGTGATCTCGGCGCTTCTTGCGAACGCCGTCAACATGGCGAGCCGGCTCGTTCGATCGGCGGACGTCATCGGCGCACTGACGCTCGATGCGCTTCTTGGAACCGATGTGGCGTTCGATCCCAGGATTCACGAGGCGAGACCGCACCCGGGACAGATCGCCTCGGCAAGTAACTTGCGGCGACTTCTCGAGGGGAGCGAGCTTCGCGAATCGCATGAAGCGTGCGAGCGCGTGCAAGACAGCTACTCGCTTCGCTGTATGCCGCAAGTTCACGGCGCGGCGCGAGACGCCCTCGGCTACGTCCGAGGGGTAGTTGAGACTGAGATCAACAGTGCTACCGACAACCCGATGATCTTCGTCGACGGAGGTGACGTCCTCTCCGGTGGGAACTTCCACGGTCAGCCGGTGGCTTTGGCCGCGGACTTCCTGACGATCGCGCTCGCCGAGCTCGGTGCGATCGGCGAGCGTCGGGTCGAGCGCTTGGTCAATCCCGATTTGTCCGGCCTTCCGGCTTTTCTCGTCGAAGAAGGCGGATTGAACTCCGGATTCATGATCCCGCAAGTGACCGCGGCAGCGTTGGCTTCGGAGAACAAGACCTACTCACACCCAGCGAGCGTGGACAGTATTCCCACATCGGCGAACCAGGAAGATCACGTCAGTATGGGAGTGACCGCCGCGCGTAAGACGAACGAGGTTGCCAGGAATCTTGCGCAAATACTCGCGATCGAGCTGCTCAGTTGCGCGCAGGCGCTCGAGTTTCGCCGGCCTCTGCGAAGCTCCCCGGCCCTCGAGGCGGTGCACGCTCGGTTGCGGGAGAGCGTGCCGCGCTACGAGCAGGATCGGGCGCACTACCCGGACATCGCTGCCGCGACGCAGCTCGTCGTGTCGGGCACGGTCATTGACGTCGTCGAGCACACCCTGGGCGACCAAGGAGCACTGTTATGACTACGGAGACGCGCACCGCGCGCGCGCGGAACATTCGCGCGCCTCGAGGTACACAGCTCACGTGCAAAGACTGGCCGCAGGAAGCGGCGTATCGAATGATCCAGAACAACCTTGACGCCGAGGTCGCGGAACGACCGGAAGACTTGGTTGTTTATGGCGGTACCGGGAAAGCTGCGAGAACGTGGAACGACTACGACCGCATTCTCGGTGCGCTCGAGAACCTCGGCTCGGACGAAACGCTGCTCGTGCAGTCAGGCCGTCCGGTCGGCATCGCGCGGACCCATCCCGACGCGCCGCGCGTGCTGATCGCCAACTCTTTGCTGGTGCCCCACTGGGGGACGTGGAAGGAGTTTCGTCGACTCGAGGCTCTAGGCCTCACGATGTATGGCCAAATGACGGCGGGCAGCTGGATTTACATCGGTAGTCAGGGGATTTTGCAAGGAACCTACGAAACGTTCGGCGCCTGTGCGCGGCAGCATTTCGGCGACAGCTTGGCCGGACGGCTCGTTGTCACCGCCGGGCTTGGCGGCATGGGCGGGGCGCAGCCGTTGGCGGTCACGATGAACGGCGGCGTGTGCCTCGCCGCGGAGATCGACCCCTCGCGCCTCGAGCGGCGCCTCGAAACGGCCTATCTCGATCGGGCGAGCTCGGATCTCGACGAAGCACTACGCTGGTGCGAGGAGGCGGTGCGACGCAAAGAAGCGCTCTCGGTGGGGTATCGCGGCAATGCGGCCGACATGCTCGCCGAGCTCATCGCCCGCGATTTCACTCCCGACGTGTTAACCGATCAGACGTCGGCGCACGACGAGTTGAATGGATACGTTCCCAACGGGATGAGCTATGACGAGGCACTCTCGCTGCGTGGTGACGACCCTGATCGCTACATCCGTGAGTCGATGCGAACGATGGCAGAACAAGTGCTCTCGATGCTCGAGCTTCAAAAACGCGGTGCCACGACCTTCGACTATGGCAACAATATCCGCGGTCAGGCGATCGCGGCCGGCGTCGACAACGCGCTCGATATCATCGGCTTCGTCCCAGCGTACATTCGGCCGCTTTTTTGTGAAGGCTCGGGTCCTTTTCGCTGGGTGGCTCTGTCGGGAGACCCTGCCGACATCGCTCGCACCGACGATGCCGTGCTCGAGACGTTTCCCGACAACGAGCACTTGGCTCGCTGGATCCGCCTCGCACGCGAGAAGGTCCAATTTCAGGGATTGCCGGCGCGCATTTGCTGGTTATCTTACGGCGAGCGCGCGAAAATGGGACTCGTCTTCAACGACCTCGTTGCCAAGGGAGAAGTCAAGGCGCCGATCGTGATCGGGCGCGACCATCTCGACTGCGGGTCGGTCGCGTCTCCGTATCGAGAAACGGAAGGGATGAAAGACGGCTCGGACGCGATAGCGGATTGGCCCATTTTGAACGCTCTTCTCAACACGGCGTGCGGCGCGACGTGGGTCAGCGTCCATCATGGTGGCGGCGTCGGGATCGGATACTCCATCCACGCGGGTCAAGTCATCGTCGCCGACGGGACCGCCGCCGCCGCGAAGCGACTCGAGCGCGTGCTCACGGCCGATCCGGCGATGGGACTGTTTCGTCACATCGACGCGGGCTACGAGCGCGCGATCGACGTCGGTAGGGAGCGTGGGATCAAGATGCCGTAGCGACGCGGCATTTCGCCGTGAGGGTTTCGGTATACGGCATACGGTCGGACGCAAACCTAGCTTTCATTCAACAATGATCGTTATCGACAACATTGGAGAGCTCTTTGTTCCTGGGGCTCCCGGTGCGCCTATTCGGAACGACTGTGAGATTCGGTCGCTCCATGGGGCGTACGTTCGGGTCGACGGCGGGCTTATCGTCGATTACGGAACGGGGAGTCCGCCCCCCGGTGACGGTGACACTATTGACGCGCGGGGTGGTCTCGTCGTTCCCGGGCTCATCGATTCTCACACCCACCTGGTGTTCGCGGGGACGCGTGAGGATGAGTTCGCGATGCGGTGCGCGGGGAAGAGCTATCTCGAGATCGCCCAAGCGGGTGGTGGGATCCAACGGACGGTAGCCGCCGTTCGTGCGGCGAGTCTCGACGAGCTCGTGGAGCTTGCACTACCTCGTCTTGCGAGGATGCTGTCTTACGGCGTCACGACGGTGGAAGTGAAGAGTGGCTACGGGCTCAACGTAGCCGACGAAATCAAGATGCTCGAAGCCGTACGCGCGCTATCCGAGCTGCAGCCAATTGAGCTCGTTGCAACCTATCTCGCGGCGCACACGCTGCCGACGGAGTATCGACAACGACGAGACGCGTACGTCGACCTCGTCGTCAGCGACGAGCTCCTGGGGCGCGTCGCGAGCGAGGGCCTTGCGGAGTTTTGCGACGTTTTTTGCGAAGAGTCGGCGTTTACCGTGGACGAGTCTCGCCGCGTGCTCGCAAAAGGCAAGGAGCATGGCCTCCGGCCGAAGATCCACGCCGACCAGATCACGCAGATGGGCGCGTCTCGTCTCGCGGCGGAAGTCGGTGCCGTCACCGCTGAGCATCTCGAGCACCTCGACGACGGCGGCATGGCCGCCCTGGCGGAAGCTGAGGTCATCGCTGGAGTCATCCCGGGCTGCTCCTTCTACCTCGGCGTGGCTCAGGCTCCTGCCCGCAGGCTCCTCGAGCACAAGATCCCGATCGCGGTCTCGACCGACTACAACCCCGGCTCCTCGGTCGTCGAGTCCTTGCCGCTCGTGCTCTCGATTGCGTGCACGCAAGCCAAAATGACCCCGTCCGAAGCCCTCATCGGAGCCACCGTGAACGCTGCCGCGGCCCTCGACCGTGGGTCCCGACTCGGCCGCATCGAAGTGGGTATGCAGGCCGACCTAGTCTTGCTCGATGCGACCAGCGTGGATCAGTGGTTGTACCAAGTCGGCCGCAACACCGTGACCACCGTCGTGAAGAAAGGCCGCGTGGTCCACGGCTGAAAAAGGCCCCGTGCCTCCGTGGTGAAAGCTTTTTCGGCTCCTCAAAAAGCGTACTCGAACCCAATCAGCGGCGTGATCTTGTCCCGGAGGCCGTTGTCGTCGAGGTTGAACAAGATGTTCATGTCGATGAGGAGGCTCTCCACGACGTTCAGCTTGAAACCGACGGCACCGCTGAGCAAGTTGTAGCTTTGATTCTCGAATGCGACCGTGGGAAACGTCGTCGACCCGTCCCGCCCTTGGAACTCGGTCTGGATGAGTCGCGGCGCGTCGATCAAATAGTTTCCGAGAATATCGATCACGAACGTAAACCGCTCGCTCACACCGAAGTCTGCGCCGATCACGTAGGTCGCTTGGTCGGGAAGGTCGGCGGACACACCGGTCAACGGGTCGCCGGCGAGGACACTCGAGCCGTTCCAGAGGTAGCCCAGATTGGCGTGGGGCGAGAAAGCTCGCGACGAGCGCGACAGGATCAGAAACGGTCGAATGCCGGGCGCGCCGACGCCGAGCAGATTCTTTTCGTCGCCCGTCGGCATGCGGACATCGAGGCCGATCGCGGAGCTCGCGGACATCCGGCCCTTGAGGCGCAGCGTGAGATCCCCGATGCCACTCGCGTTGCCGAAGGCTGTAAACGAGCGCTGGTCTCCGATCGTATCCCCTTGCTGCCGATAGAAATGCACTTCGTCGTTGCCCCCGGTTCCGAGACGGTTCACCAAGGCCGTCGACACGACTGTCATGTCGGTGCTGACGACGGGAATGGCGAGCGAGAGGTCGACTCTGTCGGTGATGCCATAGCTGACGAAAGTCGTGAATTGATTCACGCGGGCTCTGATCGAGTTCGACGTCGACACGACGTCGATCCGACCGCCGCCTAGAAACGAGTCGTCGTGCTCGAAGACGGACGGGACGCTGTCGAGATCGAGCCCTTCGATCGTGTCGAAAGTGAAGTTTTGGAATGTGAAGCCGAAACTGAAGCGGCCACTACCGATGGTCTCGGCACGTTCCGCGAGAATCGGACCGAAACTCTGGCTCGAGCGCTGGAAGACGCCGAGGTCGGAGTCGAACTCGTAGGTGAGACCCGACGCGGGAGACGGCAGCGGCACCGCTGCGAGCTGACTCGTGAGCGCGACGCCGAACTGCGTGAACTGAGACTGGAAGTCGCTGTTGAAATGAGCGGAGTGGGTGTCGCCGCTCGGCAGGACCGACAGGCTGTCGACGACGAGGCCCCCAGGACCATAGAGCTGCGTGAAAATGGTCGACAGCTGGTCGATCGGAACGGCGACGTTGAACGGGTCTTCCTGTGCGGACACGAGACCGCACGCAAAACACATCACGAGAGCGACTAGCAGAGTTTGCTTGAGCATGAAAGGCACCTCTTGGCGGTTGGGCAGACGAATCACTGAATTTGAGTGATGATCCAGTTTCCGTCCGCTTTTTGGAGCACGAAGGTTTGCTGGCGACTGCTCCCGTTCTGGGAGCGGCCGCGGACGACAATGACGTCGCTGCGGGTGGCCTCAGCGGTGGCGGTATCGCCTTGGATCGTGACGGTTCGGATGTCGAGCTCGACATCGTGCGAGTCAACGGCTTCGAAGGAGTCGGTCAGCCGCTTGGCTTCGTCGCTCGTCAAGTTGGGTTTCGCCTGCCGGAAAAGCTCGAGATTCTTCGACTCGATGGCCTGCTCGTAGGTCGCGAGCGTCTGACGGATAGCCGCCTCCTGCTCGGCGCGCGTAGGCGCTGAGCTCGTCGCTGGGGCGGTGGTTGTCACCGGTGCGCTCGACGGTGCCGGTGCAGGCGTTGCATCGGCCCGGCGGGTCTGAGCTTCTCCATACTCTCGTCGCGCGGCCTCGAGATACGAGCTCGCGGTCTCGTACGACCTGGCAGCGCCCGCGAGATCGCCTGAGCTTTCGAGCTGTTTGGCGGCGGCTTCTTCCGACAATGCCCTTTGGTACGAAGGTTGGTTGGTCAGCCCAGCATCGGCGGGTCGATTTCGAAGTCGAGTCCACTTCGTTTCGGCGGCTTGCAACTCTTGTCGCCCAGCGGCTTGCGATGCAGCGTCGCGTTCGGTGTTTTGACGACGTGTTGCGTCGGCCTGACGCTGCGCGGTCTGAGCTTGCTGGAACTGGTCGCGAGCTGCGAGATACTTCTGCGCTGAGTTCGTGTACTCGCCTCGATTGAAATCGGCGTCTGCGTCCTGACGCGCTTGGTCGGCCTGCCGAAAGTCCGCTCGAGAGGCGGCACCCGCGGACGAGGCCGCGTTTCTTGCGCTTTCCATTGCGGCGCGTGCGCCTTCAGCTTGACTTTGAAAATGTTGGTTGAGTTGACCGTGGAGCTCCGCTCCCAACGGATGGGTCGGATCGAGCGCAAGCACGCGGGCGAGCGATTCGGCTGCTTCATCGGTTGCGCCGCGTTCGAGCGCGGCTCGGGCCTGGGTGACTGCCGCGTCGATCTCGTCGAGCGCTGCGCGGGCTTCACGCTGGACCCGAAGTGCCTCCGCGTTTTGAGGGTCGCTGGAAAGAAGGGTTTCCGCCTGGCTCATGGCGCCGGTGTAATCCCGCCCCTCGAGGCTTTGGAGCATGAGCTCCTGCTGGCTTGCGCTCAACTGTTGTGCGAGCTCCTCCACGCTAGGTCCTTGAGGCTCTTGCCCCCCCGAGAGATACAACAGGGCTCCAGCAATGGCGGCGACGACGATGGCGCCCCCGATGTAAAGACCCATAGGACGAGACGGCGCACTAGCGCTGACCGAATTGGAAGTCATCTCGCGGCGCCGCATCGTCCCGCCGCGGCTTCCCGATGCCGAGGCTCCCATACCGGTTCGATTAGGAACGCTCCGTCCGGAGCGGCTGTGTCCTGAGGACGCTCCGGAAGGTGCCGACGGGTGCGAGCCGGGCTCGACGCCGGGCGTGAGGATCGTCGCGTCTTGGCCTACGCCGGTCATGGTCGCGTCCGCGCCCGCCTGACTCGTCGTTTCTTTGCGGACGTTGCGAAGGTGCTCGCGCAACGCGTTGCCGTCGTTGTAGCGTCCGTCAGGATTCGCGTCGAGAGCGCGATCCACCATGCGAACGAGAGGGGCGGGCAAGTGGGTGTATTGCGCCAACGGCTCACGTTCACCCTGCACGACTTTGAACATCGTCGCGTGAATCGAGTCGGCGCTGAACGGCTTCTTCCTGGTGAGCAGCTCGTAGAACACCGCGCCGAGCGAGAAGATGTCGGAGCGCGGATCGACTTTCATCCCTTGGACCTGCTCGGGCGACATATAGTTTGGTGTTCCCATGATGTGCCCGGTCTTCGTCATGTCGGACGATTCTTCGTGTACGAGCCCGAAATCCAGAATCTTGATTTGCCCCTTTTTCGTAATGTGGATATTGGCCGGCTTCAGATCTCGATGCACCATCCCCGCGTCGTGCGCAAAGCCAAGGCCATCTGAAATTTGTTCCATGATGCCGAGGATCTGATCGACCGTCTCTCGGTCGTAATGGCCCC